>JACZWN010000252.1 GCA_022572105.1 Pseudomonadota bacterium | reverse complement strand
CGGGGCCCGGGCAGTGACGCTGTTCGGCGCCGAGACGCCGGCCGGCGAGGAAGTGTCCTTCGAGGCCGAGGCCGAGGCGCTCTGCCTGGTCGCCGCGCCCGGCGGGCCCATGGGAGTCGAGGCCCAGGATCCACCGAGCGAGCTTCGGGTCGTAATCCGGCGCGCCCGCTTCGACCCGAAAGCGCCGCCGCCCCTGCCCGAGCCGCTCGCCGAGCCGCGCCTCGACGTCCGCATCGACCGCGCCACCGCCCAGGCCTACGAGGTCAAGGCCGGCGAGTATATCCAGATCATCGACGTGGCCGGGCGCCAGTGCTCCGACTTCCAGTGTTTCGACGCGGCCCGGCTGCAGCGCGGCGTCGAGCGCGAGCTGGACGTGACCACGACCCGGACGCTCATGGGCGCCGCCTATCCGGGCCCGGGCCTGGCGTCCAAGTACTACGACCGGGACATGCAGCCCCTGGTCGAGGTGATCCGCGACCTCTGCGGCCGGCACGATACCTTCGGCCTGGCCTGCACCGCCAAGTACTACGAGGACATGGGCTATCCGGGCCACGCCAACTGCTCGGACAACTTCAGCCGGGCGCTCGAGCCCTACGGGGTCGCGCCGCGCCGCGGCTGGCCGGCGGTCAATCTGTTCTTCAACACGCGCATCGACGAGGCCAACGCGCTCACCCTCGACGAGCCCTGGTCGCGGCCGGGCGATTACGTGCTGCTGCGCAGCTTCAAGGACCTGGTCTGCGCGTCCTCGGCCTGTCCCGACGACATCGACGCCGCCAACGCCTGGAACCCGACCGATATCCACTTGCGGGTCTATCCCGCCGAGAATCTGTTCTCGAAATCCATCGCCACCCGCATCACAGCCGACGCGGAGCCGCAGATGACCCGCGAGACCGCCTTCCATTCCCGAACCTCGAAGCTGACCCGCCAGTTCGCCGAGTACCGCGGCTTCTGGCTGCCCACCGGCTTCACCGGCACCGGCACTATCGACGCGTACACCGCTTGCCGCGAACGCGCCGTGGTGCTCGACCTCTCCGCGCTCAGGAAGTTCGAGGTGCTCGGTCCCGATGCCGAGGAGCTGATGCAGCGCACCCTCACCCGCGACGTGCGCCGGCTTTCGGTCGGCCAGGTCAGCTATTCGGCCATGTGCTACGACACCGGCGGCATGATCGACGACGGCACCCTGTTCCGCCTGGGCGAGAACAACTTCCGCTGGACCTGCGGCGACGACTACTGCGGCGTCTGGCTGCGCGAGCAGGCCGAGAAGATGGGCCTCAAGGTCTGGGTCAAGTCCTCGACCGATCAACTGCACAACCTCGCGGTCCAGGGTCCCAAGAGCCGCGAGATCCTGAAAGAGATCGTCTGGTCCGCGCCGGACCGGCCGGATCTGGAGGAGCTCGGCTGGTTCCGCTTCGCGGTCGGACGCATCGGCGGCTTCGACGGCATTCCGGTGGTGGTCTCGCGCACCGGCTACACCGGCGAGCTCGGCTACGAGGTCTGGTGCCATCCCAAGGACGGCGCCGGCGTTTGGGACGCGATCTGGCAGGCCGGCGCGCCGCACGGGCTGGCGCCCTTGGGGCTCGACGCCCTCGACATCCTGCGCATCGAGGCCGGGCTGATCGCCGGCGGCACTGAGTTCTGCGACCAGACCGACCCCTTCGAGGCCGGCATCGGCTTTACGGTCGCGCTCAAGAACGACGAGGATTTCATCGGCCGCGACGCGCTGATCAAGCGCAAGGCGAACCCGCAACGGGTGCTGGTCGGCCTCGAGCTCGCGGGCAACGAGCCCGCCGCCCACGGCGACTGCGTGCGCGCCGGGCGCGCCCAAGTGGGCGTCGTCACCAGCGCCACGCGCTCGCCCATGCTCGGCAAAAACATTGCGCTCTGCCGCATGGACGTGAACTATGCCGAACTCGGCAGCGAGGTCGAGGTCGGCAAGATCGACGGCCACCAGAAGCGCATCCCGGCTACCGTGGTACGCTTCCCCTTCTACGACCCCGACAAGATACGGGTGCGATCATGAGCGATGCGACCGGCACGACCGACACCACCGGCACGCAAGAGGCATCGCCGGTGCGGCGGCCGATCATCGGGCCCTTCGCCTGGCGCGGCGTCGAGCTTGCCGAACGTGACTGGATCCGGCCGCTGCCCGAGGGCGCGCTGGACGAGATCGACGCGGCGCTCGGCGGCGTCAAGGCGCGCGGGCTTTCCTGGCCCGAGATCACCCGCGCCGACTTCCCGCTGCCCCATTTCGGCGCGACGCTGGCCGAGGTCGGCCGCGAGATCGAGCACGGCCGCGGCTTCGTGCGCCTGCGTGGGCTGCCGGTCGCGCGCTACGACGAGGACGACCTGCGCAGGATCTTCTGGGGCATCGGCACCCACCTCGGGACCGCGCGCTATCAGAACGCCGACGGCGAGCTGATCGGCGAGGTGCGCGACGAGGTCCGCGCCTTCGGCGCCGTGCGCGAGGCGTTCAAGCCGGACCCGAGCCTCGATTTTCCGCGCTCCTCGCGCTCGAAAGCGCGCTCGAGCGGCCCGCTCAGGTTCCACACCGACCGCTGCGATGTGACCGCGCTCCTGTGCGCGCGCCCGGCCAAGGCGGGCGGCATCAGCAAGGCGGTCAGCGCGGTCTCGATCCACAACGAGATCCTGGCGCGCCGCCCGGACCTCCTGGAGGTGCTCTACGGCGATTACTACCGCTGCCGCGTCGGCGAGGAGAAGGGCGGCGCGGCCAAGGCCTACGCCCTGCCCGTGTTCGCGGTCGAACGGGGCTATTTCACGACCCAGTACTCACGCACCTTCATCGAGACCGCGCCCTCGGCGCCCGGCGTGCCGCCGCTCAGCGCGCGCCAGGTCGAGGCGCTCGACCTGCTGCACGAGGTCGGCGAGGAGCTCTGCGTCCAGGCCCATTTCGAGCCCGGCGACATGCAGTTCCTCAACAACCACGTGATCTATCACGCGCGCAGCGCTTATGAGGACGACGAGGCCGGCCACGACAGGCTGCTGCTGCGGTTGTGGCTGTCCATGCCCGATAGCCGGCCGCTGCCCAAGGGCCACGAGGTCCTGTGGGGCGCGATCGCGGCCGGCGCGCTACGCGGCGGCATCGCCCAGCCGAGCTGATCCGGGCCGCCGCTTCGGCGTCCACTACAGCACCGTGAGCCGCGCCGCCCGGCGGCGCTTGGACGGCGCGTGATTCCACGATATGGGGCCACGGTTGCGCGCGGTTCCGGGGTCCCGGTCGGCCCGGTTCAGGCTTCGGTCGCGGCGTCGATGCGGGCTTGGCTCAGGCCGGCGTCCAGGGCGGCGGCGCGGATGTCGGCCCAGGCGTCGCCGGGCACTTCGATGCCCTCGGCCAGGCGTTGCGTCCGGTTCCGCTGCTCGGGCTGACCCGGGACCAGGACCTCGCCGCCGGCCACGGCCGGCCGGGCGCTGGTGAAGAAGTCCAGGTACCGCCTGGCCTCGGCCGCGAAGTCGTGGTCCCCGGTGAAGGCCTCGAGCGACAGATAGATCGACAGCATGCCGTTGGCGATGCGGCGCTTCGCCGGACCGGCGCAGCCCGAGCCGGTGAGCGCGCCGGCCAGCATCTCGCAGATCAGCGCCAGGCCCGAGCCCTTGTGCTCGCCCATGCCGCGCATGGCGCCCTCCCCCAGGCGGCCGCCGACCGGATCGTGCGGGTCGCCGGTG
>JACZWN010000073.1 GCA_022572105.1 Pseudomonadota bacterium | reverse complement strand
ATGTCGTCGGCGTATCGCGTATAGATGCAGCGCGTCTCCTTGGCGATGCCCATTAGCTTCTTGTCGAGGCGGAAGCAGATCATATTTGAAAGCACCGGACTGCTCGGCGCGCCCTGGGGAAGATGCCTATTGTTGCAGCAGATATGCGCGATGATTTCGGCGACGCGAGCGTCAATACCCAATGATGATAGCAGACCCTCGACCCGGTTCTGCGTGATTGTGGGGAAGAAATCCTCGAGGTCGATATTGATGACGAAGCGCCGGTGCAAGTGGGCGAGCGCATTGGTCTTGATCGATCGCTCAGGGACGAAACCGTGGACTGGATTGCGCGGCCGATAGAGCTCGGTGAGCTTGTCGGCGAGCTTGCGCTGAAGGTATTTGAGCCTCTCGTCGGGCGCGCTGATCATTCCGGAGCTTGTGTACCATGAGGTCTGGAAATTTGTTTGAGCCCCGCGCTGGGGCATGCCCCGGCGCGGGGCGATCCGTCATCTTGGTTTTCCATGAACGCGACCAAACAGCCATGGAGAACCGGCATGCGGAGAGACCAGGATAATGCCCTTGAGGCCTTGATGGAACAACTGATCGAAAGCGGCACCGAGGAAATGGCCTCGGTTTTCGCAGGGCTGTTCAATTTTGCCATGCGGATCGAGCGCGAGAGGTTCTTGGGTGCCGGTCACTATGAGCGCACGCCCGAGCGCCGCGGATACGCCAACGGCACCAGATCTAAGAAGATCGACACCCTGGCCGGTACGGTGACAGTCGAGGTTCCCAAGACTGCCGGTCATGAGGAACCCTTTTACCCGCAGGCTCTGGAGCGCGGTCGGCGCTCCTGCCGCGCGGTCATGCTGGCGGTCGCTGAGATGTACATCAAAGGCGTCTCCACCCGTGATGTCGAAGCGGTGATGCGGGAGTTCGGCCTGGAGAGCCTGTCATCGAGCCAGGTCAGCCGCGCCGCCAAGCTCTTGGATGAGGAACTGGAAGCCTGGCGCAACCGGCCCCTGGGCGAGATCCGCTACCTGCTTCTCGACGCGCGCTACGAGAAAGTCCGCGACGGCGGCGTGGTGCGCGATGCCGCCGTGCTCTCGGCGATCGGTATCGGCCCCGACCAGCGCCGCCGGGTGCTCGGCGTCTCCTGCGCCATCTCGGAGGCCGAAGTACACTGGCGCGCCTTCCTGGATAGCCTCGTCAAGCGCGGCATGCGGGGCGTCGCCTTCATCGTCTCCGACGATCATCCGGGTCTCGGGGCCGCGCGCAAGGCGGTCCTGGGCGGCGCCATCTGGCAGCGATGCCAATTCCACCTGGCCCGGAACGCCATCCATCACGCCCCCAAACTCACCATCCGCAAGGCCATCGGCAAGGAGCTGCGCCGGGTCTGGAATGCCCGCGACATCAAGGCCGCAGAGGCCGAGCTGCGCCAGCTGGTGGAACACTATCGCGAGCCAGCACTCAAGCTCGCCGATTGGCTTGAGACGGCGATCCCCGAGGGCCTCGCCGTCTTCTCCCTGCCCGAGCGCCACCACAAGCGCATGCGAACCTCGAACCCCATGGAGCGCGCCATCCAGCAGGAGATCAAGCGCCGCACCCAAAAGATCCGGGTCTTTCCCAATGAGGCCTCGCTCGAACGGCTGGTGACCGCCATCCTCGTCGAGATCGACGAAAAATGGCTAACCACCGATAAGCCATATATCACTTGGAAAACCGAAGATGACTGATCAGAGAAAATCCGAATTTCCAGACATCAGGTTGCTTAATCCAGCTTCTCATCTCCGAGGCCACTCTTGAGGAACTGGCCGACGTTCTCGCGCGCGGCGAGCAGATCGCCGCCGTGGTCACCGCGCGCAAGCTCGCGGTTCTCGTCTGGCATCTGCTGACCAAGGAGGAGGACTTCCCCTGGGCACGGCCATCCCTGAACGAGACGAATAGACGCACCCAAGAACTCAAGGCGGAAATGCCGGCCGCAAAGGGCCAATGCGAACACGCCTATCCGGACCGCTAGATCGGTGTCGGACTTATCAGCTCCCGAGCTCTGCTGGGACTATGGACGCCCCCTCCTCGCCTCTCCAACCATAGTTGCTCGGCGTGGATGATCGGGTCAACCACGTTCCTTCCACCACTTCTCCTCATCGCCAACGGTGTGGAGGGCACGGTGGTGGGTGGCGCAGAGGGGCACGGTCCATTCGTCACTCACCTTGCGGCCCATGGCGCGAGGCTGGACATAACGGATGTAATGGGCCGAAGCTCCGCGGCGACCGGCGGCGGCATCAGTCGTCCATCCGACCGTAGATATCGTCGAAGCGTTCGATGTCGTCCTCGCCCAGATAGTCCCCGCATTGAATATCGATGAGTCGCGTTTTCGGGGAGCAGGTCAGCGGGACGTCACAATTGACATGCGTACTGTTTTTCGGTACGCTTTATCACGATCAAGCGTTTCGCCGACAAGCGAACCGCGGCCATCTTCGCCGGCTATGTCGTTCGCGGCCTGCCTGCTCAAATCCAGAAGCGGGCTCGGGCGAAGATCCTGGCGGTCGACGCGGCATCGCAACTCGACGATCTACGTATACCGCCCGGCAATCGCCTGGAGGCATTGCGCGGTGATCGAAAGGGGCAGCATAGCGTCCGCGTCAACGACCAATGGCGCATCTGTTTTGCATGGCGCGATGGCGAAGCCTGGGATGTCGAGATCGACGACTACCATTGAGGAGTGAACCAATGACCATCAAGCGAGAAGACATCGACAACCGACAGGTGGACTTTTCCGATGTCGCTACCGGACGCCGGTTGCCGACGGTCCACCCGGGTGAGATCCTGCGCGATGAGTTCCTGAAGCCCATGGGCCTCAGCGCCTACGAGCTTGCCAACGCCATTAAGGTACCGCGCTCACGGGCCAACGACATTGTACGCGGGCGCCGTGCGATCACGACGGACACGGCGCTGCGCCTCGGGCGGTATTTCGGAACGACCGCGGCGTTCTGGATCGACCTGCAAGCCCGTCACGACCTCGATGTCGCCGATCGTAGCCTGCGCAAGAAAATCGAGCGGGAAGTCGCCCCGCGCGCCGCGTGAACGGATGACCTTCCTGAAAATTTTTCGCTCACTCCGTGATACACATAGTCCCTGTTCCATGACGTAGACCCCAAAGTCACTCACTTTCCTCGATCGCCTCAATCCCCTCAGTCTCGGCCTCGGCCTCCTTGATCGCGCTCTTATGAGTTTCGCCGAGAGAGAGCCCGAGCCCGTGACCCGACCCGCGATCGCTGGACAGCTTGGCGGCGATCGTTCAGGTGGAATGCCGAGCCTCCCATGACCGGGATCGATCATGGATAGTCGGGGCCGAAATTTCTGCGGTACTCGGAGACGGCCGGTCCCAACGCCCTTGGCGCTTGAGTGGTTGCCTTGCTCCATCCGTACCAAGGCTGTTGCCAGACGAGACAAGATCACGAGGCCACTTCAATCTAACTCGAAGGCATCTTTGTAGTCGAGCTTGAAGTCGGGATCCTATTCTTCCTTCTTGAGCAAGCAGTTTGCAATTGCGAGCATCTCGATCTCGGTATCCCACACCAGACTGGCGCCAATCCGCCGTGCCTTAGAGTGGTCGGGGAAATGAACAGCGTTACCGTCACATGCGCCGGTATCATCGGCATCAGCAACGGCCACGGCATGTTCTTGATCATGGTCCAGATGCGGTTGCGAGCGTTGTGGTATAGGGCGAAATCGCTGCGCGCGCCGCTGAGGCCAGAGCTCACATCCCGGACCACCGCGTCGCGCACCTGAATACAGCGGCCGCCGGACAGCCGCAGCTGGAAGGCTAGGTCGACGTCCTCGCAATAGCAGAAGAACCGCTCGTCGAAACCGCCGGCGCCCGGGAAATCGCGGGTGCGGAACAGAGCCGCCGCGGCGCAGGGCCCAAAGGTCTCGCCCTCGGGCGGCACCTCGGAAATCGGACGGCCATGGTTGCCGCGCCAAGGAAAACCGGCGGCAAAAAAGGCGTCGCCTGTGCCGTCGAGACGGTTGGGATGGTTGGCATCGACTTGTGTGGAGCCGAACATCGAGACACCCGGATGACGTTCCATCGCCGCCATCAACGAGCTATTGTCAAAAGTTGGTGACGCGGGTTTCAGGCGGCGCGTTCGATTAGCTTTTCTCCGTCCTTGAATTTGACGCCTCGAATGATCTCGGCGAGCTGGTCCGAGCCGTCCAGGCGGCGCCACTTCTTGCTCGCCGACTGGCACAGCTTGAAGACCATGGTCATGGCGGTTTTGCGCGAGAGGCAGCCTTTGGTCTTGGTGGTTCTCAAGCGCACCGTGGCGAAAGTGCTCTCTATGGGATTGGTGGTGCGCAGGTGCTTCCAGTGCTCGGCCGGGAAGTCGTAGAAGGTGAGCAGCACGTCGCGGTCCTTGGCCAGGCAGGCTGCCGCCTTGTCGTACTTGGCGCCGTAGGCCTGCAGGAAGAAGTCGAAGGCCTTCCCGGCGTCGGCCCTGGTCTCGGCCATCCAGACGTTCTGCAGGTGCTGCTTGGCGCGTGGCTGGGCGGACTTCGGAAGCTTGTTGAGTACGTTGGCGGTCTTGTGCACCCAACAGCGCTGCTCGCGCGTCGTCCCGTAGACCTCGCGCAAGGCTTTCCAGAAGCCAAGCGCGCCATCGCCGGTGGCCAGCTCGGGCGCGACCTGGAGCCCGCGGCGCTTGAGATCGAGCAAGATCTCGCGCCAGGACTGGGCGCTCTCGCGGTAGCCGTCGGCAATGGCCAGCAGCTCCTTCCTGCCCAGCTCGTCGGCGCCGATGATCACGCACATGCATTGCTTGTCGTGATCGAGCCGGGGGGAGAAATAGATCCCATCGGCCCAAAAGTAGACGTAGCGCCGGGCCGACAGGTCCCGCTCTTGCCAGCGCTCCAGCTCACCTTGCCAGACCTCCTTGAGGCGGGCGATGGTCGAGGCCGAGAGCCCTGGCGCCTCAGACCCCACAAGAGCGGCCAGCGCCTCCGAGAAATCGCCCGTCGAGATGCCCTTCAGGTAAAGCCAGGGCAGGAGTTCCTCGAGCGACTTGCTGCGCCTGAGATAGCGCGGCAGGATCGCCGAGGAAAAGCGGATCTCAGAGCCCGCCTCGACCGCGCCGCGATCGCGCACACGCGGACAGCGCACCGCGACAGGCCCGATCCCGGTCTGGATCTCGCGCTCCGGCAGGTAGCCGTGCCGGACAATGCGGCGATGCCCGGCCTCGTCCGCCAGATCACTGTGCGCCTCGACGAAAGCCGCAACCTCCATCTCAACCGCCTGCGCCAGAAGGCGCCGCGCGCCAAGGCGTAAAATCTCCGTCAGCGGATCCTCTGAAATTGTCCCTGGTTGGCGAAGCTGGACAACTGTATCCTCTCTCATGGCGTATCCCTCCTTCGTGGAAAATGGCGACTCCATCATCGCCAGGATACGCCGCCCTCATCTCAGCCCATCACCAACTTTCGGGTATAGCTCCCTACAGCCACACGGGTTGCCCGTCGGTCGATCCAGAGCTGCTGATCCGGATGCTGATTGTCGGCTACTGCTATTCGATCCGCTCGGAGCGCCGGCTGTGCCAGGAAGTACATATGAACCTGGCCTACCGCTGGTTCTGCCGCCTGGGTTTAGAGGACAGGGTTCCGCACCATTCGACGTTCTCGGTGAACCGCCACGGTCGCTTCGGCGAGATCGATCCAGGCTTTGCGATGCCTCATCGAGGCAAGCGCGCTTCACACATTGATCCGCCAACGTCCTCCGACGCCATCATGCAGAGGGCTCAGCCCCACCTGCGGAGAGAACCGTGAACCCGGCAGGCGCACCACGGGAGAGCTTGACATCCAATCCCCGAGTTAGAGAACAGCCTGGCTCAGGAACCGACATACTGGACCGATTCACGGGTAGGTCCGGTGCTGGGCCTAACGCGGACATCGCCACTGGCAACACCGGTTAATGAGTCCATGACCTAGACAGGGCCGTGCCCGGACTGTTTCATGGGGCCGGGCGGCGCGCGCATGAGCCAGATCGTCGTCCACGGCGACACCGTCTATCTGGCCGGCCAGGTCGCCCAGGATGCCGCCGGCGAGCCGGCCGGCGCGCAGATGGCCGACATCCTGGAGCGCATCGACGGCCTGCTGGCCGAGGCTGGCAGCGGCAAGTCCAAGAACACCAGGGGATCAAAAATATAATCGGAGACCTGTTCGAGCATTCGTTTCCTCACACCACCGGCCGGCGCCGTAGCCGCGGGAAAAAGGCGCCGACCCGACACCGGTAACGCAGGTAGTTCTCACCGAAGATCTTGACCATGCGGTGTCCTCGGTCTTCTGAAGCTTGCGCCCAGGCGCGGGCAGCGCGATCTTCCTGCACGTCGCCCGCGATGACTACGCGCCGACCCAGGGCTGCGTCGCGCTCGCCTTGCCCGATCTGTTGACCGTGCTGCGCGACGCCGGTCCCGAAACCCGGGTTTGTGTCAAGGCCGGAGAGACGCCGAATTGGCGCGATCGCGGATCATAATTGGCATAGAAATCAATTGGATTTGGGGTGATTGCTGATATAGTCCGGCCGGATTTCGTCGTCCTGGACTGCGCCGCCATGACCGAAAAGATCTGCACATTCGCCGATATTCTTCACCCGATCACGCCCGAAGAGTTCTTCGCCAAATATCACGACAAGAAGCCACTCCATATCCCCGGCACGCTGGACAAATTTGCCTCGGTCATGTCCTGGCGGACGCTCAACGACCTGCTGAATATGTCTTCGGTGTGGAGCGGATTTTCGCTCCGCCTTTTGCTCGACACGAAACCAATTCCGGCGCCGGATTATTGTCGACCCGTCATCGACCGGAATAACCTCCAGTCGATGCAGCCAGACCCCGTGCGAATCACAGCCCTGCTACGCCAAGGCGCGTCCCTAGTCGCCAACGAATTGGAAGCGCTGAGCCCGGAGTTGAGATCTGTTGCCGATGCGCTGGAAACCGCGCTTGGCGCCAAGGCACATGCAAATGTCTATTGCTCCTGGCGGCAGCACCGAGCCTTCAATACCCATTTCGATACCCACGATGCCTACGCTATCCATTTGGAAGGCCAGAAGGTATGGCAGATTTATCGGACCCGTGTCGACAGGCCCATCGCTCACCCAAAATTCAAGGGTTTCGACCAAGCCCATCACGATCGGTCTAAGGGCAAGATTCTCATGGAGGTAACAATGAATCCGGGAGACCTCTTATACCTGCCGCGCGGTCAGTATCACGACGCGCTTGCGAGCGACTCGAGCGCAATGCACGTGACCTTCGGGTTGACTGCCGTCTATGGGATCAACTTTTTTGACTTGGTACGCGAATTGGCGATCAGCGATCCCCTGTTTCGGGCCACTGTGCCAGGCCCAGGCAGCGGCGATCAAGACATTATGGACCATATTAAGAATCTTACCCAACGATGGAGCGAGATATCGGCTAGCCCAAAGGCGCTCGAAAAGTTCAAGCGTTTCCGGCAAGAATTTCGCAAGCACCGGGGCGGATTCCGGCTGCCCGATTCTGTCCTCTCCCCCGAATATCGGGTGTGCACACACGGCTTTTCGGTGGTCCAGACCGGCAATAACTGGACCCTAAAAGATAAAGTGCAGTCAGTCCCGATTCCACCCGGCCACGACCGACTGGTCGCCTGGGTTATCGCCCAAGAGCACTTTTCCGGCGCCGACATCGCGACCGCCTTTCCGGACAAGGCCGTCGAGGATCGGACGCGATTGCTCCGCGACCTCACCGCGATGAAGGTAATCGAGCCGGCGTAGCTTGGCGCCCGACCAGCACGACGCCCCCAGCGGATCGGGAATCATTGTGATGCGGGGACGGGTCTATCA
Source organism: Pseudomonadota bacterium (assembly GCA_022572105.1). Classification (GTDB taxonomy): domain Bacteria; phylum Pseudomonadota; class Alphaproteobacteria; order Kiloniellales; family J153; genus JACZWN01. Next base: position 6,602 of record JACZWN010000073.1, on the reverse strand, counting down.
ATTCCTTATTAATAAGAAGGCTAAGCCGGGTCTGTGTCGAGGTCGTAGTCGACGGTTAAAATTTCAAGGATATGTCCATTTGGATCTTTGAAATATACCCCTCTACCGCCATAGTTGTGGTTGATTTTCTCGTCATAGGCGTCAGCAATCACTGAGTTTGGATTGCTGCTAAACTTAACATTCTCCGCTTTCACACGCCCAAATATTTTATCGAACTCCGGATCATTAACCGACCGCCACAATGGGCAATTTCGGGATCGATTAGTTCGGTTCGATGAGACCTCTGGCGCGCAATAGTGCCTTCCTCATCAGATCCCATGAGGCGCGAGTAACCGACCATATCGGCTGCAAGGATCGCGGCAAGGCGTCTTTGAACCCGCTCTTCGTCCAAGGATGAACATCCCTTTTCACAAAGTAGTAAAGCCAATTCTAGGAGTCAAACCGAGTTGTGTCTATCGCGCTCCAAATGTCCGAGTTGGGTCCAGGCTGTGTAAAAACTATATTTTGGCGACCGAGACGACATATTGAGTCATGAAGTTGGCCTCGGCCGCAATAATGATTCGCCTACGTTACCTTCCGGATTCGATTATTGCGCGGAAGGTCTCGGCATCGGAGTTTTCACACAGCCTGAGTCAGGAGCCGACATACTGGACCGATTCACGGGTAGGTCCGGTGCTGAGGCTAAAGCGGACATCGCCACGCGCAACACCGGTTAATGAGTCCATGACCTGGACAGGGCCGCGCCCGGACTGTTTCATGGGGCCGGGCGGCGCGGCCGTCTCGACAGACAACCTTAACACAACTTAATCAGGGGGGCTTCCCATCATGAGCATCGAACGCAAGCAAGTCGGCGCGCGCATGAGCCAGATCGTCGTCCACGGCGACACCGTCTATCTGGCCGGCCAGGTCGCCCAGGATGCCGCCGGCGAGCCGGCCGGCGTGCAGATGTCCGACATCCTGGAGCGCATCGACGGCCTGCTGGCCGAGGCCGGCAGCGGCAAGTCCAAGATCCTGTCGGCGACCATCTGGCTCGCCGACATGCGCGACTTCGACGCCATCAACGAGAAATGGGACGCCTGGGTGCCGGAGGGCGAGGCGCCGGCGCGCGCCTGCGTCGAAGCCAAGCTCGCCTTCACCAAGTACAGCGTCGAGGTCGGCGTCATCGCGGCGCGTTGAGGGCTGCGCGGACCATGAAGATCCTGGTCATGGGCGCCGGGGTCATCGGCGTCACCACGGCTTACCAGCTGCTCAAGGACGGCCACGAGGTCGCGGTCGTCGAGCGGCGCGAGAGCGCCGGCGAGGAGACCAGCGCCGGCAACGCCGGGCTGATCGCGCCCGGCCATGCCTACGCCTGGTCCTCGCCGGCGGCGCCCGGGATCCTGCTCAAGTCGCTGTTCCGGGCGGACCAGGCGCTGCGCTTCCGCCTGCGTCCCGACCCGCACCTCTGGGCCTGGTCGTTCAAGTTCCTGCGCCAGTGCACCGCCGAGCGGGCGCGCGTCAACACCCTGCGCAAGCACCGCCTGTGCCTCTACTCCCAGGACCAGCTGCACCGGGTCGTGGCCGAGACCGGGGTCGCCTACGACGCCCAGGACGGCGGCCTGCTGTATCTCTACCGCGACCCGGCGCGCTTCGCGCAGGCCGCGGTCAAGGCCGAGATCCTGTCCGAGGACGGCCAGGAGATGGAGGTCATCGACGTCGCGCGCGCCATCCGGATCGACCCGGCGCTGGCGCCGGCCCGGGACAAGCTCGCCGGCGCGATCTTCTGCCCGACCGACGAGAGCGGCGATTCGCGCTTGTTCACCCAGGGCCTGGCGGCGGCCTGCGAGGGGCTGGGCGGGCGCTTCCACTACGGCACCACGATCCGGCGCCTCGCGCTCGCTGGCGACCGGGTCGAGAAGGTGGTGACCGACAAGGGCGTGTTTCAGGCCGAGGCCTACGTGCTGGCCTTGGGCTGCGATAGCCCGATCCTGGCCCGGCAGTTGGGCGTCAAGCTGCCGATCTATCCGATCAAGGGCTACTCGGTGACCGTCCCCGCCGCCGCCGGCGGTCTGGCGCCACGCATCGGTGGCGTCGACGAGGACAACCTGGTCGCTTACGTGCGCATGGGCGCGCGCCTGCGCATCACCGCCACCGCCGAGTTCGCCGGCTACGACCTGAGCCACAAACCGGACGACTTCCGCCACATGCTGGCCGCGGTCAAGGACCTGATCCCGGCGGGCGGCGACTTCGACCGGCCGTCCTACCGGGCCTGCCTCAGACCCATGACCCCGGAGGGCACGCCGATCTTCGGACTTGGCCGCCAGACCAACCTGTACTTCAATAGCGGTCACGGCCACATGGGCTGGACCATGGCCTGCGGCGCGGCGCGCATCGCGGCCGACCTCGTCGCCGGCCGCACGCCGGCGATCGACCTGGCCGGCATGACCCTGCGCTGAGGCCGTGCCGGGCGCTGAGGCCGTGCGCGGCGCCAGCCAAACCGGAAAGGGCGGACGACATGGCTGACCCCCTGACTGACACCCTGACTGCCGAACGGACCGACGGCGGCCCGGCCGTCAACCCGACGGTCAACAAGCAGCACATGGCCTTCGAACTGGACGCCGGCGTCTACGCGCGCGCGGCCATCGGGCTCATCGTCCTGGCCAGCGACCAGACGGTCGAGCACGAGTTCCGCCGGATCTTCGACCTGCCCGGCGTCGCCTTCTACGAGAGCCGGATCTACAACGACCCCAACATCACGCCGGAAACCCTCAAGGCCATGGAGGCCGGCATGACCGAGGCCGCGGGCCTGATCCTGCCCGGCATCCCGCTCGACGTGGTCGCCTACGGCTGCACCTCCGGGGCCATGCTGATCGGCGACGACAAGGTCGCGGAGCTGATCCACGAGGCGCGCCCCGGGGTCGCCTGCACCTCGCCCATGAAGGGGGCGCTCGCCGCCTTGGCGGCGCTCGGGGCCAAGCGGGTGGCGCTGCTCACCCCCTACCTGGACGAGATCAACCAGGCCATGCGCGGCTTCCTCCAGGACCGCGGCGTGGCGGTGCCGGTCATGGGCTCGTTCAACGAGCCCGACGACAACAAGGTCGGGCGGATCAGCCCGGCCTCGATCCGCGCGGCGGCGCTGGAGCTCGGCCGCGCCGATCGGGTCGACGCCGTCTTCGTCGCCTGCACGGCGCTCAGGGTGGTCGAGATCGTGGCCGAGCTGGAGGCCGAGCTGGGCAAGCCGGTGACCTCGAGCAACCACGCCATGGCCTGGCACTGCCTGCGCCTGGCCGGGATCGACGACCCGCAGCCGCAATTCGGCCGCCTGTTCACCCGCTCCTTGGTATAAACGCTGGTCCCTTTCGCCAACCATGGCCGCCCGCCCCACGTACCTGACCGACCGTCTCTACGACTACCTGCTCGCCACTTCCTTGCGCGAGCCCGCGGTGCTTGCCCGCCTGCGCGAGGAGACCGCGGCCCTGCCCCAGGCGGGCATGCAGATCGCCCCGGAGCAGGGCCAGTTCATGGCGCTCTTGGTCGCGCTGCTCGGCGCCCGGCGGACCCTCGAGGTCGGCACCTTCACCGGCTACAGCGCGCTTGTCGTGGCGCTCGCGCTGCCCGCCGAGGGCCGGGTCATCGCCTGCGACGTGAGCCAGGCATTCACCGCGATCGCGCGCCGCTACTGGGCCGAGGCCGGGGTCGCGGACAAGATCGACCTGCGCCTGGCGCCCGCGGTCGAAACCCTGAACGCCTTGCTCGCCGAGGGCGCGGCCGGCGGCTTCGATTTCATCTTCATCGACGCCGACAAGGAGACCTACGACACCTACTACGAGCGCGGCCTGGAGCTGCTGCGCCCCGGCGGCCTGATCGCCGTCGACAACGTATTGTGGAGCGGCGCGGTCGCCGATGAGTCCCGCCAGGACGAGGAAACCCGGGCGATTCGCGCCCTCAACGCCAAGGTGCTCCGGGACCGGCGGGTGGCCATCTCGATGGTGCCCATCGGCGACGGCCTGATGCTGGCGCGCAAGCTCTAAGCGATTGAAAACAATCGTATATTATAAGAAGCGTCCATAGAACGAGCGGTTAAGGCCGGGTTCATTTGTTGTTAAATCAATCTTCATGCTGGACTGGGAAACTGGTGGCGGTGGCCGAAGTGGGTTCGGCCGGGTGTAGTTGACCAGTGAGGTCAATCATGTGGAAGACATTGGCGCTAGGCGTAGGCTTCGCCCTCGTGGCTTCGACCGCAATGGCCCAGGGCCAGCCTCAATGTAACGAGCGGGACAACGTCCTCGCGTTGCTCGCCAAGAAGTACCAGGAGACTCCGGTCGCCGGGGGCGTGACCAACACCGGTGGCCTGGTCGAGGTGCTCACCGACCACAAGGGTGGCACCTGGACCATCATCGTGACCACGCCCCAAGGCATGTCTTGCCTGGTTGCCGCCGGCGAAGGCTGGCGCAACATGGAGAAGATCGCGCTCGATCCGGAGGCCTGAGCTTCCGTGTTCCGGAGCGCGCGCCGCCAGGGCCCGCTTGCGCGCGGGTTCGCCGGCATCCCTCACGAGCCGCCGTCGAAGGCCCGATGCAGCACGCGGTCGCCGGGCTGAATACCGAGCCGCGCCACCGTCCCGCCATTGACTTCCAGCACCCCGGTCACGGGCCGCCCCGAGGAAATCGTCTCCAGCGATTGCGGCACCGTCCGCTCTACGATCCGCACGATGCGTCCGTCGCCGGCGATGAACAGCATGTCGAGCGGAATGAAGGTGTTCCTCATCCACATGGACACCGGCCACTCGCGGCCGTAGAGGAACAGCATCCCGGCGTCGTCGGCCAGGTCGCGCCGGTACATCAGCCCTTGGGCGCGTTGCTCGTTGTCGAGCGCCAGCTCGACCTCGAAGCGGTGACGGCTGCCGTCCTCGGTCTCGATCACCAGAACGTCGCGCTCGAAGGTCTGGAGCCGGAGTTGCGCCGCGCTCCGCGCCGCGCCGCCGATCGCCAGCGTGCCGGCCAGGGCGAGGGTCAGGCATAAAAAACGGGCGAATCGCAACGCCATCCGCGGAGGCATACTCCCCCGCCCGGCCCCGGACAAGCCGGACAAGCATGATCGCACGGCCCGCGCACCCATGACCACCAAGGGGGCCACCACGGCGAATCGGCCGGTCGAGACGGCGAATCGGCCGGCCGAGACGGCGGCGCCGGAAGCCGCTTCGGCGCGCCGGCGGACGGTTCGCCGGCTCTCGACCACACGCCCGCGCCGCGCCCTCTCGCCGGGCGTCTGGGGGCGTCCGGCGGGCTTTGCCCGGCGTTCGAGTCCGGGACGGTCATTTCGCCTTATCAACAGGTTATACAATGTTTATCGCGTGATTCATGAATCCCGCGCGCGGCTTTGCGGCGCCGCTTTCGCGCGCCGAACCGGGAGTCGCGGCGCGGCTGCACTATCTCGCGCATCGACACCGCGGTATTTCGGCGCTAAGTATCGCGCGGGACCGCGACTCCTCGGCCGACGAAACCCGGAGCGCGTTTCGAAGAAACAGTTATTGTTTGGGGGATCGGGACCATGAACCTCACTGCCCGGGCGGCGTCCATCCTGTTGCTTCGACGCACCCCGTTTCGGCGCGCCCCGTTTCGGCGCTCCCTGCCGGTCCTCGCCGGGGCGGCGCTCGTCCTCGCGATCGCGGCCGGCCTCGGCGCGCCGGCGCCGGCGGGCGAGCCGGGCCTCGAGATCGAGCTCAACAAGGTCGAGGACAACGGCGGCGCCTGCCTCGCCTCCTTTCTGGTCCGAAACCGCCTGGGGCACACCCTGGACCGCTTCAGCATGGACCTCTACGTGTTCGATCGCGACGGGGTGATCGCGCGCCAGGTGCTGCTCGACCTGGCGCCGCTCAGGGGCGACAAGACCACGGTCGCGCGCTTCTCCCTGATCGCGCGCCCCTGCGCCGAGATCTCGCGCATCCTGATCAACGACATCCCGTCGTGCCGCAGCGAAGGCACGGGCGAGACGCTGGACTGCCTGGACGGGCTCACGGTCACCAGCCGCGGCCTGATCGAGATGATCAAGTAGGGGGGAACCAGGAAAACAAGGGACAGTATACTATTTTTCCTGCACTGCCCGCAGGTGAACGCCCTCGGAATCTAGAGAAAAATAGTATACTGTCCCTTGTTATTCGGAGACTTGGCCCCGACGCCACTGTTGACGACTGTCGATAGACACCGTACACTCGGCACGTGATCGAATCGTTCCGTCATCGCGGCTTGAAGGCACTTTACGAGGGCCGCCGCCCGGCCAAGGTCGCGCCGGGCCACGTCGCGAAGCTGGCGCGAATCCTGACCGCGCTGGACCGGAGTAGCGGGCCGGACGGAATGGGTCTGCCCGGCTTTCGGCTGCACCCGCTCAAGGGCGCCTTGAAGGGCCATTTCGCGGTCTCGGTCACGGGCAACTGGCGGGTGACGTTTCGGTTCAAGGACGGACACGCCGTCGAGATCGACTATCTGGATTATCATTAGGAGATCCGGTCATGGCGATGAAGAACCCGGTGCATCCCGGCGCCATCGTGCGCGAGGACTGTCTGAAGCCTCTGCGCCTATCGGTCACGCGGGGGGCGAAGAATCTTGGCGTCGGACGCCAGACCC
>JACZWN010000251.1 GCA_022572105.1 Pseudomonadota bacterium | reverse complement strand
TTTCGAAGACGACCACAGGCTTAGGTTCATAAGTCCCGGTAGCAATAGGCATGGAATGGCGCGGCCGGGTGGCGACGGCCATCAACCGTCATGTTTTCTTGGATCGCGCGTTAGGTTCGGGGGGCCGTTCGATCCGCTTTTTCACTATGACTGCGAATATGAAAGAGGCGGGCTCGATAATCACTATCCCAATTGCCACGGTGCAAACACTGCACCTAATGCTGTAACCCATGTCAACATTGCGCCTAACGATGCGGTTCGCTGATATAAGAAGCGGCGGCCCAATAAATTTGGACCGCCGCTAACCTCTGCTTGCTTCTAGGGCATCACGGACGATGACGCAATTTCTCCCTCTACGTATCGCCCACACACCTACTTTCGTATTTCGACCACCCCAAACCAACTCGGCCGAGTCCGATTTGACGTTTAACCGAAACACGCCCGCAGAAGAACGCCGCAAGGCAAGCGTTCTTCCACTCGACTGGCTTTCCGAACTACCAACAGAAACTGCCCGCAGCCGGTCCGCTCGTGCGTTGCCAATGTAAATATAGAGCGTACGATGTTAACTTTCTACAAAATTCTGCACATGAAAAAGTGCTCCAGCAGGAGTTCGAGCAGCACGTTGCCCGAGTTGCGGTAGGCCGGACCGCATCTTGGGCACCCGTTCTTCAATCGATAATTGTATTATTGGCCCTAATTTTCGCGCTGTAGCCAGACGCACGAAGTTGGATTGCACCGCGCCGGTGATCAGCACGGTATCGGCGGCGCGCGCCTGGGCCTCGCCCAGGTAGAATTCGAGCTGGCGCACCTTGTTGCCGCCGAAGGCCAGGCCGGTGCAGTCGTCGCGTTTGACCAGCAAGCGCGCGCCGCCCAGCCGCGCCGAGAGGTTGGGCAGCGCTTCGAGCGGCGTCGGCGCGTGGACCAACCGCGCCCGCGGCAGGGCGTCCAGACGCCCGAGCGGCCCGGGGCTCGCGGCCTGCTCGCGAATACTCATTTGGCTCCTCGGTTCTGCCCGGCCGCTATCTTAGCGTATTACCGCAAGGGCGTCCGGGTCTGTATTCCGCGGCGGCTTTGACGTAGGCTCGGGAGCCCTGGAGGAGGTAGAGATGACCGAACGACCCAGTCCCGCCCAACGCCTGCGCCGGCTCATCGCCGAGCATCCCGGCCCGCTGGTCATGCCGTGCTGCTTCGACGCGCTTTCGGCGCGGCTCATCGAGGCGGCCGGCTTCGCACTCACCTTCATGAGCGGCTACGCGGTCTCGGCGGCGCGCCTCGGCCTGCCCGACACCGGGCTCATCTCCTACGGCGAGATGCTCGATCAGGGGCGCAATATCTGCGCCGCGGTGTCGATCCCGGTGATCGGCGACGCCGACACCGGCTACGGCAACCCGGTGAACGCGAAACGCAGCGTGCGCGGCTACGCGCAAGGAGGCTTCGCCGCGATCATGATCGAGGACCAGGTCTGGCCCAAGCGCTGCGGCCACACCCGCGGCAAGCAGGTGGTCGCGCGCGCCGAGGCGGTCGCGCGCGTGCAAGCCGCGGTCGATGCACGCGAGGAGGGCGCCGACATCCTGATCCTGGCGCGCACCGATGCGTGCGCGACCCACGGCCTCGACGAGGCTTTGGCCCGCGCCCAAGCCTTCAAGGAGGCCGGCGCCGACATCCTCTTCGTCGAGGCGCCCAAATCCGAGGACGAGATGCGCCGCATCTGCGCCGAGGTGCCGGGCGTGCACCTGGCCAACATGGTCGAGGACGGCGCCACGCCGTTCCTGGCGCCCGCGCGCCTGGCCGGGCTCGGCTACCGCATCGTCGCCTATCCGGTGACGCTTCTGCGCGCCGCCATCAAGGCCATGGCCGCGAGCCTGGAGGACATCGGGTCGGGCAACCATCCGCACGAGCGCCTGATCGACTTCGCCGAGCTGTGCCGGGTGGTCGGCTTCGACGACTACTACGCCGAGGAGGCGCGCTACAGCACGGAGGCGGGCGAAGAACCCAAGCACGGCGCCGCGGAGTAGCGCGGGCGCGCCCGCGCTCGTCTTGTAAAGCCGCGCGGATCTCCATATGTTCCGCCCTGTTACCCGCGCGCCGGGGCGTAGCTCAGCCTGGTAGAGTGCCTGCTTTGGGAGCAGGAAGTCGCTGGTTCGAATCCAGTCGCCCCGACCATTCCCCGGCGGCCGGCCCGCAGCGGCTTGGCGTTGGCCGAGCTGGCCCGTTGAACTGCCGCTCTTGGCCTGCTATTCGTAGGCCCCGTGGAGATGAGGCGGGGCGGACGGGCCCCCCTTGAACCGTGCCGAAAGAGGCGATCGTGACCCTGCAGCTACGCATCTATCGCCAGGCCAAGACGGCCATGCAGTCGGGCCGCGCCAACACCGGGCGCTGGGTCGTCGAGTTCGAGCCCGATAGCGCGCGCTCGGTCGAGCCGCTCATGGGCTGGACCAGCTCGGCGGACACCAAGGGTCAGGTCCGCCTGTTCTTCGACAGCGAGTCCGAGGCCGTGGCCTACGCCCGGAGGAACGGCTTCATGTACGCCCTCGAGGACGCGCGCGAGCACGCCGTGCGGCCCAAGGCCTACGCCGACAACTTCCGCACCGACCGCCTCGGCAGCTGGACCCACTGATACCGACGATCGTTGGCCGACGATCGTTGGCATGAGGCGGCGCGCGGAGCCAGGGGACAATTGCGGGACCGTTCTTCCCAAGCGCTCCCGTTTCGGCCCTTTTCGGCGTCGGCGGCCCGTGTTAAATCACCGCGAAACGCCAGCTTTTCCGCGCCGCGCCCGTAGCTCAACCGGATAGAGCACCTGCCTTCTAAGCAGGATGTTGCAGGTTCGAGTCCTGCCGGGCGCGCCAGTCCTTCGGATGCCCCAAGCGCTGCCCAGGGCCGGTCCGTCCGCCGCCGGCTAGCAGAAGCCCCGGCTAGCAGAAGCCCCGGCTAGCAGAAGCCGACGTGGATGAACTGGAACCGGCAGTCGAACGCGCCGCTGATGACGATCAGGATCACGGCGGCCACCAGCGCGAAGACCTTGAGCAGCCCCGTGTCGGTGGCGGGCCGGTAAGGGTTGAGCCGTCGAAGTCGCCTCATGGAATCCACCAAGTTTAAGTCGATATCCGACGCCGGGCCAGTCCTGTCGCCACCGGCCGTCGAGGGGTAAAACATAGCTCCGGCCGGACGGCTTGGTCCAGCCCGATCATTGTGGCGTCAAGTGCGCGCGGCGTAAAGTATTAATTTGCGACGTTTCAGGTTATTCGGCCATGTGATTCGATAACTCACTAAATCGTATATAGTAATCGTAGTTATTGTTAACCATGTTTGTTTACCATAATAGTTTTTGTTTAATTTTTTATTTAAATCGTGTATATTGCCGCCGATGTGCATTTTCCCTAGGGGAGGAGTTTCGTGCGATGAACAAAACGATCTTGCCGCTGGCATCGGCGTGCCTCGCGCTCTCGATCCTGTGGCCGGCCGCCGCGCTCGGCCAGCCGGGATCCTGGCAAGAGGAGCGCGCCGCGGCCGTGGCGGCTTATTGGTCCGGCGATTATGCCGGCGCGGAGCAGCGCTTGGTGTCCGCCATCGATCGGGCCAAGGCGTTCGGGCCGAGGGACCCGCGCTTGGCGGCGACGCTCAACGATCTGGCGCTGACCTACTTCCGCGGCGGCAAGTACGCCGAGGCCGAGCCGATGCACTTGCAGGCCCTGGCGATCCGTGAACGGATC
>JACZWN010000072.1 GCA_022572105.1 Pseudomonadota bacterium | reverse complement strand
TGTAGGCCTGGTCGATCTTCACCTCGCCGATGTCATCCACCGGGACCGCGTTCGACGGGCTGTGGGGCGCCGCGATCTGGGGCTCGAGCGCGCCGGCGTCGAGCTCGTGCGTGACCCGGTAGGCGGCGTCCGGGTCCGGCTGCCAGCGCGCCATGTCGCCGGGCTCGGCCCCGGCCGCGCGCAGGTATTGGGCCGTGGTCTGGTCGGGCGCGATGATCCCGGTCAGGGCGCCGAGCTCGGCGGCCATGTTGCACAGCGTCATGCGCTCGGCCATGGCCAGGGCGGCGACCGCCTCGCCCTCGTACTGGACGACTTGATAATCGGCCCCGTTCATGCCCATGCGGGCGCACAGGTGCAGCATCATGTCCTTGGCCGTGATCCCGCGCCCGAGCCGCCCGTTCCAGCGCAGACGGATGGTCTCGGGCATCCGGATCCAGGTCTCGCCGGTGACCAGCACGCCGACCATGTCGGTGGCGCCCATCCCGAACATGAAGCAGCCGAAGGCGCCGCCGGTGGTCGAATGGCTGTCGCCGCCGGCCACGAACATGCCGGGTCTCAAATGCCCGCGCTCGGGCAGGACCACGTGACAGATGCCCTGCATGTCGTAGAAATTGCGGACCCCGGCCTGGGCGACCCATTTGCGGGTCAGGTCGAGGATCGCGGTGCTGGCGGCATCGACCGCGGGCACGTAGTGATCGGAAATGACGATCAGCTTGTCCGGGTCCCAGACGCGCGCGCCGAGGCGCTCGAGCATCGGCCCGACCCGGCGCGGGCCGCTGGCGTCGTGGACCATGGCGAGATCGACCCGGCAGGTCAGGATTTCGCCCGGGCGCACCGTTTCGCGGCCGGCGGCGCGGCAGATGATCTTTTCGGCAAGCGTTCGTCCCATGGCGCGTGTCCTTATACCAAGGAGCGTTGATAATGCCCCATAGAGATCGGGCAGGCGATCCGTCGGGCCAACGGGCGGGTAGCAGGGAAGCCGCGGGCGATGCGGGACATCGTCGAGGCTTTCCGACGCCCTCACCGATTCGCCCCCCGGCGGTTCGCCCGCCCGACCGGAACGGCGGTTTCCCCAAGTCTTGTGGGCCGGGGCTTTCGGACGGCCCAATTCTTGTGGACGGGGCGCAGGGCTTGCGATGCCCCGCATCGCCGCACCACGCGCTCCTGGCCGAAAGCCTTGGGAAACCGTCTCTATGGGTCATTATCAACGCTCCTTGGTATTAGCCAAAAACGGGCCAGGGATGAAGCTCGGAAGCCCGGGGTTTCCCGAGCCGCGTCGTTAGGCGGATTTCCGGCCTCCCCGCAGGGCATCGCGGGTCATTGACTTCTCCGGGATACCCTCTATATACCCCGCCATACGTTATGCATTTGTTTTGTGTTACCTAAATGACCGGTTCGCCGATTAGCTTAGTTATCCCCTGACAATGCGAGCGTTGAATCGACTGCGCCGTCACGTGGTGTGAGGCGCGGAATCAAGATCCCTGTTAGAGGAAATAGCTATGGCTACTGGTACTGTTAAGTGGTTCAACCCGGCCAAAGGTTTTGGGTTCATCGAGCCGGAAGACGGCTCAAAAGACGCCTTCGTCCACATTTCGGCCGTCGAGCGCGCCGGACTGAGTTCGCTTACCGAAGGGCAGAAGGTCTCCTATGAGCTTCAGGCCGGACAGAACGGCAAATCTTCCGCCGAGAACCTGTCCGTCATCGAATAACCACGGCTTTAGGCGCCGCCTCCAACTCCCGTTGGGGGCGGCCGCCGCGCGCCGCCGGTGACGCGGTCTGCAACGTTTCGGCGGAGTTTCAAACCGAGGCACGACCCCGCCTCCCGCTTGGTTGACAGGGGCCTCCATTGCTAGAATAGACACGCCCTTTCCGCGGGCGGCGCCCCTCGCCGGTTCCGTTGGATATCCTGTGCCGTGGGAGCAGCCCCCGCGAGCGATGCCTTGATGCCGACCTACATCCGCACCCCGAGCAGTCGCCTCTCATATGTTGGCAGACCTATGAGGCTTTCAGGCAAGCCTACTTGAGAAAGTCGTGCGAGCCTTTGCCGCAGGAAGCGATGAGGTTAGTTAATTATTCATTTCTATCACATATTCGTTTTGTCCAGGTATATCGCCAAACCTACCTCCGGCATACCAAGATGGAATCGGTCGAGCTTTCACAGATCTTAAAGAAGCATCAAGAATGGCTGGATGGCCGCACAGGCGTACGTGCCAACCTCGCGATGCAAGATCTCTCCGGTCTCAGGCTCCCAGGTGCCCGCCTAAGCAAAGCAACGCTGACAGGTACAAACTTGAGCGCCTGTGTGTTGACCGCCGCTGATTTTCGGGACGCCGATCTGTTTGGCGCAAACTTGCAGAAATCCGACCTGGAAAACGCCGACTTTTCGGGCGCGGATATGCGCGGCGTTCTTTTGCGCGGCTCCAACCTCTCCGGGGCACGACTTGTCAATGTTGATCTTCGTGATGGTGCCCTCATGTACGCTGGTGACGACGTAGGTACTGTCGTCAACCATGTCGACTACTCCGGAATCGAGCTAGACCAGGTGATGCTCAATGGTGCAAACCTGGCAGGCGCCCGTTTGGCTAACTCCATCATCACGCAAAGTAACCTTACCGGCGCTATTCTGCGCCACTGCGACCTCAGTGGCGCAAACTTGAGTCAATCCAACTTGAGCCAGGTAGATCTAACCGGTGCCAACCTGACCGGAGCTAATCTATGGGGCGTAGACCTTCGCGGAGCAAATCTGGCCGGCGTGCAATTGGCAGAGGCCAACCTGGAGAACGCCAACCTAACGGGTGTCTCACTGGAGGGCGTCGACTTGGAAGCTGCTAACTTGAAGGGCGCTGTCATCCAACGCACACCTGAAAGTCTGCCGGAATCAATCCAGGCGATACTGAAGGAGCACCGGAAATGGGTTGAGAGTGACGGCGAAGCGGGCGCATGCGCCAACCTTGCGAACGCCGACCTCCGCTATGCTGATCTCTCGGGCATGAACCTCAGTGCGGTCAATTGCACAAATGCCGTGCTTATCGGGGCCAATCTATCCAAGTGCCAGTTCGTTCTGGCCAATCTCTCCGGGGCAAACCTTAGTAGATCGAATCTTAACTCGGCCGTCCTGTCGGGGGCCAATCTTAGCCAGGCCAACCTTACCGATGCCAATCTAAGAAGTGTCAATTTCGGCCCGGCGAACATCCGAGACCCGGATAAATCTTCGACCAAACGAACTTGGCCAACCAATCTAGCCAGCGCCACTCTTAAAGGGGCGGATCTGGCTGGTGCGACGTTGTGCAAGGCGAACCTTGAGCACGCCGACTTGACCGGTGCGAATCTGGATAAGACCGATCTAACCGATGCTAGATTGGATTCTGCAAAGCTGGATGGGACCATCGCCGATTGTAGCGATGTCCGGAGACCTGGGTGCAGGCCATTGTCCAACAACGAAGTCGCGGTCTGATCTGACCGGCGAGCTAGGATAGTTGCGATAAAGCACCCGGAAACCACGGATTGATGCAGAGGACTCGAAACCACTGAAAAGAACTTCGTGGGTATGGGCGATATGGACGAACAAATGAATATCTCGGCTGCCCCCGACGGAAATCGAAGTGACATCGCCGATGCACGCCGAGAACTTGAAGCCAAAGCGGCGATGATTGAAAACAGCATCGCCGCAATCCTGGCTTACGATGCAAAGGACAGGCTGATCTACTGCAACCAGGCTGGCCTCCGACTATGCGGCGCCGAGGACATTGCCGAATTGCAAGGGGCCGAGTTTCCGCAGGTAAGGATACAAAACAGTCACCTGGCATTGCCACTCTCGGCTTACCTCTCGCGGGCTACATGCTCCGAAGAGGTTTTCCTTGAGGTCAAACCCGCGAAGTTGCTTCCTTGTCTCGTCAGCAGCAACCAGCTCTACGATACAAGCGGTGCATTGATTCTCTCCTACGCCAATATCCTCGACGTTACCGAGATGAATGCCTACAAGGCGCGGCTGGAGTCCAAGAACCGAGAGCTCATCGCAGCAAACGAGAAGGCCGAGTTCGCCAACCGCACAAAATCGGAATTCCTAGCCAACATGAGCCATGAGTTACGCACGCCGCTTAACGCGATCATCGGCTTCTCAGAGATTATTCAGAGTGAAGCATTCGGGCCATGCGACGAGAGGTATCGAGGTTACGCGCTAGACATCAATCAATCCGGACAGCACCTGCTGGATCTCATCAACGACATCTTGGATCTTTCGAAGATCGAATCCGGAACTGACGAAATCCACGAGGAGCAGATCGAGATCCGCGAGGTCATCGAATCCGTCGTGACAATGGTGAGGGGCCGGGCTCGGAAGGGCGGTGTGAAGCTCGAGCTTGAGATGCCGGATCATCCTCCCGCCTTACGGGCCGACAGCCGCAAACTGAAACAAATCCTGGTGAACCTCCTATCCAACGCGATCAAGTTCACGGACCCCGGCGGAAAGGTAACATTCAGAACCTGGTGTCGGAGAGGCAGCGGTTATGTATTTCAAATTGCAGATACCGGTATTGGCATCGCTCTTGATGACATACCCAAAGCTCTAGCCCCTTTCCAACAGGTCGATGGTGAACTCAATCGGAAGTATGAGGGAACCGGGCTTGGCTTGCCGCTCACCAAATCCCTAGTCGAACTGCATGGTGGGTCTCTGGACCTACAGAGCAGGCTCGGCGTCGGCACTACGGTCACCGTGCGGCTGCCAGAAGAACGCGTTGTCCCATTTGAGTAGCAGGGGTATTTCGAAAGTGCGTTCGTGAACGCCTGATCGTCCATATCCCCGCCCTGCAAAGCGGGAACACCAAGCAGTTGAGAGACATTCCTCTGTGAATATTGCCCACCGCTTGAACGGGTCAGGCCGAACTAATACCAAGGAGCGCATGAACGGACACACGTGATCGCTCATCGGCAAGACGTCGCATAAGCGACGCCGCGTGATCGCCCTTGCCTCCGGCCGCAAAAATGCAAGAGTCCGTTCTTGCGCTCCTTGGTATTAGTGCCACTAACGAAACCTCTCGGGCCACCGTCTATAGAGCGGAGGTGTGTGGAACCTGTGCATTTAACATCGAAATGCCCGCAACGGGCCCAGCCTGTTCTCTAACTCGGGGACTGGATGTCAAGCTCTCCCTTGATGCGCCTGCCGGGTTCACGGTTCTCTCCGCAGTAGGGGCCGTGCTCTTTGCATGATGGCGTTGGAGGACGTTAGGCGCAAAGCGGACATGATCTCCCCTGAAAAGCCGGCGTTCCGAGCGTTGTTTCGGCAGAATTTCAAACCGAGACACGACCCCGCGCCCGGCTTGGTTGACAGGGGCCGCCATTGCTAGAATAGTCACGCCCTTTCCGCGGGCGGCGGCCCTCGCCGTTTATTCGCG
The DNA here is from genome assembly GCA_022572105.1 of Pseudomonadota bacterium. GTDB lineage: Bacteria > Pseudomonadota > Alphaproteobacteria > Kiloniellales > J153 > JACZWN01. The sequence continues at coordinate 9,209 of JACZWN010000072.1, read as the reverse complement.
GGATTTTCCGTGCCGTGGGAGCAGCCCCCCCGTGAGCGATGCCTTGATGCCGACCTACGCCCGCATCCCGATCGCTTTCGAGCGGGGCGAGGGCGCCTATCTGTTCACCGCCGACGGGCGGCGCTATCTCGATTTCGCCGCCGGCATCGCGGTCAACGCGCTCGGCCACGCCCACCCGCACCTGGTCGCCGCCTTGAACGCGCAGGCGGGCAAGCTGTGGCACGTCTCCAACCTCTACGAGATCCCCGAGAGCGCGCGCCTGGCCGAGCGCCTGGCCGCGCACAGCTTCGCCGACCGGGTGTTCTTCTGCAACTCCGGCGCCGAGGCGATGGAGGGCGTCATCAAGCTGGCGCGCCGCTATCAGCACCAGGCGGGCAACCCCGAGCGCTGCCGCATCATCACCTGCGAGGGCGCCTTCCATGGGCGCACGATGACCACGCTCTCGGCAGCGCGGAACCCCAAGCACCTCGACGGCTTCGGCCCGGTCGCCGAGGGCTTCGACCAGGTCGCCTTCGGCAACTTGAACGAGCTGCGCGCCGCGATCACGCCGGAGACCGGCGCCGTGCTGGTCGAGCCGATCCAGGGCGAGGGCGGCGTCCGGGTGGCGAGCCTGGATTACCTGCGCGGCCTGCGCGCGGTCTGCGACGAGTTCGGCCTGCTGCTGCTGTTCGACGAGGTCCAGACCGGCATGGGCCGGAGCGGCAAGCTGTTTGCCTACGAGTGGTCGGGGATCGCGCCCGACGCCATGGGCCTCGCCAAGGGCCTGGGCGGCGGCTTCCCCGTGGGCGCGTTCCTGGCCACCGAGAAGGCGGCGGCCGGCATGACCGCCGGCCTGCACGGCAGCACCTTCGGCGGCAACCCGCTGGCCATGGCGGTCGGCAACGCGGTGCTCGACGTGCTGCTCGAAGACGGTTTCCTGGACCGGGTCGACCGGCTCGCCCGGCGCTTCCGGGCCGGCCTCGAGGACCTGGCCGCGCGCCACCCGCGGGTGCTCGACGAGGTGCGCGGCGCCGGGCTTCTGCTCGGCCTGCATTGCGTGGCGCCGAACTCGGAGCTGGTCGCGCGGCTCCAGGACCAGGGCCTGCTGACCGTGCCCGCGGCCGAAAACGTGGTGCGCCTGCTGCCGCCGCTGATCGCCGAGAGGAGCCACATCGAGGCGGCGCTCGCGATCCTCGAGCGGGTCTGCGCCGAGGCGGCCAAAGTCGCCTGAGATGGGTGAAATCAAGCATTTTCTCGATCTTGACCGGCTGGGTCCGGAGACCCTGCGGCGCATGCTCGACTGGGGCAAGGGCTTCAAGCGCGGCCAACCGCCCGGCGGCGGCGAGCGGCCGCTCGCCGGCAAGGCGCTGGCCATGGTGTTCGAGAAGCCGTCGACCCGCACGCGGGTCTCCTTCGAGCGGGCGATCCGTCAACTGGGCGGCGACGCCGTCGTACTCGAGCGCGGCGGTATCCAGTTGGGGCGCGGCGAGAGCGTGGCCGATACCGCCCGCGTGCTGTCGCGCTACGTGGACGCGATCATGATCCGCGCGACCAGCGAAGCCAAGCTTCTGGAGATGGCCGAGTACGCGACCGTGCCGGTGATCAACGGCCTGACCGACCGCACCCATCCGTGCCAACTCATGGCCGACGTCATGACCTTCGAGGAGCATCGCGGCGCCATCGAGGGCAAGGTCGTGGCCTGGTCCGGGGATGGCAACAACATGGCGTCGTCCTGGATCCACGCCGCGGTGCGCTTCGGCTTCGAGTTGCGCATGGCCTGTCCGGAGCCGCTGTCGCCGCCGGAGGACGTGCTGGCCTGGGCGCGCCGCGAGGGCGGCCGCATCGTGGTCACGCCCGACGCCGAGGCGGCCGTCGGCGGCGCCGATTGCGTGGTCACGGACACCTGGGTTTCGATGGGCGACGAAGCCAGCGACAGCCAGCACCGGCACAACCTGCTGAAGCCCTATCAGGTCGACGAACGGATCATGGGGCTCGCCAAGCCCGACGCCATCTTCATGCACTGCCTGCCGGCCCACCGCGGCAACGAGGTCACGTCTTCGGTCATCGACGGTCCCCAGTCGGTCGTCTGGGACGAGGCGGAGAACCGGCTGCACGCCCAGAAGGGCATACTCTACTGGTGCCTGAGCTGATGCCACGACAGACCGCCGCCGCCACGCCGTCGTCGGAGAGCGACTTGGTTCAACCTTTCATGCTCGAATCCTCCGGCATCCGGGGCGACCTGGTGCGCCTGGGCGGCGTTGCCGATCACATCATCACCCGGCACGCCTATCCGGAGCCGCTCGCCGCCCTGCTCTGCGAGATGCTGGCGCTCACCGCCATGCTCTCGAGCATGATGAAATACGACGGCGTCTTTTCCCTGCAGACCAAAGGCGACGGCCCGGTCGGTCTGATGGCCGCCGACATGACCTCCGAGGGACACCTGCGCGGCTATGCCGGATTCGACGCGGCGAAGCTGGCGGCCGCGCTCGCGGGCAACGGCGGCGCGCCGGATGAAGGGCGCCCGGGCGTGGCCGAGCTTCTCGGCGCCGGCTATCTGGCCTTCACCGTGGACCAAGGGCCGGGCACGGAACGCTACCAGGGCATCGTCGACCTGAGCGGCCCGGCGCTGGCCGACTGCCTGCAGCACTATTTCCGGCAGTCCGAGCAGATCCAGACCGGCCTGACCGTCGTCTCCGGCGGCACGCGGGGCGCCTGGACCTCGGCCGGGCTGATCCTGCAACGCGTGCCCGGCCCGGCGCCGGGCTCGAACGCGCCCGCCGACCCGCCGGACGAGGACGCCTGGCGGCGCGCCATGATCCTGCAGGCGAGCTGCACGGAGGACGAGCTGCTCGACCCCGAACTGCCGGTCAACGAACTGCTCTACCGCCTGTTCCACGAGGAGGGCGTGCGCGTGTTCCGGCGCCGGCCGCTGGACGCGCGCTGCAGCTGCTCGCGCGAACGCCTGAAGAAAACCCTGCGCGCCATGCCGCGCGCCGAGATCGAGGATCTGAAGTTGGACGGCAAGGTGATCGTGACCTGCGAATTCTGCAACCGGCGCTACCGCTTCGACGGCGCCGCGCTGGACCGCATTTATGCGTCCTGACGGGCGCCTTGATGCCGCCCGATTCGTCGCGTAAGGATCGCCGCCAAAGACCCGTTGCAGCGAGGACAGAGCCGATGCCGCGCAGATTGCGTCTCGTTTCCCTTCTTTGCCTGGCCGCAAGCGGCCTCGCGCTCGCCGGCTGCGCCACGGCGCCGCCGCGCCCCGCCTTTCCCCCGATCGCCTTCGACCGGGTTGCGCCGATCAAGCTCGACGTCCGGGAGATCGAGATCGAGCGGACCTATCAGCCGCCGCACGCGGCGCCCAACGTGGAGCACCTCTTCGCCGTGCCGCCGGCCGCCGCCGCCACGCTCTGGGCCGTCGACCGCCTGGTCGCGGCGGGCCCCCTGGGCCGGGCCCGCTTTATCGTGCGCGAGGCCTCGGTCGTCGAAATCCCGCTCGAGCAGTCGGGCGGCCTGACCGGCGCCTTCACCACCGAGCAGTCCGAACGCTACGACGCGCGCCTCGTGGTCGAGATCGAAATCGTCTCCGAGGATGGCCGCGTCGGGGGCACGATCACCGTCGAGGTCACCCACAGCCGCACGGTGCCGGAGAACTTGACGCTGGGTGAGCGCGAGCGGGTCTGGCATGAGATGACCCGGGCCATGATGGGCGAACTGGACGTGCAGCTCGACACGACCATCAAGGAAGCGTTCTACGCCTTTCTGATCCTGTGATCGCCCGGAACCGCCTTCGCGATCCGGGTTTTCCCGGCGCCACGGCCGAGGCGGCATGATCGGCGTCTTCGATTCGGGCCACGGCGGGCTGACGGTGCTCAGCGCCCTGGTCGCGCGCCTGCCCGAGCGCAGCTTCCTCTATCTCGGCGACCACGGCCACGCGCCCTACGGCGAGCGTGGCGTGGCGGAGATCCACGACCTCACCCTCGCCAACGTGGAGCGGCTGTTCCATGAGGGTTGCCGGCTGGTCCTGCTCGCCTGCAATACCGCCGCGGCCGTGGCGCTGCGCCGCCTGCAACAGGAGTGGCTGCCGGGCGCCCATCCGGAGCGGCGCGTGCTCGGCGTTTTCGTGCCCATGGTCGAGGCGGTCACCGAGGTCCCCTGGCAGGCTCAGGAACCGCCGCCCGGCGCGCGCCGGGCGCCCGCGGTGGTCGGCGTCTTCGCGACCCGGCGCACGGTGGCGAGCGGCGCCTACGCGCGCGAGATCGCCCTGCGAGCGCCGGCCATCCGGGTCGTGCAACAGGCCTGCCCCGGGCTGGTCAAGCGGATCGAGGCGGGGGCGGCGCCCGAGGTCCTGGCGGCCATGATCGCGGGCCACGTGGCGGCGCTCATGGAGCGGTTGGACGGGCGCGCGCCGGACTCGGTCATCCTCGGCTGCACCCACTATCCGCTGGTCGCCCAGGCCTTCGCCGCGGCCCTGCCCGCGGGCGTGCCGGTGCATTCCCAGCCGGCGCTCGTGGCCGAGAGCCTGGCCGCCTACCTGGCCCGTCACCCCGAGTTCGACGTAGCCCCCGGGCCGCGGGCACGCACGCGCTTCCTGACCACCGGCAACCCCGAGACGGTCGGCGCGCTGGCGGCCCGGTTCTTCGGCACGCCGCCGATTTTTCAGGCGGCCTGACGCCGCCGAGCGCCGCACAGGCCTCGACCTGACCCCGATATGCTGGGAGGTTTTGATGCTGATCGCTTGACGGCGATACAACTTTCGGGACAGGATGACGGCAGTTTTTTCGCTGCGCCGGGCATGCGCCAAAAAACCGCCATCCCTGCCAGCATTCGGGGCAACTGGATGGCATCTGGGGAATGTCGATTAAAGCAACCAATCAGGCGAAATCACGATGGCAAGCCCGCGCGTATTTGTGAGCTCAACCTACTACGACCTGAAGCATCTCCGATCTGCGCTTGATGCATTTATCGCTGGCTTAGGCTATGAGGGGGTGTTCTCGGAAAAAGGCGATATTGCGTATGCGCCGGACGCCCCTCTCGACGAATCTTGTTATCGGGCGGCCGAACAGGCGGATATTTTCGTCCTGATAATTGGCGGACGATACGGTTCCGCCGCTAGCATGGAAGACAGGGAGTTTCCAGAAGGATTCTTCGATAGATACGACAGCATCACAAAGAAAGAGTATGACGCAGCTGAATCCGCGAACGTACCGACGTATATCCTGATAGAAAGGGGTGTGCACGCGGAATACCAGACGTTCCGAAGGAATCGAGACAGGACCGACATCGCGTATGCACATGTCGATTCTGTCAACATATTCCAGCTAATCGAAGATATTTTGGAAAAACCTCGTAACAATCCCGTATTTCAGTTTGATCGATACCAAGAAATAGAGGAATGGTTACGCAATCAGTGGGCCGGCCTATTCAAGGATTTACTGAGCCGACTGTCCGAGCAAGAACAACTCACAACCCTCGCATCCCAAGTGGCGCTGCTCGGCGAATCCAACAAGACCCTCCGTCGATACCTGGAGGAAGTAATCTCTTCCGTGTCACCCGATACGTCGAAGTCCTTGATTGATGAGGAATCGAGACGCCTTGACAGGAGTCGCATCCTACACGACTTGCGGAAAAATGACTTCGTTGAATTCGTAACGCAAAGTTCATCGCTGGAAATATCGGCAGTCCGTGACATACTCATGAAATCGAATTCAGTAGAGACGATCGTGTCAAATTTGAAACCGAGTCTCAATGAATCGATAGGAAGGGGCATAGAGTCGGTCGTGAAGGATCGTGATTCGAGATTTCTTGTCGACATCAACGAGGCCAGAGAGTTGCTAGGATTATCCCATGTCGATTGGAGTTCCCCTAACCGTAAGGAGCGAGTGAAGAAGAGAGCTAAGAAATAGTAGGCGTCCGCTAAATATATGCAGGAGTGGGGCCAGATCTTGAATTGTGAATTCTGGACCTGTGGGGCTCGCTCCAAGGCCCTTGCGCAAATTCATAATTCAGAACCTGACCCCAATATGCCAAGCGCTTCTTCGGCACGCCGCCGATTTTTCAAAAAGCCTGACTCAGCCGCGCCAGAACGCCGGCATGATCAGTACCAGCACGGTGAACAGCTCGAGCCGGCCGAGCAGCATGCCCGCCGCCAGCAGCCACTTGGCGCCATCGGGCAGGGTCTTGAAGGTGCCGGCCGGGCCGACGATCTCGCCCAGGCCCGGTCCGACGTTGGCGATCGCCGAGGCCGCGCCGGAGACCGCGGTGACGAAGTCGAGCCCGAACAGGCCGAGGCCGGTGGCCAGAATCGCGTAGCAGGCGATGAACAGAAAGAAGAAGCCCATGACCGATTCGGCGACCCCCTGGGGGATCGGCTTCTTGTTGTAGTACGGGAAGAACACCCCGTGCGGCTGCAACAGCCGCTTCATTTGCGCCACCGCCGTGGCGTGGAGCACCTGGAAGCGGAAGATCTTGATGCCGCAAGTGGTCGAGCCGGCGCAGCCGCCGACGAACATCAGCACGAACATCAGCGCCATGACGAAGCCACCCCAGGCGTCGAAGGCCGCCGTCGTGTAGCCGGTCCCGGTCATGATCGAGATGACGTTGAAGGCGGCGTAGCGAACCGCCAAGTCCGGCGCCATGATGTCCTTCAGCCAGAGCCATCCGGCGGTGAGTGCGATCGCGCCGAACAGGATCGCAAACAGCCAGCGGACCTGGCTGTCGTGCAGGATCGCCCTCAGGTTGCCCCGAACCATGCGCAGGTAAAGCACGAAGGGCAGGCTGCCGAGCACCATGAAGGCGCACATCGCCCAGTCGATGGCGGCGCTGTCGAAGTGCGCGATCGAGGCGTCGGAGGTCGAGAAGCCGCCGGTCGCGATCGAGGTCATGGCGTGGGCCACGGCCTCGAACCCGGTCATGCCCAGGGCCCAGAGGACGATGGCGGCGAGCGCGGTCAAGGACACGTAGACGATGATGATGCCGCCGGCGATCTGGGCGGCGCGGGGCAGCACCTTGTCGGTCTCGAAGGCCTCGATCCGGAACAGCTGCATGCCGCCCACCTGCAGCATGGGCAGCACGGCGACCGCCATGACGATGATGCCGACGCCGCCTAGCCATTGGAGGATCGCGCGCCACAGCAGGATTCCGGGCGGGGCGTCGTCCAGACCGACGATGATGGTCGCCCCCGTCGTGGTCACGCCGGACATGGATTCGAAGAAGGCGTCGGTGACGCTCAGCTCGAGCTCGGAGAAGGCGAAGGGCAAGGCGCCGAAGACCGCGATCACCAGCCAGGCGAGATTGGTCATGACGAAGGCCTGGCGCAGCGAAAAGCTGGTCCAGCCGGAGCGCGCGGTCAGGATCATCGAGACGCCGACGAAGAGCGACGTCCCGGCCGAGGCGGTGAAGACCTGCCAGTCGGGATGGCCGACGAGCGCATCGACGACGGCCGGGATCGCCATGGCCACCGCGAGCACGCACAGCAGGATACCGAGGATGAAGACGATCGGCCGAAATTCAATCATGCCGAATTTCAATCATGGACGGCCGCAATACCAATATGAGGCGACATTGGTATGAACTCCGATCGGGGGTATGAACTCCGATCGGGTCCAGCCGATCTTCCTCGAGGCGGCGCGCCGGCGTCGCCGGCTAGCTATGGTCCGGCCCGCCGCCCTGGGCGCGGATCAGCGAGAGAAACTCGCGCCTGGTCCGGGGGTCGCTGCGGAAGCGCCCCAGCATACGGCTGGTCACCATCATCGCGCCCGGCTTGTGCACGCCCCGGGTGGTCATGCACTGATGGGTCGCCTCGATCACCACGCCCACGCCTTGGGGCTGTAGAACATCCTCGATCGTGTTGGCGATCTGCGCGGTCATCTTCTCCTGGATCTGCAGGCGCCGGGCGTAGGCGTCGACGATGCGGGCCAGCTTGCTGATGCCGACCACGCGCTTGTCCGGCAGGTAGCCGACATGGGCGCGCCCGATGATCGGCATGATATGGTGCTCGCAGTGCGAGACGAATCGGATATCGCGCAAGAGCACGATCTCGTCGTAGCCGTCGACCTCCTCGAAGGTCCGTTGCAGGATCGCGACCGGGTCGAGCGCGTAGCCCTGGAAGTACTGCTCGTAGGAACGCGCGACCCGGTCCGGCGTGCCCAGAAGGCCTTCGCGCGCGGGATCGTCCCCGGCCCAGCGGATCAGCGTCCGCACGGCGGCGAGCACCTCATCGCGGTTCGGACGCGCGGCCTCGCGGGCCTCGTCCTGCGGGGCGGAAGGGTCGTCGCTCTTGCCGGCCAGTTGGGTGGGGTTCACGGTTGATTCCAAAGGTGCTTGGTATTAGTGCAGGCGCGCCTCTTCGTGCGGGCTGTCCAGCGAGAACGCCGGCACGGCCACGTCGAAGCGTCGGCCGCTCGCGCTTTCCATCTCGTAGGTGCCGACCATGATGCCGGACGGCGTGGGCAGCGGCGTGCCGCTGGTGTATTCGAAGGATTCGCCGGGCTTCAAGGTCGGTTGCTCGCCGACCACGCCGACGCCGCGCACCTCCTGCACGCGCCCGAGGGAATCGGTGATGTGCCAGTAACGGTTGACCAGCCGGACGGTGTCGGTGCCCATGTTCTCGATCCGCACCTGATACGCCCAGACGAAGTGGTTGTCCGAGGGCGAGGACTGATCCTCGAGGTAGAACGGCTTGACCGTCACGCGGATCGACCGGGTCGTTTCGTGGTACATGCTCGCTCGGTCCCTCGTTGCCCAAGGCCCGGCCGGGGTCCGGGCTCGATTCGGAAGTATTCTACCCTTGCGGCCGGACTTGTCCAAGCGGCGAACGGGGCGCCGCCGGGGCCCGGCTCAACCGGCCGCCGGCGCCGGCTTGGCGCGGGGCGCGGGCGCCTCCCGGGATGGCTCCCGGCCCGCGTGACGATCCGGGTTGTCAACCACCCCGGCCACCGCCCCGCCCGCCCCGATCTCGATCACCCGCCCGCCGGTCGCCGCGGCGTCGGCGGGATCGTGGGTGACCAGAAGCGTCGGCAGGGCGTTGGCGCGGGCGTGCTGGAAAACGAAACCGCGCAAGCGGTCCCTGAGCGCCACGTCGAGCTTGGAGAACGGTTCGTCGAGCAACAACGCGCGCGGTTCGGCCAGCAGGGTGCGCATCAGCGCGATGCGCGCCCGCTGGCCGCCGGAGAGCGTCGCCGGGTCGCCCTCGGCGAAGCCCTCGAGGCCGGCCTCGGCGAGCGCGC
>JACZWN010000250.1 GCA_022572105.1 Pseudomonadota bacterium | reverse complement strand
CGCGCCCCCCCCGGGTCCCCGCGCCGGGGGCCACCGCCGGTCCCATCCGAATCGGCCGAGCCGTTCTTGTTGTTCGCGGTATAGGAGACGATGTGGCCGGCGCTGGCGTCGAGCGGCGTCTCGCCGGCCAGGTCCCAGGTGCCCAGGTCGAGCGCGCTGCCGTTGTCGGTGCCTGAGTTGGGCCAGGCTTGATAGCCGAAGACCTCGACCGGCCCGAAGCGGTCGGCGGCGGAGGCCGCGCCGGATTTCAGGTAATAGTCGTCGACGTCGAGGGTCGCCGCGCTGGCCGCGGCGTTCTCGAAGCGGACCGTGTCGAAGGTGCCGGCGCCGGTCAGGTCCTGGGCGGCGTCGCTGCCTTGGCTGGCGTCGTCGATGAAGATCTCGACCGCGGCGCTCGCGGAATGCTGGAAGTAGATCTCGACGAAGTGATGCGCGGCGGCGGTGAACGGGCCGGTAATCGTGCGGATGGTGGCGCCGTTGGCATCGACGACCAGGACGTCGCCGCCCGGGGTCAGTTCCAGGCGCAGGAACTCGGCCGCGCCCTCGCGCAACGAAAGGAACGGAACCGCGGCCGCCGGCGTCACGTCGTCGAAGCTGACCGAGGCGCCGACGACATAGCCGGTGCCGGCATCGGCGACGGTCGCGAAGGGGGCGAACTCGATGGCGTCGCCGGCCGCCAGGCGATAGGCGCGCGCGCCGGACCGCGGATTGGCCGTGGGCGCGCTCGGCGTACCGACCGTCGCCGAGGTTTCCTCCAGGCCGCCGGTCTCGGCGCCCGAGAAGTCGTTGAGGGCGAGCGCCATCTAACGCGCCCGTCTCAGCGTGAGGACGGGCTTGGCGCCATCGAAGGCGACGCTCTCGACGACGGCCGCCCGGCCGACCAGATCGCCGCCGTCCCAGAACAGGCGCTCGCCCAGGGCCGGGTCGGCCGCCTGGTCCGGGTCGCCGTCGGGCAGTGCGGCGCGCGCGGTCCGCAGATCGATCGCGGCCTGCAAGGCATCGCGCAAGGCGTCGAGCCGGGCTCGGGACCATCGCGCGCCGGGGATGGTGGCGTAATCCACCCGCGCGCGGCGTTCGCCCAGGTCGATCTCGGCGAAGCTCTCGGTCACGGTGATTCGGCGGACGGGCATGGGGTTCCCATTGAATCGGTGCCTATTGGATCGCGGTCACTGGCCGGCCGGCTTGCGCTTCTTCCGCCGCCGCCGCCGCTTGGTGCGGCGCGTGCCGTCGAAGGCCTTGTTGGCCGGCGCGGCGTCCATGGCCGGCCCATCCGCTTCCCGCCCCCAGCCCTCGCGCAGGAAGACCCGGGCCAGGTCCTCCGGCATCTCGGCGGTCTCACCGGCCCGGTAGCGGCGCACCGTGACCCCGTCGGGGGCGGCGCGCGTGGTCTTGGTGACCAGGATGCGCATGGCTCGGATGGTCCTGAAACACGGATCGGGCGGGCGCCTTAACGGGCGCCCACCCGATCGCTGCAAAAGGACGAGGATCCGCCCTTATTGCGGCGCGTGGCCCTTTACTTGGGCGCGTGGCCCTTACTGCGGCGCGTGCCTGGGGCGGCCCTTGGCGACCCAGGCCGCCACCGGCCCGCCGTTGGTCAGCCCCGTGGGCACCAGCGTCACCCGCAGGAACCGCTTGTCGCCCAGGTAGCCGACCTCGAGGAAGGCGTTGTCGCCGGTCGTGGAGGCGACGATGCCACCCGTCACGGCGGCCGGGCCGAGCACGTCGGCGAGGCCCACGTTGGCGTAGGCGCCGGGCGAGCCGGTGCCGTCGTCGTCGGCGTGCTCGAGCTTGACCTCGAGCTTGGCCGCGCCCACCGGGCTGCCGCCCAGCTCGTCGATGTCGCCCAGGTAGGCCACCACCTCGGCGGCGTTGAAGCCGACCAGGTCGATGTCGCCCGAGGCGAGGTTGGCGCCCGCGATCGTCCGCGGCGCGACCGCCGTGACGTGGGCGATGTTGTTGTGCAGGTCACGCATGGTCATGGTCCTGTTCTCCTTGGAGGCAATTCGAATTTCGAATTGCGTCGCGCCGGCCCGCACCCCACCCGGCCGCCCCACGACAGTATGCTATGGGTGGCCGGGTGGGGGTGCGGGCCGGTGCGGTTCCACGATAGTGGAACGTTGATTAGGTGCTGACCTTGAGCTTGCGGATCGCCTCCGCGAGCACGACTTGGCCGCCGACGCGGCGGCGCGCGATGAAGCGCACGTTGCCGCTTGTGGCCTGGGTGAAAGGATCGCGCAGCACCGAGAGGTTGATCCGATCGACGATGACGTAGCCCCGGCGCAGGTCCCCGAAAGCGATCGGGAAGGCGCCCGCCGCCACGTCGGGCATGTCCGGCACCTCGACGTAGGGCTGGCCCAGGATGGTGTTGGCCACGCCGCTCGCCAGCCCGGGCTGCCAGATGTAGTTGTTCTGGCCGTCCTTGAGCTTGCGCACCTCGCTCAGCGTGGCGCGGTTGAGCAGCCAGGTGCCGTTCACGGCATAGGCCGTCTTGAGCCCGTGATAGAGGTCGATCAGGCCGTCGGCCTGGCCGCTGGCGTCGGCGATCGAGCCGGCGCTGCCGCTGACCGTCTCGGCCACGTCCGCGTGCTGTAGAAAGCCCTCGGGCTTGCCGGCGCCGTCGCCGTTGACCAGCGCCGCGCCCTCGGTGACCGCGAACTGCTCGGAGAACTCCAGCTGCAGCTCCTCCTCGAGGTTGAACTCGGAGTCCTCCATCATCTGCTCGGAAACGTCGACGAGGGCGTACATCTCGTGGGTCGGGAACTCCTCGAGCCCGTAGCTGAGCCCCGTGGTTTCGCTGCGGGTGCCGGATTCGGCGGTCCAGACCGCGCCGAAGGTGCCGGTGCGCTTGGGGATCTGCAGCGCCCGGCGCGAGGTCGGACGCACCCGCGCGATCCTGCGAAGCGGCGAGAACTCGACCTCGCCCTTGATGATCTCGCGGGCGTACTCGACCGGCGCCAGATAGCCCGCGGTCGGGTCCGTGCCCACGGTGAGCGCCTTCATCTCCTCGCGCGAAAGCGCGTTCGCGCCCGGGTTGGGCTCGTCCCGGGTGCCGTGACGGAGATAGTCGAAATAGGCCTTGACCTCGGGCCCGTAATCATGGGTTTCGGCGGTGCCCGCCGGCGTGCGGTTGGCGCGCCGGATCGCGGTTTCGATCTGGTCCATGCGCCCGTTCATCTTGTGGAGCGCGTCGTCGTTGCGCCCCGTGGTGCGGTCGTTTTCCTCCTGGAACGCGGCCCAGGTTCGACACATCTCATCGACCGAGTCGGTGAGCGTAGAGATATCCATTTGGCTCCTCCTAGAGCAGGCTCCGTCTAGTCCGAACCTGGACTAGTTCGAGTTCCGGCCGGCGCAGGCGCACGACCGGGGTGTCTCGGCCGCGCTTGCCGCGGCCATCCGGGTGGTGACGCGCTGGATGCTCGCCACCAGTTCGTCGAGACCTCCGCCAGCGTCCCGCGTGGACAAGAGGGCCTTGTAGCCGGACCTGAGAACCGTCCGGGCCTGAGAGCGGCTGAGCCCAGCGTCGCGCATGAGCAGCCGCTCGAATTCGCGTTCGGTGGGCAGGCCGCCGGCCCGCGCCCGCGCCTTGATCCGGTCGACCCGCGCCGCCGGGTTGGCGGGAAAGGTCACCACCGAGATCTCCCACAGCTCGACCGCCTTGATGCGGCGCAGGCCGCGCTCGCGGTCGAAGTCGGCGCCGCCGCGCATGACCGAGAAGCCGATCGAGAGCGCGTCCAC
>JACZWN010000071.1 GCA_022572105.1 Pseudomonadota bacterium | reverse complement strand
AAATCTCGGGCGCGAGCGCGCCGACCCGGCGGGCGATCTCGCCCTCGTCGAACAGCATGATAACCGGCGCCCGCGGGTCCGCGGGCCCCGCGCCGCCGCCGGACGGTGCCTCCCGGGTCGTCGTCTTCTCGGCGCTATCCGCCATTCTGCTCAACACCGCGCCGCCCGGCCGCAGAGGTGGATTCCGGGCGCTCGGGCTCCGATATAACGGAAACCGGGGACGGCAACGGGAGTAGCACGCCGGTCATGGCAGTGCAAAGCCGAATGGACCGCCGGAGCAACCGCGCGAGGGTCCTTATACCAAGGAGCGTTGATAATGACCCATAGAGACGGTTTCCCAAGGCTTTCGGCCAGGAGCGCGTGGCGCGGCGATGCAAGGCATCGCAAGCCCTGCGCGACGCCGTCCGAAAGCCTTGGGAAACCGCCGTTCCGGTCGGGCGGGCGAACCGGCAGCGGGCGATTCGGTGGGGGCGTCGGCAAGCCTTGACGATGTCCCGCATCGCCCGCGGCTTCCCTCCTACCCGCCCGTTGGCCCGACGGATCGCCTGCGCGATCTCTATGGGTCATTATCAACGCTCCTTGGTATTAGGCGATGCCCGCGCGAAGGCAATCGTGGATGTGCAGAATGCCGACCGGACGGGCCTCGTCGACCACGAAAAGGCTGGTGATCGGCCGCTCGTTTCGCACCCCGTTCATGATGCCGAGCGCTTCGGCGGCGAGCGCCTGGGGACGGATGGTTCTCGGCGCTCCGGTCATGACCTTGCCGGCCAGGAATGTCAGCAGACCCGGGTCCATGTGCCGGCGCAGATCGCCGTCGGTGATGATGCCGACCAATACCCCGCTTTCCTCGGTGACGCCGACGCAGCCGAAGGTTCCTTTGGTCATGGTCAGGATCGCCTCGGCCAGCGGGGTCTCCGGCCGGCACAGGGGCAGCGCCTCCGGCCCGTGCATGATCTCGGAGACGCGCAGCAACTGGCGTCCGAGCGAACCGCCCGGATGCAGGACCTGGAAATCCCGTGCCGAGAAGCCCTTGCGCTCGAGCAGCGCGATCGCGATGGCGTCGCCGAGCGCCAGCATCATGGTGGTGGACGTGGTCGGCGCCAGGCCCATCGGGCAGCCTTCCGGGGCTTGCGGCAGGATGACGGTGGCATCGGCCGCCTCGGCCAGGGTGCTATCGGCCTTCGCCGTCATCGCTACCAGCGGGATCGCGAAGCGGCGCGTGTAAAGGATAACGGCGTTCAGTTCCGTGGTGTCGCCCGAATTCGACATGGCGAGCACCGCATCGCCGGGCGCGATCATGCCGAGGTCGCCGTGACTCGCCTCGCCGGGATGGACGAATTGCGCCGGCGTGCCGGTCGAGGCGAGGGTCGCGGCGATCTTGCGCGCGATGTGGCCGGATTTGCCCATGCCGGTCACCGTGATTCGCCCCGGCACCGCGGCGAGCGTGTCCAGGATCCGGACAAAGCCGTCGCCCAGCGACTTGGCCAGCGCGTCCAGTCCCTGAGCCTCGAGACGCAGGACGCGCCGCCCGGTCTCGAGATCCTTGTGCGCGGTCTCGGCGTGCGTAGTCTCGGCGGCCGCGTCCTCCCGGCCCTCTGCCCGCGCCGCGCGCTCGACTCGTGCCGTCATGTCGACCCCTGAACTCTGGACGGAGGCCTCCGCGCCGCCCCCTTGCCGGGTCCCGCGCCCGGCGCGCGCGTGATTATAACAGAACCCGAGGCCGAACGGGCGACTCCCGTAAGCACGCTCGGCGCCCGGCGCGAATGGCGAACCGGCGCCGGGTCACTGTGCGAAAATAAGTCAATGCGCGAAGATATCGACATCTTCCCAGCCTGCAATGTCGAGGGCCACGCGCGCCGGCAGGCAGTCGAAGCAGGCCGTGGCCAGTTCGCTTCGCCTTTCGCGCTCGAGGATCGCGTCGAGCGCCTCGCGCAGGCGGTGCAGATAGAGCACGTCGGAGGCCGCATAGCGAAGCTGCTCCTTGCTCAGTTCCGCCGCGCCCCAGTCCGACGACTGCATTTGCTTCGAGATCTCCACCCCGAGCAGATCGCGGCACAAATCCTTGAGGCCGTGCTTGTCGGTGAAGGTGCGCGCCAGGCGCGAGGCGATCTTGGTGCAGTAGACCGGGGCGCAGGCGACGCCGAGGTAGCGCTGGATCGCGGCCAGATCGAAGCGGGCGAAGTGAAACAGCTTGGTCACGCCCTCATCGGCAAGCAGCGCCTTCAGGTTCGGCGCCTCGTAGCCACCGTCGCGGAACTGCACCAGATGAGAGAGACCGTCGCCGGCGGACAACTGTATCAGGCACAGCCGGTCGCGCCGGAGGTCGAGGCCCATGGTCTCGGTATCGACCGCGACCGATGGACCGAAGTCGAGCCCGTCCGGCAGGTCGTCGTAATGGAGTTGGTGCTGCAAGCTTCCTCGCCGCGTCGCTTCGGCTTCGGCCGACGGTGCGCCCGGCCGGGAATGGCGGGGCGGGCCGAGGCCGGGGCATTCTCGCCAGGGCAGGAGTCCTGTCAAGACATTGCGGGCGTTTCGCGGCCCGCTGAATGGGGGCTGTCAAGCCGGCATCGTCCCTAGTATATAGCGCTAAGATGTTAACGGGAGGCGAGCCCGCTAAGCGCTCGCGCGCCCAACGGCGAAAAGGCAAACCCATGGCCCAGCGCGTGGTTACGGTCTTCGGCGGATCCGGGTTCGTCGGCCGTCACCTGGTCGGGCGCCTGGCCAAGCAGGGCTGGATCGTCCGGGTCGCGGTGCGCCGTCCCTCGCGGGCGGACTTCCTCAAGCCCCTGGGCGAGGTCGGGCAGATCACGCCCCTGCGCGCGCCGGTTCAGGATCCGATCGCCGTCGAGGCCGCGGTGGAGGGCGCCGACGCGGCGATCAACCTGGTCGGAATCCTCTACGAGCGTGGCAAGCAGACCTTTGCCGGGGTGCACGTCCGGGGCGCGCAGACCGTGGCCGAGGCGGCGGCGGCGGCCGGGGTCGAGCGTCTGGTTCAGGTCTCCGCCATCGGTGCCGACCCGCACGCGGCGGCGGTTTACGCGCGCTCCAAGGCCGCCGGCGAGGCCGCCGTCAAGACCGCCTTTCCGAGCGCCACCATCGTGCGCCCGAGCATCATCTTCGGGCCCGAGGACGACTTCTTCAACCGCTTTGCGGCGATGGCCCGGCTGTCGCCGGCGCTGCCGCTGATCGGCGGCGGCTCGACCAGGTTCGAGCCGGTCTACGTCGGCGACGTGGCCGAGGCGATCGCCAAGTGCCTCGTCGACCCGGCCTGCGCGGGCAAGACCTACGAGCTCGGCGGGCCGCGGGTCTATACCTTCAAGGAGCTCTTGCAGCTTCTGCTACGCCAGATCCGGCGCCGGCGCCTCTTGGTCCCCTGGCCCTTCGCGCTGGCCGCGGCGCAGGCGCGGTTCCTGGAGTTGCTGCCGGTGCCGCCGCTGACCCGCGACCAGGTGCGGATGCTGCGCCGCGACAACGTGGTCTCGGAAGGGGCGCTGACTCTGGCCGACCTCGGCATCGCGCCGACCGCGGCCGAGGTCATCCTGCCGACCTATCTGGATCGGTACCGCCCGGGCGGGCGCTTCAATCAGCCCCTCGCCGCATAATACCGACCGCGCGCTCAAGCGATCCAGATCAGCAGCGCCGCGCCGAGAAACAGCCGGTAGAACACGAAGGGCATGAAACCGGCGCGGCGCAGCCAGCGGATCATCAGCGCGATCGACAGAAACGCCATGACGAAGGCGACGGCGGCGGCGGCCAACGCATCGAAGCCGAGTTGCACGTCGGCGCTGCGGTAGAGGTCGATACCGGTCAGCGTCCCGGCGCCGAGGATCGCCGGGATCGAGAGCAGAAGCGAAAAGCGCACCGCTTCCGCGCGCTCGAACCCGAGGAAGCGGGCCGCCGTCATGGTGATGCCCGAGCGGCTGGTTCCGGGAATCAGCGCCAGCACCTGCATGAGGCCGATGAACACGGCGCCGGCCGCGCCCAGGTGCTCGACCCGGCGCACGGTCAGTCCCGTGCGGTCGGCGATCAGGAGCAGAACGCCGAACCCGATCGTGGCCCAGGCGACGACCTGCACGTCGCGCAGGCTTGCAGCCATCGAGTCCTTGAAGAGGTAGAAGAGGTATCCGGCCACGACCAGCGGGATGCTCGCCAGCACGACATGGAAGGCGAGACGGGCGCCGGGTCCCGTCTGCCCGACCAAAATCCTGGTCAGCCCGACGACGATTTGCGCGATGTCGCGCCAGAAATACAGGCAGACGGCGAACAGGGTGCCGACGTGCACCGCGACGTCGAGGATCAGGCGGTCGCTCTGGGTCTGCTCGGGCACCTGCCAGCCGGCGCGGTCGAAGTATTCCCAGACCAGCACCAGGTGGCCCGACGAACTGACCGGCAGGAACTCGGTGAGCCCCTGGACGACGGCGAGGATGAAGATATGAAGCAGCGGCAAGACAACATCCTCGGGCGCGGCGCCGCAGCCCTCGGCCACGGCCTCGCGCGGCTTGAAAGCACCGTCTTTCGCGAACGCGCGCCTTTACTAACACCGCGCCGTCCGATTCGCCCAGAGGGCAGTTTAGTCCAAAAATGGTACTATTTTATGCTTAAAATATGGCTGCTTGCCAGGCTCTTGCTTTTTCGGCAAAAATCCGGTAATTTATAAGGCAGAGAACGTGACCTAGTTGTGCGATCTTGCTCGCGGGGAGCCGCGCGCCGGTTTTAAATTCCGGGCGGGTCTGCCGGACCCAAAGCCTCCGTCCGGCGCGGAGGGTCAAGCACGACAGACATGGCCGAGCGGCTCGGTCCGGGTTTCGGAGGTTTCCGGGGTCCGGCGATCCAGGTCCGGCCCAGGTGAACCGGCCCGGGTGAACCGGCCGACAAGAGGGGGCGAGGCCTCGACGTGCCAAATCGGATGCAGAAGTTCTTCGAGCTCGGATCGCGGCGGCCGGACAAGCGCGGCGCCGAGACGCGGCGTCGGGACTTCGACGAGATCTACCAGGAGTACGATCAGGCGGCCGCGGCGGCCCAGGCCGCGCGTTGCTCGCAGTGCGGTATCCCCTTCTGCCAGGTCCACTGCCCGGTGCAAAACAACATCCCCGAGTGGCTGATGTTGACCGCCCAGGGCCGTCTGGAGGAAGCCTACGAGCTGTCCCAGGCGACCAACAACTTACCCGAGATCTGTGGCCGCATCTGTCCGCAAGACCGCCTGTGCGAGGGCAACTGCGTCATCGAGCAGGCCGGCCACGGCACCGTGACCATCGGCTCGATCGAGACCTACATCACCGAAACCGCCTGGGAACGCGGCTGGGTCAAGCCGGTCGTGCCGAGGATCGAGCGCGAGCGCTCGGTCGGCATCGTCGGCGCTGGGCCGGGCGCTCTGGCCGCCGCCGAGCAGCTGCGCCGCAAGGGCTATCAGGTTCACGTCTACGATCGCTACGACCGGGTCGGTGGCCTGCTGGTCTACGGCATTCCCAACTTCAAGCTGGAGAAGCATGTGGTCGAGCGCCGCGCCGAGTTGCTGCGCAAGTCGGGCGTGAGCTTCCATATGGAATGCGAGATCGGCCGCGACATGTCGCTCGAGGAATTGCGCGCGCGTCACGACGCCGTCCTGATCGCGATCGGCGTCTACAAGGCCCGTGAGATCAAGGTGCCCGGGGTCGGCTTGAACGGTGTCTACCCGGCGCTGGATTACCTGATCGCCGCCAACCGCAAGGGCCTGGGGGATGAGGTGCCGGCCTTCGATGACGGCTCCCTCGATGCGGCCGGCAAGGACATGGTCGTAATCGGCGGCGGCGACACGGCCATGGATTGCGTGCGCACCGCAGTGCGCCAGGGCGCGCGCTCGGTCAAGTGCCTGTACCGGCGCGACCGGCAGAACATGCCCGGCTCGCGGCGCGAGGTCGCTCATGCCGAGGAGGAGGGCGTCGAGTTCGTCTGGCTGTCCGCGCCCGAGGCCTTCCTGGGCAACGGCCGGGTCGAAGGCGTGCGCGCCTTGCGCATGCACTTGGGCATCCCCGATGCGACCGGCCGGCACACGCCGCAGGTCATCGAGGGCTCAAACTACACGCTCGCGGCCGACATGGTGATCACGGCGCTCGGCTTCGACCCCGAGGACCTGCCGAGCCTGTTCGACACCGGCGAGCTGACCTTGACGCGCTGGGGCACGATCAAGATCGACTTCCGCACCATGGTGACCAGCATGGACGGCGTGTTCGCCGCCGGCGACATCGTGCGCGGCGCCTCGCTGGTGGTCTGGGCGATCCGCGACGGACGCGACGCGGCCGAGGAGATCCACAAATACATCACGGCCAAGGAAGCCGCGCGCGCGCAACCGGCGGCGCGGGCGGTGGCGTAATACCTTTGGTATAATGCGCCGATCGAAGGAGGCCGCCATGAACGATTGGCAGAGGCAACGTCACGAGGCCGCCCGCCTCGCCGCGGAGGGGCTTTACGATCCACGCCAGGAGCACGATGCCTGCGGCGTCGGCCTGGTCGTCTCGATCGACGGCAAGGCGCGGCGCCAGGTCGTCGAGGCCGGCATCGCCGCGCTCAAGGCGGTCTGGCACCGCGGCGCGGTCGACGCCGACGGCAAGACCGGCGACGGCGCCGGCCTGCACGTCGAGATCCCGCAGAACTTCTTCCGCGAGCACGTGACGCGCACCGGGCACGAGCCGGGCCTGGGCCGGATCGCGGTCGGCATGGTCTTCCTGCCGCGCACCGACTACGCCGCCCAGGAACGCTGCCGGGTGCTGGTCGAGCGCGAGATCCTCAACTTCGGCTATACGATCTACGGCTGGCGCCAGGTCCCGGTGGACACCGAGGTGATCGGCGAGAAGGCCGAGAACGCGCGTCCCGAGATCGAGCAGATCATGATCGCGAACACGCTGGGCACCCGGAACCGGCAGTTCGAGATCGACCTCTACGTGATCCGCCGGCGCATCGAGCGCGCGGCCGAGGCCGAATCGATCAAGGACTTCTACATCTGCTCGCTGTCGTGCCGCTCGATCATCTACAAGGGCATGTTCCTGGCCGAGCAGTTGACCGCCTTCTATCCGGATCTATTGGACGAGCGCTTCGTCTCCAGCTTCGCCATCTTCCACCAGCGCTATTCGACCAACACCTTCCCGACCTGGCATCTGGCGCAGCCGTTCCGGGTGCTCGCCCACAACGGGGAGATCAACACCCTCAAGGGCAACGTCAACTGGATGCAGGCGCACGAGTGCCGCATGGCTTCGCCCACCTTCGACGAGACCATGGAGGACATCAAGCCGATCGTACAGCCGGGCGCCTCGGATTCGGCGGCCCTCGATAACGTCTTCGAGCTTATGGTGCGCGCCGGGCGCGACCTGCCCATGGCCAAGACCCTGCTGATCCCCGAGGCCTGGCGCGACGACAGCCCGATGCCCGAGGCCCACAAGCACCTGTACAGTTACTGCAACGCGGTCATGGAGCCCTGGGACGGGCCGGCCGCGATCTGCGCCTACGGCGGGCGCTGGGTCTTGGCCGGCATGGACCGCAACGGCCTCAGGCCGTTGCGCTACACGATCACCCAGGACGGCCTGCTGTTCGCCGGCTCCGAGACCGGCATGGTCCGCCTGGACGAAAGCCGGATCCTGGAAAAGGGCCGCCTCGGGCCCGGCCAGATGATCGCGGTCGACCTGGAGGAGGGCCGGCTCTACCACGACGCCGAGCTCAAGGACCGTCTGGCCGCGGCGCATCCCTTCGGTCAGTGGATCCGCAACGCGACCCAGATCGACGATCTGATTCGACCGGACCACGGCGAACCGGTGCTCTACGAGCGCGACGAGCTGCGCCGCCGGCAACTGACCTTCGGCATGACCATGGAGGACCTGGAGCTCATCCTCCACCCCATGGTCGAGGACGCCAAGGAGCCGGTCGGCTCCATGGGCGACGACACCCCGCTGGCCGTGCTCTCCGACCATTACCGCGGCCTGCATCACTTCTTCCGGCAGAACTTCAGCCAGGTCACCAACCCGCCCGTCGATTCGCTGCGCGAGCGCCGGGTCATGACGCTCAAGACCCGGCTCGGCAACCTGGGTAACATCCTGGCCGAGGACGAGAACCAGTGCCGCATATTGCTGCTCGATTCGCCCGTGCTCTCGAACGCCGAGTTCGAGGCCATGCGCACCTTCATGGGCGAGACCGCGGTTACCATCGATTGCACCTTTGATTCCGGCGGCGATCCCGGCGGCGATCCCGGTGGCGATTCCGGCGGCGGCGACTCGGGCGGGGCGGAGCACGCGCTGAGGGACGCCATCGAGCGCGTCCGGCGCGAGGCCGAGACCGCGGTGCGCGAGGGCTGCGAGCACCTGGTCCTGACCGACAAGCGGCTGGACGGCAGCCGCGCGCCGATCCCCATGATCCTGGCCACCGGCGCGGTGCACTCGCACCTGATGCGCCAGGGCCTGAGGACCTTCGCCTCGATCAACGTGCGCAGCGGCGAGTGCCTCGACGTGCACTATTTCGCGGTCCTCATCGGCGTCGGGGCGACCACGGTCAACGCCTACCTGGCCCAGGAGTCGATTGCCTGGCGCTGGCGCCGCGGCCTGTTCGGCGAGACCTCGCTGGAGGAGTGTATCCGGCGCTACAAGACGGCGCTCGACGACGGCCTGCTCAAGGTCATGTCCAAGATGGGCATCTCGGTGCTCTCGTCCTACCGCGGCGGCTACAACTTCGAGGCGGTCGGCCTGTCGCGCACCCTGGTCGACGAGTACTTCCCCGACATGCCGAGCCGGATCTCCGGGATCGGTTTGACCGGCATCCAGCAGAAGCTGCTCGATCTGCACGCCCGCGCCTGGAGCGAGGACTACGTGGCGCTGCCGGTCGGCGGCTTCTACCGCTACCGCCGGGGCGGCGAGGACCATTCCTGGGAGGCCGGGCTCATTCACACCCTCCAACAGGCGGTGGCCACCGACTCCTACTCGACCTACAGGAAATTTACCCAGGCGATCTACATGAAGGCGGACGGGGGCGCGCGCGGCGCGGCACCGACGCAGTTGCGCGACCTGCTCGGCTTCAAGACCGACGGCATTTCGCCGGTGCCCGTCGAGGAGGTCGAATCGATCACCGAGATTCGCAAGCGCTTCGTCACGCCCGGCATGTCGTTGGGCGCGCTCGGCCCCGAGGCGCACGGCACGCTGAATATCGCCATGAACCGGATCGGCGCCAAGTCGGATTCCGGCGAAGGCGGCGAGGACCCGGAGCGCTACGTGCCGCGGCCCAACGGCGACAACGAGAACTCGGCCATCAAGCAGGTCGCCTCGGGCCGCTTCGGGGTCACGGCCGAGTACCTCAACAACTGCCGCGAGCTCGAGATCAAGATCGCCCAGGGCGCCAAGCCCGGCGAGGGCGGCCAGCTGCCCGGCTTCAAGGTGACCGAGATGATCGCGCGCCTGCGCCACTCGACGCCGGGCGTCATGCTGATCTCGCCGCCGCCCCACCACGACATCTATTCGATCGAGGATCTGGCGCAGCTGATCTACGACCTCAAGCAGATCAACCCGGAGGCCAAGGTCTGCGTGAAACTGGTGGCGCGCTCGGGCATCGGCACGATCGCCGCCGGCGTGGCCAAGGCCAAGGCCGACGTGATCCTGATCTCGGGCAATTCCGGCGGCACCGGCGCCAGCCCCCAGTCCTCGATCAAGTACGCCGGCGTGCCCTGGGAGATGGGCCTCAGCGAGGTCCATCAGGTGCTGACCCTCAACCGCCTGCGCCAGAACCTGCGCCTGCGCACCGACGGCGGCATCCGCACCGGGCGCGACGTGGTCATCGCCGCGCTCTTGGGCGCCGAGGAGTACGGCGTCGGCACCGCGTCCTTGGTCGCCATGGGCTGCATCATGGTGCGCCAGTGCCACTCGAACACCTGCCCGGTCGGGGTCTGCACCCAGAACCCGGCGCTGCGCGAGAAGTTCACCGGTTCGCCGGAGAAGGTGGTGAATCTGTTCAGCTTCATGGCCGAGGAGGTGCGCGAGATCCTGGCCTCGCTGGGCGCGCGCACGCTCGACGAGATCGTCGGGCGCACCGACCTGCTGATGCAGGTCAGCCGCGGCGCCGCCCACCTCGACGACCTCGACCTGAATCCGCTGCTGGCGCGCGCCGATTCCGGCGACAACCCGGTCCACTGCACGCTTCAAGGCCGCAACGAGGTGCCCGAAACCCTCGACGCGCAGATCATCGAGGACGCCCAGCGCCTCTTCGAAGTGGGCGAGAAGCTGCAGCTCCAGTACACGATCCGCAACACGCAGCGGGCGATCGGCACCAAGCTGTCCTCCAAGATCACCCGGCGCTTCGGCATGACCGGCCTGAAGCCCGGGCACATCACCGTGCGCCTGCGCGGCTCGGCCGGGCAGTCGCTCGGCGCCTTCGCCGTCCAGGGCCTCAAGCTCGAGGTCTTCGGCGACGCCAACGACTACGTCGGCAAGGGCCTCTCGGGCGGCACCATCGTGGTGCGCCCCATGGCCTCCAGCCCACTGGTCACGAATGAGAACACCATTATCGGCAACACGGTGCTCTACGGCGCGACCGCCGGCCGCTTGTTCGCCGCCGGCCAAGCCGGCGAGCGCTTCTGCGTGCGCAATTCCGACGCCGTCGCCGTGGTCGAGGGCTGCGGCTCCAACGGCTGCGAGTACATGACCGGCGGCACCGCGGTGATCCTGGGGCCGGTCGGCTCGAACTTCGCCGCCGGCATGACCGGCGGCATGGCCTTCGTGTACGATCCGGAGGACGCGCTGCCCGCGCACATCAACCCGGATACCGTGCTCTACCAGAGGATCGAGACCGAGCACTGGGAGGGCGTGGTGCGCGAGCTCATCGTCGAGCACGTGCGCGAGACCCAGTCGCGCTTCGCCGAGCAGCTCTTGATCGACTGGCGCCACGAGAAGGCCAGGTTCTGGCAGATCGTGCCCAACGAGATGATCGCGCGCCTCGAGCACCCGCTGCACGCCGAAGCCGAGGAAGAGAAACGGGCCTGAATCGGGTATTTCACCACAGAGACACAGAGGCACAGAGAACCAAAAATAGTTCACCACGAAGGCCCGAAGAACACGAAGAGGACCAAAGCGCGCGGAGCGCGCAGACAGCATGTTCTTGGTGATCTTTGTGCCTTCGTGGTGAGAGTTTTCTTATTGGTTCTCTGTGCCTCTGTGTCTCTGTGGTTCGACCTCCAAGAGCCGCGGCGCTGTTCACGGCGGTCTGTCCGGGGCTATAGTCGCTCCCCGTGCGTACGCTCTATCACCTTCCGCTCGATCCCGGCTGCCGCCAGATCCGCATTCTCTTGGGCGAGAAGCGGCTCGAGGTCGCGCTCAAGACCGAGAAGGTCTGGGAGCGGCGCGAGGGTTTTCTCAAGCTCAACCCGGCCGGCGAGGTGCCGGTGCTGATCGAGGAGGACGGCACCTCGATCGTGGGCGCGGCCGTCGCCGCCGAGTACCTGGACGAGGCCTACCCCGAGCCGCCGCTCCTTGGCGCGAACCCGCTCGACCGCGCCGAGACCCGGCGCCTGGCGCAATGGTTCGACGTCAAGTTCCGCCACGAGGTGAGCGCCAACCTGATCGAGGAGAAGGTCATGAAGCGCTTCCTCGGCCTGGGCCAGCCCAACGCCTCGGCGATCCGCGCCGGGCATCAAAACATCCACTACCACCTGGACTACATCGCCTGGCTGTGCGACCGGCGCCGCTGGCTCGCCGGCGAGAGCTTCTCGCTCGCCGATATCGCCGCCGCGGCCCACCTCTCGGCAATCGACTACCTGGGCGACGTGCCCTGGGAAGACCACGCGGGCGCCAAGGACTGGTACGCCCGGGTCAAGTCGCGGCCCAGCCTGCGCGCCATCCTGGCCGACCACATCCCCGGCATCACCCCGCCCAAGCACTACGCGGACCTGGATTTTTGAATAGGGGCGCGGGCAAAATACGCCCCAGCGCGTCAACCTTGTTACGGTGTGAAGAAGTCGTCGAGCTTCGCGGCACCCTTATCGAAGGTCGCGGTCGCGCTGCAACCGGCGCCTCGATTGAGCCGGCCGACGAGCGCATCGGAAAAGTCGGCGCCTCCGGTGCGGTAGGCGGTCAACGCCGACCAGGCCGCCTCGGCCGCATCGATTTCCAACTCCGCGGTGCGCAGCAGGCTCTCGATGGTCGCGGCGATGGTCGCACGCGCGTAGCCGTAGGCGCTTTCCAGAACCCAGACCAGCTCGCACAGGACGATCCGGTTGACGAAGCCGGGATCGTCCTCGGTGCATCGCTTCTCGATGAGCTTGGCGGCCTTGGCCGCCTGCTCCGGATCGTCCTCGACCAGGTAACGGACCAGCACGTTGGTATCGAGCCCGATCACGCGCGACCGGCCCGCTTACGGATCGCCTCGTTCATCCGCTCGACGCTGACCGGTTTTGACGGCTTGGGCAGGCTGCCTCTGAGATCGCGCAGATGCAGCGTCGCCGGCAGGATGACCACGCGCCCGTCGTCCTCGACCAGAAACCGGATCTTATCGCCTGGCTTCAGGCCGAGGTGTCGGCGGATGTCCTTGGGGACCGTGGTTTGTCCCTTGCTGGTGAGCGTCGAAATGGACATGGTGATTCCTTTATAAACCAGAAATTCCTTACTTTAAAGTAAGGAATAGCAAATTCTCTGATCGAAAAGGGATCGGGACCTGGGCCGGCCCGGCCATAATGCGGGCCTCGGGGTTATTGCGCGCTTGTTCCAGCTATTTCCCGCCCTTAGATTCGCCACTTGTAGCGGCCCGCGCAAGCGCCGCGCGCCCCAACCCCGGCTCTCGCCATGGCCACCGACTCCACGCCCCGCCTCTTCGTTTTCGGCCTCGGCTATAGCGCCCGGGTCTTTGCCGATCGCCTCGGGGCGCGCGGCTGGGCCGTGGCCGGGACGACACGGAGCGAGGCGGCGGCGGAGGCATTGCGGGCGGACGGGTTCGAGGTCGTCATCTTCGACCGGGCGCGGCCGCTCGTCGACCCGGCCGCGGCGCTCGCCGGCACCACCCATCTGTTGGTGAGCGTGCCGCCGGATGAGGCCGGCGACCCGGCCGCCGAGCTCCATGGGCGCGACATCGCCGCCTGCCGAAGCATCGCCTGGGCCGGCTACCTTTCGACCACCGGCGTCTACGGCGATCGCGCCGGCGGCTGGGTCGACGAGGACTCGGCGCTCGCGCCAACCAGCGATCGCGCCGAACGCCGGGTCGCGGCCGAGCGCGCCTGGCTCGCTCTCCGGCACACGGCCGGCCTGCCGCTCCACGTCTTCCGCCTGGCCGGGATCTACGGTCCCGGGCGCAGCGCCTTCGATCGGGTCCGCGCCGGCACCGCCAAGCGCATCCATAAGCCGGGCCAGATGTTCAGCCGCATCCATGTGGACGACCTCGCGCGCGTCCTGGAGGCTTCGATCGCCCACCCGCACCCAGGCCGGGTCTACAACGTCTGCGACGACGCCGCGGCGGCGCCGGCCGAAGTCATCGCCACCGCCTGCGAGCTTCTCGGGGTGGCGCCGCCACCGCTCGTGCCCATCGCGGCGGCCGAGCTCTCGGCCATGGCGCTGAGCTTCTACCGGGATAACAAGCGGGTCTCCAACCGCCGCATCAAGGAGGAACTGGGCGTCGCGCTCGCCTATCCCGACTACCAGGCCGGCCTGCAGGCGATCCTCGCGAGCGAAGGGTAATACCAACCGTCCTTGATATTGACCCATTTCATGGGGCACATCGGCCCGCATCGCCCGCGGCTTCCCTCCTACCCGGTGGACCGCCTGCCCGATCTCTATGGGTCATTATCAACGCTCCTTGGTATAAGCCGGCCAGCAGCCATCGGTCCTGGCGGTGCTCTGGCCTGACGGCGCTCTGGGGGGCGATGTTGGCGGCGATGAAGCCCGTGCCGGCTGCTGGATACCGAGGCGTTGGTGATGTGGGCCAGGCGCAGGCGGCCGGGGGCCCTTGCCCTTGATCTCGCCGGCACCGGCGATCAACAGAGCTTGCCTTTGGGCCCCTATCAACGCTCCTTGGTATCAACCGACATTCCCCAGATGACATCCAAAACCATGGAAATCGTACCACCGTCCCACCGCCAAGGGAACGGCATTCCTTCCGCAGCCATCCGATGACCAGATTTTGGAGATCGGCCCGCGCTTGGAAGGCCATTCGGTCATTTTTCTCGCCATCCAGACAGACCTCTCTTGTCGTTTTCACCTGGCCGTCGATTTTCCCGGCCTACGCCGGGGCGGGTCTTCGTCGCAGATCATCGATCAGGCTCAGGATTTTCCGGAACAGTTCCCTCGGCACCGCGACCTCGGCCAATTGGAACGTGACGTACCGGCCATGGCGCACGACTTTTGCACCGATCTTGACCAGCTTCTCCCGTAGCGTCGTCAATGACCAGTGCTCGACCTCCTTCGGCAAAGCCAGCGTCCGCATGAAGTTGGCGAGATTGTAGGCCAGGGCGTGAAGCCGGAGCCGAACCGCATTGTCGCGGAACTTGCGGCACGACAGCCGCGTCCATTTGATCGCGTTCTTGCCTTCCTTGATGTACTGCTCCGCTTTGCCCCGCTGATTGTAGAACCATGTCACCCGCTCGGCGGAACGGCTCAGGTTGGTGACGATAAATCCGACGCGGGAGTGCAGTTCGCCGGGATGCCATTCGACCTTGGCCACGACACGACGCTTCCTGTCCCAGCTTCCAGCCTGATAGCTGAAACTGGCATAGTATCGGAGCACCCGCTTCGGCGGGCGACCGACGGGCCGGGTCAGCAGATGGCCGATGCTTTCCTGAAGAATCTGGTTCTTTG
>JACZWN010000070.1 GCA_022572105.1 Pseudomonadota bacterium | reverse complement strand
CCAGCGCTTTCGGACGGCGTCGCGCAGGGCTTGCGATGCCCCGCATCGCCGCGCCACGCGCTCCTGGCCGAAAGCCTTGGGAAACCGTCTCTATGGGTCATTATCAACGCTCCTTGGTATAAGAGGGACAGGACGTGGAGATGACGCAGGCCACCTACACGGCCAAAAGCCCGCGCCGGTGGACCGCCCAGGCCGGCCGGCGGCCGCGCGTCACGCGCCGGGCCCCGCGCATGTCGATGCGCGACCACTACAGTATTTTCGTCGGGTTCATGAAGGTGCTGCTCCCGGCCCTGGCGGCGGCGCTTATGCTCCTCGTCGTGGCCTGGCCGCAGTTTACCGTCGATGACGGCGGTTTCCGCCTGAGCGTCTCCAAGCTGGCCCCGGACCAGGCGGACAGCCTGACCATGTTGAATGCCCGCTTCGACGGCCTAGACGAGAAGGACCGGCCCTACATGCTCACCGCCGACATGGCCACGCAGTCGGATAGCGACGAGGATCTCATCGAGCTGGAACTGCCGAAGGCGGACATCACGCTCGAGGACGGGACCTGGCTGGCGCTCACCGCACGCTCGGGCACGTACCGCCAGCAAAGCAAGATACTCGACCTGGCGGGCTCGGTGAGCCTGTTCCACGACCAGGGCTTCGAGCTCCGCACCGAGGCCGCCCGGGTCGACCTCGCCAGGGGCGTGGCCGAAGGCGTCCAGCCGGTCCAAGGACAGGGCAGCGTCGGTTTCATAGAGGCCGAGGGGTTCCGCGTGCTCGACCGAGGGGCGCGGATAATTTTCACCGGCAAGGCTCGCATGATCGTCAATTCCGAGACCCGGAAGGCCACCCGATGACCGGCCGGCTCGGCGGTGGCTTGCCGGCCATGCGCCGGGCCCGGCCGGGGCTCGCGCTCGCGCTCTTGTCGCTGGCGCTCTGCGCGCCTCTCGGGCCCACGGCGGCGCAGAGCCTGAAAGGCATCCAGGGCGGCAACCAGCCGCTCGAGATCAACGCCGAGGACGGCATCGAATGGCGGCGCAACGAGCAGCTTTACATCGCCCGCGGCAACGCCGAGGCGATCCGCGGCGAGATCACGATCTACGCCGACGTCATGACCGCGCATTACAGCAAGACCGCGGACGGGAGCACGGACATCGACCGCATCGACATCGAGGGCAACGTCCGCATCGTCTCGCCGAGCGGGACGGTGTACGGCGACCGTGGGGCCTACGACGTCATCAACGGCGTTCTGGTCCTGGTCGGCGACGACTTGCGGCTCGAAAACGGAGACGACCTGGTCACCGCGCGGGACAGCCTGGAATACTGGGAGCGGAAGCACATGGCGGTCGCGCGCGGCGCGGCCAAAGCCATACGCGAGGACAAGCGCATTCAGGCCGACGTGCTGACCGCGTACTTCGCGCCCGGCGCCGAGGAAAACCTGACGCTCAGCCAGGTCGACGCCTACGGCAACGTGCGCATCTTCACCGCGACCGAGTTCGCAAGCGGGGACCGGGGCGTGTATTATATGGACCGGGAGTTCGCCACGCTGACCGGCTCGGTCAAGATCACCCGCGAGGACAACCAATTGAACGGCGAGTACGCGGAAATCGACATGAAGGCCGGCGTCAGCCGCCTGCTCCCGGGGCCGCCCGGCAGCACGTCTACGGCCCGCGTGCGCGCCCTGCTGGTGCCCAAGCGCAAACCGAAGACCAACAAGGGCTCGTGACCCGCCGGCCCGCATACCAGGCAACCGAGGCAAGATGACACAAGGACCCAAGGACTACCAAAACCAGCGCACCCCGGGCGCGTCGAGGCCGCAACTGGTGGCCGAGAACGAGGGGCTGATCGCGGTCAACATCGGCAAGAGCTTCAAGAAGCGCCCGGTGCTGCGCGGCGTCACCCTGTCGTTGCAGCGCGGCGAGGCGGTCGGCCTGCTGGGGCCCAACGGCGCCGGCAAAACGACCTGTTTCTACATCATCACCGGCCTGCTGATGCCCGACACCGGTTGGGTCACCATGGACGGCAACGATATCACCGACCTGCCGATGTACCGGCGCGCGCGCATGGGCATCGGCTACCTGCCCCAGGAGAACTCGATCTTTCGCGGGCTCACCGTGGAGCAGAACATCCGCGCCGTGATCGAGGCCGTCGAGCCGGTGCGCGAGCGGCGCGAAGCCATGCTCGACGACCTTCTGGCCGAGTTCTCGATCACCCACCTGCGCCGCACGCCCTCGCTGGCGCTTTCGGGCGGCGAGCGGCGCCGGGTCGAGATCGCCCGGGCGCTCGCCTCGCGGCCGAATTTCATCCTGCTCGACGAGCCGCTCGCCGGCATCGATCCGATCGCCGTCAACGATATCCGCGACCTGGTCTCGCACCTCAAGGACCGGGGGCTTGGCGTGCTGATCACCGACCACAACGTGCGCGAAACGCTCGACATCGTGGACCGGGCCTACATCATCCATGAGGGCGCCGTTCTCATGGAAGGCAAGCCCGAAGAAATCGTTGTACACAAGGATGTTAGGCGTGTTTACCTGGGTGAAAGGTTTAGTCTGTAGGGGTTTCCGACATGGCGGTGACCCAAAGATTGGAGCTTCGCCAAAGTCAATCCCTGGTCATGACGCCGCAGCTGCAGCAGGCGATCAAGCTGTTGCAGCTTTCCAACATGGAACTTGCGGCCTATGTGGAGCGGGAACTTGAGCGCAATCCGCTGCTCGAACACGACGAGGGGACTGAGGGCGAAGAGAGCGACCGTGCGGAGGCCGACGCCCCCGCCGGCAAGGCCGCCGTTGAGCCGCCCGATTCGCTCGATCTGACCAAGGCCGAGAGCCTGCCGGCGAACGCCGAGGCGCCGCTCGATACCGACCTCGAAAACCTCTACGATAGCGGCCCGGGCGACGCCTGGGCGGGCAGCGCGGGCTCCCAGCGGACCGGAAAGGACAGTGGCGGGCGATTCGAGACCGACGAGCGGTCCATCGATCAGCGGCTCTCGGAACGGGTGACTCTGCGCGGGCACCTGCTCGAACAGCTGCAAATGGATATCCGCGACCCGATCGGGCGCATGATCGGGATACATCTGATCGAAATGTTGGACGAGGCCGGCTATCTGACCGGCGAGATCGAGCAGGTGGCGCGCGCGCTGGATTGCGACCTGGCCCGCGTCGAGGCCACGCTTGCGGCCGTGCAGCGTTTCGATCCGCCGGGAATCTTCGCCCGATCCTTACGCGAATGCCTCGCCCTCCAACTGGCCGACCGCAACCGCTTGGACCCGGCCATGGCGGCGATGCTGGACCATCTTCAACTGGTCGCCAAGCGGGACCTGGCGGCGCTCGGGCGGATCTGCGGGGTCGAGGACGAGGACCTCGCGGACATGCTGGCCGAGATAAAGTCCCTCGACCCCAAGCCGGCGCAGGCCTATGACTTCGAGATCGCCGAGCCGATCGTTCCCGACGTACTGATGCACCGCAGCCCGGACGGCGGTTGGATCGTGGAGTTGAACAGCGCGACCCTGCCGCGGGTCCTGGTGAACGCCCGCTACCACACGCTGGTCGCCGGAAAGGTCCGGTCGAAAGCGGAAAAGGACTACATCAGCGAGCAGTTCCAGGCCGCCAACTGGCTGGTCCGCTCGCTGCATCAGCGCGCCACGACCATCCTGAAGGTGGCCGGCGAGATCATCCGCCAGCAGGACGGCTTCTTCAGGAAGGGCGTGCGCCACATGAAGCCGCTGACCCTGCGCCAGATCGCCGAGGTGATCGAGATGCACGAGTCGACGGTCAGCCGGGTGACCTCCAATAAATACATCGCGACCCCGCGCGGGATTTACGAGCTCAAGTACTTCTTTACCTCGGCGATCCCCGGGACCGACGGTCAGGTCCACTCCGCCGAGTCGGTGCGGCACCGTATCAAGGCCTTGGTCGACGCGGAAAATTGCGCCGAGATTCTCTCCGACGACACGATCGTCGAGCTCCTGCGCCGGGACGGCATCGACATCGCGCGCCGAACCGTGGCCAAGTATCGCGGGACCATGCGCATCCCCTCGTCGGTACAGCGGCGCCGCGACAAGGCGTTGGGGACGTGAGGCGCTTTGGCCCGGGAGCGTCGGCGCGGCGCGGCCGCGGCGCCCGGCTTTGGCGCCTCGATTTGACCAACCCGGGCCGCCCGAACCATCCGGCGGCGCAGCTGTTTTTCCCCATATTTCAATGCCTTACCAGCCATGGCGATGCGCCCCGATGCGGCCCCTCGGCAGGCCAGCCCCCGAGCCGCTTCGGCGCTATTGACTCCCCCAGGGGCCGCCTCTATGGTGCGCGCCTTCGACGAACCGGGAACGGTCCGAACGGTTGGTTTTTCAGAGAAACCCGGCGGAAATCCTAGAAAAACAGGCGAATGCAGCTATCCGTTAAGGGGAAGCAGCTCAACGTCGGCGACGCGCTGCAGACCCATGTAAGCGAGAGCCTTTCGCGTATCCTCGGCAAGTATTTTGGGGACGCAATCGAGGTGGGCGTAACCTTTTCGCGCGAGGGCCACTTGTTCCGCGCCGTGATAGGCGCGCATGTCGGGCGCGGCATCCAGCTTCAAACGCAAGGCGAAGCGGACGAACCTTATCCGGCCTTCGACACCGCGGCCGAGCGCCTCGCCAAGCGGTTGCGGCGCTACAAGGGCCGGCTGCGCGACCACCGCAAGAACACCGGACCGGCGCCCGAATCGCTGCCGGCGCAGCAGTACATCCTGGCCGGCGATGCCGAGGAGCAAGCGGCCGAGGATGAAATTGACGGCGGGCCGGCGGTGGTGGCCGAAATGGCCACCGAGATTCCAAGCTTGACGGTCAGCGAAGCGGTCATGCGCATGGACCTGGCGGAGCTGCCGGCGCTCATGTTCCGCAACAGCTCGCACAGCGGGCTGAACATGATCTACCGTCGGCCGGACGGAAACATCGGTTGGATCGACCCGCGCGGCAATCGCGGCGAGTAATATCAAGGACCTTTGGTATCATGCCGTTGTTCGAGACTGTTGCTATCAGCCGAAGGAAAGTCGAGAGACTGCCATGGAAATTACCGAGTTGATTGGCCCCGGCGGCGTCATCGCCAACTTGCGCGTCACCAGCAAGAAGCAGGCGCTGCAGGAACTGGCCAAACGAGCCGCCGAGCTGACCGGAAAGCCCGAGCGGGCCATCTTCGAGGTTCTGATCGAGCGCGAGCGCCTGGGCACGACCGGGGTCGGCAACGGCATCGCGATCCCGCACGGAAAGCTGCCGGACCTGGACCGGCTCTACGCGCTCTTCGCCCGGCTCGAGACGCCCATCGACTTCGACGCCATCGACGAACAGCCGGTCGACCTGATCTGCGTTCTGCTGGCGCCCGAGACCGCGGGCGCCGATCACCTCAAGGCGTTGGCCCGCGTGTCGCGCCTGCTGCGCGACCGGACGGTCTGCGAGAAGCTGCGCGGCACCGACGGCGCCGAGGCAATCCACGCCCTCCTCACCGAATCGGCGGACAGCCACGCCGCCTGAAGTGGCGCCGGCGGCGGTCCGGATACCCCGAACCGTTCAATTTCGACTCAATCTTTGACGGTTCCCGGATTGGGGCATCCGGGGCCCGGTATCATACCAACAATCCTTGGTGATCAGTGCACGCTGACCGGCTCCAGGTCGTACTGGCGGATCGCGGCGCGGGCGACCTCGCGGTCGGGCATGACCGCGATCTCGGTGCCGTCGGCGGCGTGCACGGCAAAGGCCGCCCGGCCATCCACCTCGACCGGCTTGACGTAGGCAAGTTGCTCCATCCCCAGGGCTTCGAAGTCCCGGGCGGTGAACCGCAAGATGCGTTCCAGTCCAGTCATCTCACTCCGCCCTCCTGGATACCGTTCCGGCCGGCGTCAGCCTAATCATGACGCGCCAGCCTAATCATGATCCGGCGCGTCGTCGCGCGATGCGATCCTGCCCTCGATCGTCGGCCCCCTGGCCGCTTCGCCGCCCCGGGTCTCGATCGGAACCGTCCGTACGTCGGGCTCGCTCACCGGACGCGCCAGGTCGATGTGGAGCAATCCGTTGTCGAGCGAGGCACCCGAGACCTCGATGCCGTCGGCCAGGACGAAGCTGCGTTGGAACTGGCGCGCGGCGATCCCGCGGTGCAGATAGACCTTGTCCTTGTCGTCCCGCTGCTTGCCGCCGATCACCAGCTGGTTGTCCTGGATCTGGACCCGCAGATCGTCCGCGCCGAAGCCCGCCACCGCCAGCGTGATGCGCAGGCGATGCTTGTCCACCTGCTCCACGTTGTACGGTGGATAGCCGTCGCTCGAGGTCTTGGAAATCCGGTCCAGCGCCTGTTCGAACTGCTCGAAACCGAGCAACAACGGGCTGTTGAACAAAGACAGTCGGGTCATTTCCCAGCGTCCTCCTCGTCCTTGAGCAAGGGCTGCTGCTTGGGGTGAGGATCGGGGCCCGTCGACGCGGCGCCTCATCACCCCGGCGGCCCGCCGAAACGGCACCGCCCGCTCGTTATATTTGGGGTCTGGGGCTCCGCCGATCAAGGCGGCACCCCGGGGCGCCGCTCCGGATGCCGCGACCCGCCCCCCCTTGCCGATCCCCGGGCCGATCCTGGGGCCGATCCTGGGGCCGATCCTGGGGCCGATCCCCGGGCCGATCCCCGGCGCCTCATACCAACCGCCTTTATATTGACCCAATTTCATGGCCGCACGTCGGTCCGGCGGGAGACGAGCGGCGCGAGCGGGCCGGCCGACAAAAAGGACGGGAGCCGGCCGGCTCCCGTCCTGTTTTGATGACTCGCCGGGCGCGGCCAACGGGCCCGCCGCGGCACAGTCGGGTTACGCGGCCTTCTTCTTCGCGATCGGGCGCTTCCGGGCGACCATACGCCGCTTGGCGACCTTGGGCCTGGCGGGCGCGGGCTTCCTGGAGGCGGTCCGCCGCTTGGCGACCTTGCGCTTGGTGGTGGTCCGCTTCTTGGCGACCTTGCGCTTGGTGGTGGTGCGCTTCTTGGCGACGATCTTCTTCTTGGCAACCGTCTTCTTGGCCGCAAGCTTCTTGGCCTTCAGAATGCGCGCCTTCGCCGTCTGGAAAGCCTTGTTCTTCGCGATCAGCTTCTTGGCCGCCGACTTCTTCGCGGCCATGTGCTTCTTGAGCGCCCGCCGCGCGGCCTTGACCTTCTTCTCGGCACCGCTGACGGCCATCTTCGCGCTCTTGACCTCACGGGTCCACATAGCGGGAGTCTTCGGTTTGTAAGTCTTCCGCTTCATTTTCGTGGTGGCCATGTTTGCAATCCCTTTCAGCCATAAAAAAACAACGGCGGCGACACCGCCGCTAGATATTGATTTAAAGCCATAAATTTAAGAAATGGTTACTGGAAGGCCCCGTTTTACCTGCCGTTTTTTATCTATTTTCCGTATTGGCAAATCGAAAATTTTATGCCCCATGGCGCTTACCTCCGACCCGGCAATAGTCGCCGTTCGTGCTCGTTGCGATCGGCGGTCGAGTGCCCGATCGATGCCGAAAGAACTTGGAATCCGCGGCCCGGACATTTGCCTATATGGATAAAATCCGATCCGTCTCTTGACCTGAAAATCGAATACATCCCGCCCGCCTCGGAGCCGTGTCGCGGTCCGTGGTTTTCATCGCCCGTCCTGGTTTTGGCGTGCCTGCTACGGGTCGAAAACGCCCCCGGTCCCCAGGCCCCGGGGCCCGGCCCCGGCGCTGGCGGGGTTCTCTATGCCACGGGCGGCGGGAACTTCCGACCGCCTCCGATTGAAGCCGAGGGAGCATGGCGGACCAAACGACCGGAGGGCCGGTCGATGACCGGCTTAAATCCTAAAAAACCGTGCTATTACAATTGATTATACGTCAAGAGGCAGCAAACAACCGGACCGTAGCGGGCAATTCTCAATTCTCCGGTCATTGCTTGGCGTGACCCGGCAATCCAGTCGCCGTCCGCAACCCCGAAACCCGCAAGACCGCGGCGGAGTAGGCCTGGCCGCTGGCCGCGGCGACGCTCTGCCCTGTTCAGGCGCGCCGGTCCGGCCTAGGCTGACCCGCAACTGACGAACGAGCATGGAGGAGAGACTCATGAGCAAGCCCGTCGCGGTGGTGGTCGGCGTGGGGCCCGGGCTGGGCTCGGCGCTGGCGCGCCGCTTCGCCAAGGCCGGCATGGCGGTCGCGGTCGCCCGGCGCAACCCGGAGCGCCTGGCGGAGCTGGCCGAGGAAATCGGCGGCAAGCCCTACGACTGCGACGCCACCGACGGGAATGCGGTCGAGGAGCTCTTCGCCGCGGTCGAGGACGAGCTGGGCCGGCCGGTCCTCACCGTCTACAACGCCGGCGCCTACAAGCCCGGCGGGGTGCTCGATATCTCGGCCGAGGATTTCGAACGCTGCTGGCGCATCGGCTGCCTGGGCGGCTTCCACGTCGGCCGGGCCGCGGCGCGGCGCATGGTCGAGGCCGGCGCGGGCACGATCATCTTCACCGGCGCCACGGCCTCGCTCCGGGGCTCGGCCAAGTTCGCCAACCTGGCGGTGCCCAAGTTCGGCCTGCGCGCGCTTGCCCAATCCATGGCGCGCGATCTCGGACCCCGGGGCGTGCACGTCGCCCACGTCATCATCGACGGCCAGATCGCCGGCGAGCGGCCCGGCTACCGGCCCGAGGAGCGTGGGCAAGACGCGGTGCTGGCGCCCGCGGCCATCGCCGAGGCCTACTACCAGCTCCACGCCCAGCCGCGCAGCGCCTGGACCCACGAGCTCGATCTCAGGCCGTGGGTGGAGACGTTCTGAGGGGATAACTTATACCAAGGATCAGTGATAAAGACCCATAGAGATCGCGTCCGCTTTTCGCCGGGTAGGAAGGAAGCCGCGGGCGATGCGGGGCATCGTTTAGGCTTCCTGACGCCCTCCGGGGATAAGCGGACGCGACCGGGACGGCGGCTTCCCGTGGCTTTCGGACGTCCCAATGCTTTTCGGACGGGGCTCCGGTCTTGCGATGCCGAGGCATCGCCGCGACCGGCGCGCCTAGCCGAAAACCACGGGAAGCCGTCTCTATGGGTCTTTATCACTGATCCTTGGTATTAACCGCCCAAACCCAGCGCCGCCTTGTAGAGGTCGAGCAGCGCTTCCTGCTCGGCGCGGTCGGCGCTGTCCAGCTTCCTGAGCTTGACGATCTGGCGCATGGTCTTGGCGTCGAAGCCGTCGCCCTTGGCCTCGGCGTAGACCTCGCGGATGTCGGCCGCGAGCGCCGCCTTCTCCTCCTCCAGGCGCTCGATCCGTTCGATGAAGGCGCGCAGGCGCTTGGCCGCAATGCTGCCGTCGTCGGTCATGAAGTCTTCCCTCCCCGGGGCCGAGGTTTTCGATCGGCGTCAAAACGGCCCGCCGGAGCGGGCCGCCTAATACCAAAGGTCGGGCGCGAGCCTAGCCAGAGGCCGGCGCGCTTGCAACGGCCGAGCGCGCCCCGGCCGCACGAAAAGCGCTCAGTGGTGGTCCGGATGGGCCTTCTCGAAGGCCTCCTGCTGCCCGGCCTTGGCCTCGGTCTGGTACTTGGCCTTCCACTCGGCGTAGGGCATGCCGTAGACGATCTCGCGCGCCTTGTCGTAGTCGATGTCGAGGCCGCGCTCCTGGGCGGCGGCGGCGTACCACTTGGACAGGCAGTTGCGGCAGAACCCGCTCAGGTTCATGAGATCGATGTTCTGGACGTCGGTGCGCGCGCGCAGGTGCGCGACCAACTGGCGGAAGGCGGCGGCCTCCAATTCGATGCGGGTCGCTTCGTCCATCGCTTCGCTCCTTGGTATTACCTGAGGGTCCTGGGGTACGCACCTTTGATTTTGGGACGCGAGGGCCGCTTGTCCAGCCCGCATATCTCGCCATTGTCGAACCGCGCCCGGGAGAATAGGGACTGGTCATGGGAGCCCGGCGCGGGGTAAAGAAGCAAGCGGAGGCAAACGAGGAGGAAGGCCGATGGAAGCCGCGGCGACGATTCCCAACGACGACCGGCGGTGGCGCGTGCGCGTCGACCTGGCGCTCTGCTACCGCCTGGTCGCGCACCACGGCATGACCGATCTGATCTACACTCACATCTCGGCGCGCGTCCCCGGAACCCAAGACCGCTTCCTGCTCAACCGCATGGGCGTCGCCTTCGACGAGATGACCGCCAGCGATCTCGTCGAGGTCGGGACCGGCGATCCGCCGGAGAATTCGGACGCTGCGCCCATCAACCTGGCCGGCTTTACCATCCATAGCGCGATCCACATGGCGCGGCCCGACGTGAGCTGCGCGCTCCATCTCCATTCGCGCGCCACCATGGCCGTGGCGGCGCTGAAGCGGGGCCTGCTCCCGCTCAACCAGATCTCCATGCAGTTCTACGACCGCCTGGCCTACCACGACTACGAAGGCATCGCCCTCGACCTGGACGAGCGCCGGCGCCTGATCGCCAGCATGGGCGACAAGAACGCCATGATCCTGCGCAACCACGGGCTGCTGACCCTCGGCGATACGATCCCCAAGGCCTTCACCCGCGCCTACTACCTGGAGAAAGCCTGCCAGATCCAGCTCGACGCCATGGCGACCGGCGAAGAGCTGCGCCTGCCGCCGCCGGAGGTCTGCGAGCACGCCGCCCGCCAGTTCGACGGCTTCTACGAGGGCGACGCGACGCGCCTGGGCTGGGCGGCCCACCGCCGCGCCATCGACCGCGCCAACCCCGGCTACGACGCCTGAGGGCGTACCGCTAGTAAGGCCCGCCCCTACAGCCCCGCGACGGTTTCCTCGATCAGGAAGTCGACGACCTTTTCCAGCGCTTGCTTCTTGTCGGCGCCGGCCTCGAGCGCCTGGTGGTAGACGGCGAGCTGGCGGTGCGCGCTGGTGCCGCCGGTGACGATCTTGCGCGCGTGCTCGACCTCGGGCAGGCAGTCCAGCGCCAGCGCGTCGACCCGGACCAGCTCGATCATCTCCTCCAGGAGATCGGCGTAGGGCACGATCTCGCCGATGCCGAAGTCGATCAGGCCTTCGTCGCAACCATAGCGTTGCGCGCGCCAGCGGTTCTCCTGGATCAGCATGTTCGAGTAGCGGCGCCAGCGCTGATTGTTGCGCTTCAGGCGGTACAGCATGCGCAGGATGCAGACGTACATCGCCGCCACCGCGATGCCGTCGCGCAGCCGCGTGCAGACATCGGGAATGCGCAACTCGAGGGTCGGGAAGCGCGCCGAGGGGCGCACGTCCCACCACAGCTTCGAGGCGTCCTCGATGACCCCGGCGCGGATCAGGATCTCCACGTGGCGCGCGTACTCGCCGTAGCTCTCGAAGCTCTCCGGCAGGCCGCTGCGCGGCAACTCGTCGAACACCGAGATGCGGTAGGACTTGAGGCCCGTGTCCTCGCCCTGCCAGAACGGCGAGGAGGTCGAGAGCGCCAGCAGGTGGGGCAGGAAGTAGCTGACCTGACCCAGGAGATCGATGCGCAACTCGTCGTCGCCCAGCCCGACGTGCACGTGCATGCCGCAGATCAGCAAGCGCCGGGCGACCGCCTGCATGTCCTGCGCCAGGATGTTGTAGCGCTCCTTGTCCGTGTGCTTCTGTGCGTACCAGGTGGCGAAGGGGTGGGTCGAGGCCGCGATCGGCGCCAGGCCGTGCTCGGCGGCCACCTCGGCCACGGTCTTGCGCATGCGTGCCAGCTCCCGGGCCGCCTGCTTGAGGTTGTCGCACACGCGGGTGCCGATTTCGATCTGGGAGCGCAGGAACTCGGGGCTGACCTGATCCTCCAGGCGCCGCTGGCACTCGGCCATCAAGGCGTCGGGCACGTCGATCGCCAGATCGCGCGTTTCCGGGTCGACGAGGAGGTACTCCTCCTCGATGCCGATGGTGAACGGGGGCTCGCTCCGGCTCATACCTTTGGTATCATCCGTCCAGCGCCGCCCGACGCACGCCCCAGCGCCGCCCGACGCACGCCCGAATTCTCGAGTACCGCGCTCAGGGCGTCGCCCAGCCGGCCGGTCCACTCCGCCGCCCCGTGATGGGTGTCGATCAGGTCCTGGCGGACCTCGATCAGCACGTTGGCCAGGCCGCGCGGCGCGGCGTGGACGTAAAGCGTGTATCCGTGCCCGTCGCGCGCCGAGTAGGGCTCGTTGTCGCCGACCGGGATGTCCTGGGCGCGCAGGCGCGCCATCAAGGGAACCGACAGCCGCACGTCCTCGTTCCACAGGATGCCGACCTGCCACGGCCGCTCGACGCCTTTGATCACCGGCGTGAAGCTGTGCATGGAAACGACGGCGGGCGTCGGATCGCGGGCGCAGAGCGCGTCCAGCGTCCGCTCCACCGCCGCGTGGTAGGGCCGGTGGAAGCAGTCGACCCGGGCCTGCGCGGCCCCCGGCGAGAGGTCCTGGTTGCCCGGAACGACGATGCCGTCGCTCAAGCGCGGAATCAGCGTCGGGTCGTCCAGGGCCCGGTTCGGGTCGATGACGAGGCGCGAAAAACCGCTCAGCACGGCCGGCGCGTCCAGCCGCTCGGCCAGGCCGCGCGTCACCTCCGCGATGCCGATGTCCCATGCGATGTGGCGCTTGAGCTCGGCCTCGCTCAGGCCCAGCGTGCCGAGGGCGCGCGGCAGGAAGCGCGTGGCGTGATCGCACAGCAGCAGCACCGGAGCCCGCCCGGTCCGGTTGAAAACCTCGTAGGGCGCCGGCTCACCGGACGCCAGCAGCGAGCGGGCCTCGCGCCCTCCGGAAGCCGAATCGCGGATCACGGGATCGGACATGGCGGCCGGACTATAGCCGCTCCGCTCCCTTGGCAACAGGGACCGCTCCCTTTGCAACCGGGGCCGAGACGGCGTTTGCGCCCCAGGCCCGGCGCGCGCCGAGGTGTTCGGCCGCGCGACCGCGCTCGACCACGTGCGTCTCGTCGCTGCGCTGGTCGACCAGTTCGAGCCGCACCGCCACCTCGGCCTCCGAAACCGGCGTGCGGGTCAGGATGATGCCCGGCGGCAGCTTGTCCCGCGAAACCTCGTTGTAATCGTGGATCGCCTCGATCGACTCGTTGTTGGTGAACATGATCCGGCGAAACTCCGACGGCATGAGGGACCTTCGGAACTGGTAGGACAAGCGGACCGATTGACGGCAAGACGCGCCTTGACGGCACGGCCCGCCTTGACGGCACGGCCGGCGGATTCCATAAAGGGGTGGCAAATTGGTGATACCAATAGGCCAGTTGGCTCGCGGCCGCGACTTTTGCGAGCGGTCGCTTCCGGAGGCGCGCCCGGTGCGCAAGGCTTCGTTCGACCCGCGATTCCAGATTATCCCGCGCGAGCGGGTGGCCGACCGCGTGGCCCACGAGCTGCTGCGCCTGATCGCCGCGGGCGATCTGGCCCCGGGCGAGCGCCTGCCCGGCGAGCGGCAACTGGCGAACATGATGAGCGTCAGCCGGGTCTCGGTACGCGCGGCCCTGCAGCAGCTCAAGACCCAGGGCCTGGTCTCCGCCGTCCAGGGCGGCGGGACCCGCGTCATCGCGGCGTCCAACGAGCGCGCTTCGGCGCTCACCGAGTTGATCCGGGTCAATCGGGACAATCTCCACGACTTGGCCGAGATCCGCGCCAACATCGAGGTCTGGGCGGCCCGGCGCGCGGCCGGGCGCGGCAGCCCGGAGCAGATCGCCGAGATCGAGCGCCACATCGCGCTCATGAGCCAGCCGGGCCGCGCCGAGCGCCACAAGGCCGAGGACGACCTCAATTTCCACATGGCGATCGCCAAGGCCTCGGGCAGCGCGGTCTACATGCACCTCATGAGCGTATTGAGCGATATCCTCGCGGAGATGTTCACCTACCACCGCTACCGGCTGCATCCCGGTCCGGAGTACGACCGCCTGCTGCTCAAGCAGCACCGCGCCGTCTGCGTCGCGATCCGGGCGGGCGACGGCGAGGCCGCCGCGCGCGCCATGGCCGAGCATCTCGACACCGTCCTATCGAGCTATGGCGAGGACCAGGATCCGGAGCCGGACCAGGGCAAGGAAAAGATCCGCATCGTTTCCGGCTGACGGCGCCGCCCCGCACCGTGGGTCCGCACTCGCGATTTGCCCGCCCCGATTTGCCCGCTCCTATTTGCCCGCCCCTATTTGCCCGCGAAGGTAACGTCCCGAGACGACCATGACCGTTTCCGCCCCAGCCGAACTCTTGCGCGACCTATTCGACGCGGCGCTTGCCGCCGCCGACCCGGCGCTTGCCGTGCCCCGGCACCTGCCGGCGCCCCCCGAGGGGCGGACCGTCGTGATCGGCGCCG
Organism: Pseudomonadota bacterium; assembly: GCA_022572105.1. Taxonomy (GTDB): domain Bacteria; phylum Pseudomonadota; class Alphaproteobacteria; order Kiloniellales; family J153; genus JACZWN01. The sequence continues at coordinate 608 of JACZWN010000070.1, read as the reverse complement.
GCAAGGCCGTGGCCGCCATGGCACGCGCGGTCGAGGACCATTGGACCGGCCCGCTCGAGGGCTTGGTGGTGACCCGCTACGGCCACGGCGTTCCTGGCCGGCAAGTGGGGGGCCGGCGGGTCGAGGTGGTCGAGGCGGCCCATCCGGTCCCCGACGCCGCCGGGCGCCAGGCCGCCGAACGCATCCTGGCGCTGGTGCGCGGCCTGACGGCGGACGATCTCGTGTTGTGCCTGATCTCGGGCGGCGGCTCGGCCCTGCTCGCCCTGCCCGCCCCGGGGCTCACCCTCGCGCACAAGCAGGAGGTCAACCGCTTGCTCTTGAGGTCGGGCGCGGACATCGCGCAGATGAACTGCGTGCGCAAGCACCTTTCCGCGATCAAAGGCGGGCGCCTGGCCGCGGCGGCGGCGCCGGCGCGCGTGGTCACGCTGATTATCTCCGACGTGCCCGGCGACGACCCGGCGAGCATCGCCTCGGGCCCCACGGTGCCGGACCCGACCAGCTTCGCCGACGCCCGCGCGATCCTGGCGCGCTACGAAATCGTACCGCCGGCGCCGGTGCGCGCCCACCTCGAGGCGGGCGCCGAGGAGACGCCCAAGCCCGGCGATGCG
>JACZWN010000249.1 GCA_022572105.1 Pseudomonadota bacterium | reverse complement strand
AGAATTGAAAGAAGAAGGTTCCTGGAAGAGAGATGACTATGTAGAAAAACAGGGTTGGGCCACAATGCCTGGCGAAAAGGAAGCCGACAGCAAGGTTGCTGGAAAGTGTGCAGAATTGCTTGTGGAAATCGGTCAGTAGACATCCTTTGCCTTGAAATGTTTCAGGGCGAAGTCTGTTCTTGATGCTGTGGACGGGCTCCCACTACCGGCATCGCGATGTGCCAAAATGCGGTTGGATTTGAGGGGCAATGGCGATGATGCGAACTTCCGGTATTGGCTAATAAGAGAAGTTCCGGCCATGCCCGCGACACGTCCGGTCTACCCCCAGCAGCCGACATTGCGATGTCCGCTATGGGCTCTCGTTCGCACGGGCACCGAAACCTTCGATTTTCGCCACATGGGGTAATACCGGTCCGAGGCGATCACCAGAGCGCCGGCCCCATCACCATCAATACGAAGACGCCGAGCAGGCTCGGGAAGGGCGGCCGGCCGCGGACCATCCTACCACCCAGCCGTTACACGGCGGCGGTGCCGAGCGGTTGCGATCCTATCCCGCCGTCTTCACCGCCGCCGCGCCCGCCGGCTGGCGCAGGTAGTGCTCGATGAGGGCGCGCGCCTCGGGCTCGTCCCATTCGGCCGCGCCGGGGTAGGCGCCGACGATCTGGCCCCGGCGGTCGATCAGGAAGGTGGTCGGCAGGCCGGTCACCCCGAAGGCCTTGAACAGCGCCCCCTTGGGGTCGTGATAGAGCCCCAGGCGCTCGAGCCCGAGGCGCTTGGCGAAGGGCCGGATGACCTTGGCCCCGCCGCGGTCGATGGAGACCGCCAGCACGGCCAGGTCCCGGTCCTCGAGCGCCGCCTGCAGGCGGTCGAGCGAGGGCATCTCGCGGACGCAGGGCGCGCACCAGGTGGCCCAGAAGTTGAGCACCACCACCCGGCCCTTGAAATCGGCGAGCCGGACGGGCGCGCCGTCGAGCGCCGCGAAGGCTTCCGGCGGCGCTGGCACGGGCGGGTCAAAAAGGGTAAAGTTATCCCCGAACGCGCCCAGAAGCGGCGGCGCCTGGCCGGCCGCCGCGGGGGTTTGCGCGCCCGCTTGCACGCCCGCAAGGATTAGGGCAAAGAGCGCGGCCGCAAGGGCGTTTCTATTAACCATGGCACCTTCGCGCGTCGAAAGCATGAGCACCAGACCCAACGAGACGGCCCCAGAGCACGAACCGGACCCCGCCGCCGCGGCCTCCCCAGATACGGACCCCGCCGCCGAAGACCGGGTCAACCCCATGTGGGGCGGCCACTTCTCCGTCGGCCCGGCCGAGGCGATGGCGCGCATCAACGCCTCGATCGACGTCGACCGCCGGCTCTACGCCCAGGACATCGCCGCCTCCAAGGCGCACTGCGCGATGCTGGTGGCCCAGGGCATCGTCTCGGCACAAGATGGCGAGGCCATCGCCCAAGGTCTAGACACGATTTCGCGAGAGATCGAAAGCGGTAAGTTCACCTTCAAGGCGGCGCTCGAGGACATCCACATGAACGTCGAGGCGCGCCTGGCGGAGCTGATCGGCGAGGCGGCCGGGCGCCTGCACACGGCGCGCTCGCGCAACGACCAGGTCGCGACCGACTTCCGGCTCTGGGTGCGCCAGGCGATCGACGGCCTCGACCGACAACTGCGCGCCCTGCAAGCGGCGCTCATCGATCAAGCGGAAGCGCACGCGGCCACCGTCATGCCCGGCTATACCCACCTGCAGGCCGCCCAGCCGGTCACCTTCGGCCACCACCTGCTCGCCTACGTCGAGATGCTGGGCCGCGACCGCGGGCGCTTCGCCGACGCCCGCACGCGGCTCAACGAATGCCCGCTCGGCGCCGCCGCGCTGGCCGGCACCTCGTTCCCCATCGACCGCGAGGCGACGGCGGCGGCGCTCGGCTTCGACCGGCCGACGGCCAATTCCATCGATTCGGTCTCCGACCGGGACTTCGCGCTCGAGTTCCTGGCCGCCGGCGCGGTGCTCGCCATCCACCTCTCGCGCCTGGCTGAGGAGCTGGTGATCTGGTGTAGCCAGGGCTTCGGATTCATCGCGCTCTCGGACGCCTTCACCACCGGCAGCTCGATCATGCCGCAGAAGCGCAACCCGGACGCGGCCGAGCTGGTGCGCGGCAAGGCGGGCCGGGTGATCGGCGCGCTGACCGGGCTGCTGACCGTCATGAAGGGACTGCCGCTGGCCTACGGCAAGGACATGCAGGAGGACAAGGAACCGGTTTTCGACGCCTACGATACGCTATCGCTGAGTCTCGCCGCCAGCATCGGGATGATCCGCGACATGCGCCCCGACCCGGCCGCGCTCGAGGCCGCCACCAAGGCCGGGTTCCTGACCGCGACCGATCTGGCCGACTGGCTGGTGCGCGCGCTCGGCCTGCCGTTCCGCGAGGCGCACCACATAACCGGCGCCATCGTGCGCCGCGCCGAGGCGCGGGCTTGCGCGCTCGCCGAGGTTCCCCTATCGGAGATGCAGGCGGTCGAGCCGTGCATCACCGAGGAGGTCTTCGAGGTCCTGTCCGTCGCGCGCTCGGTGGCGAGCCGCACCAGCTTCGGCGGCACGGCTCCGACCCTGGTGCGCGCCGCCGTGGCCGCGGCGCGGGAGCGTTTCCTATGAGCGAGACGACGAGCATGACGTGGCGCGAAGCGAAGCTGGGACGGGGCCTTTGCATCGCCCTCTGCATCGCCCTCTGCGGGCTCCTGCTCGCCGGCGCGCTTTCGGGCTGCGGCAAGAAGGGACCGCCCGGACCGCCCGAAGGCGAGGAGGGCAGCTACACCTATCCGGGGACCTATCCGAACCCCGCCTCGGTGCTGCCGGGAGCGGAAGCGGAGGAGAACGAGAGCCGCCGGGCGCCCGCCCATGCCGGCGGCATCACCACCTTCCCGACCACCTCGCGGACCAAGACGACCTATGGGTCGGGCGCGGTCCAATGACCGCCTTCGCGACCCGCAACGGCAGGCTGCACGCCGAGGAGGTGGCGCTCGACGACTTGGCGCGAGACCTCGGCACGCCGTTCTACTGCTACAGCACGCGGGCGCTGGAGGAGGCCTACGACGCCTTCGCGCGCGCGCTTTCCGGCCTGCCCGCGACCATCTGCTACGCGCTCAAGGCGAACGCCAACCTGGCGGTCGTGCGCACGCTGGCGCGCCGCGGCGCCGGCGCCGACGTGGTCTCGGAGGGCGAGCTGCGCCGGGCGCTGGCCGCCGGCGTGGCCCCGGAGAAGATCGTCTTCGCCGGGGTCGGCAAGACGCCGGCCGAGATGGCGCTCGGGCTCGAGGTCGGCATCCTTCAGTTCAACGTCGAGTCGCTGCCCGAGATGGAGGTGCTGTCCGGGGTCGCGCGCGACAAGGGGTTGCGCGCGCCGGTGGCGCTGCGGCTCAACCCGGACGTGGACGCGCGCACCCACGAGGGCATTTCGACCGGCAAGGCGGAGAACAAGTTCGGCATCGACCTGGGACACGCGCGCGCGGCGATCGAACGCGCCATCGAGCTGCCGGGCCTCTCGCTCGAGGGGTTGGCGGTCCACATCGGGTCGCAGATGACCGACCTCGCGCCCTACCGCCCGGCCTTCGAGCGCGTGGTCCGGCTCTACCGCGAGCTCGAGGACGCCGGCGTGGCCCTCGGGCGGCTCGATTTCGGCGGCGGGCTGGGCATCCGCTACCGCGACGAGACGCCGCCCGATCTGGACGCCTACGCCGAGATGGTGCGCGCGCTCACCCAAAGCCTGGACGCCGAGCTCGTGTTCGAGCCG
>JACZWN010000069.1 GCA_022572105.1 Pseudomonadota bacterium | reverse complement strand
TGCGCCGCGCCCTCGCCCGGCCCTTGGGAGCCCCGACCCCGACCGTGCCGGACCTGCGCGCCCTGATCGGGCTGGGGCCGGGGCTGACGCCCTCGGGCGACGACCTGCTCGGCGGCGCCTTGGTCGCGCTCGGCCTCCTCGGCCGGATCGATCTGCGCGATGCGCTCTGGTTTGGGATTCGGGGGCATGGGATGCGGGAACCGGCGCTCGTGGACGCCAACGCCATTTCCCGCGCCCACCTCACGGCCGCCGCCCAGGGCCTGGGCGGCGCGGCGCTGCACGCGGTCCTGAACGATATCCTGACCGGAACGACGGCGGCGCTGCCCCGGCGCCTCGCCGCGGTCGAGGCGATCGGCCACACCTCGGGCTGGGACGCCCTCGCCGGCGCGGTCCTCGTACTGCGTGCCCGGGCGCCGCGTGGGACGGCTTTTCCTAAAACGGCTCGACCGCACGAATTAAGTATGGTGTCCCCGAATTAGCGGTCCGCCTCACCCGCGCATGCGTTCGCCCCGGGGATCGAACAGGGGCTCGGTGACGAGGCGTGCGGGCCTCATCTCGCCCAGGATCTCGATCTCGAAGGCGGCGCCGTCCCCGATCATCTCCACGGGCGCGAAGCCGAGCGCGATCGACTTTCCCACATAGTGGGCGTAGCCGCCGGAAGTGACGAAGCCCACGACCTCGCCGTCCCGCCAAATCGGCTCGTCGGCCCAGACGTCGGCGTCGGCGGCCTCCACGACGAAGGTCGAGAGCCGGCGCTTCGGCCCGGCCTCCTTCTCGGCCAGCGCCGCGTCGCGGCCGATGAAGTCGTTCTTCTTGAACGACACGAAACGGTCGAGCCCGGTCTCGGCCGGGGTGTAGTCGGGCTTGTACTCGCGCAGCCAGGAGCCGAACGACTTCTCGAGCCGGAGCGACATCATGGCGCGCATGCCAAAGGGCCTCAGGCCCAGGTCGCGCCCGGCCTCGGTCAGGGTCTCGTGGAGCGCCACCTGGTGCCTGGCCGGCACGTAGATCTCGTAGCCCAGGTCGCCGGTGTAGGTGATCCGGTTGACGATCGCCGGGACCAGGCCGACCTCGATCTCACGCACCCCAAGGAACGGAAAGGCCGAATTCGAGACCTCGCTCCGGGTGACCCGCTGCAACAACTCGCGCGCCTTGGGCCCGGCGATCTGGAAGCCGATGCGTGCCGTGGAGACGTTGCGCAAGTCCACGCCCGTCTCCGGCAGCTGCGCCTCGAACCAGCGCATGTGATAGGCCTGGGCGGCGTAGGAGGCGGTCAACTGGAACCGCTCGGGATCGAGCTTGGCGACGGTGAAGTCGCCGATCAGCCTGCCCTTGGGGCTGAGCATGGGCGTGAGCGCGATGCGCCCCTCGCGCGGCATGCGGTTGGCCATGATCCGGTTGAGCCAGATCTCGGCGCCGGGGCCGGTCACCTCGTATTTGCCGAAGTTGTGGATCTCGTTGATGCCGACGGCCTCGCGCACGGCCCGGCATTCCTCGGCCACCGGCCGATGCGCGTTGGAGCGGCGGAAGCTCGGGGTCTCGAACGGCTCCTCGCCCTCGGGCGCGAAGTAGTTGACGGTCTCCATGCCGTAGGCGGCGCCGAACACGGCGCGCTGGGCTTTCCAGATGCCGTAGGCCGGCGTTGCGTGCAGCGGCCGGCCGGCCGGCAGCTCCTCGTTCGGATAGGAGATGGCGAAGCGGCGCTGGTAGTTCTCCGTCACCTTGGCGCGGGTGTAGGGCTTGGTGCTGTAGTCGCCGAAGCGCGCGACGTCCATGGCGAAGACATCGCTCGAAGGCTCGCCCTCGATCATCCATTCGGCGATGGTCTTGCCGACGCCGCCGCCCTGGCTGAAGCCGGCCATGACCGCGCAGGCCGCCCAGTAGCCGGGCCGCCCCGGCATCGGCCCGACCAGGGGGTTGCCGTCGGGGGCGAAGGTGAACGGGCCGTTGATGATTCGCTTGATGCCGGCCTTCTCCAGCACCGGATAGCGGTGATAGGCCTCCTCCAGAGAATCGCCGATGCGGTCCAGGTTGTCCGGCAGCAGCTCGTGGCCGAAATCCCAGGCCGTGCCGTCGACCGCCCAGGGCGCGCAGGCCTGCTCGTAGAAACCGATGACCAGGCCGCGGCCTTCCTGGCGCAGGTAGCTCTCGCCGCCCGGGTCGATGACGTGGGGCAGCTCGGTCTCGCGCTCGTAGACCTCGGGGATGTCGTCGGTCACTAGGTACTGGTGCTCCATGGGATGCAGCGGGTGGGTGACCCCGGCCATCTCGCCCACCTCGCGCGCCCAGAGGCCGGCCGCGTTGACCACCTGCTCGGCGTGGACCGTGCCCTGCTCGGTGACCACGTCCCAGGTGCCGTCGCCGCGCGCATTCAGCTCGAGCACCCGGTTGCGCAGATAGATCTCGGCGCCCTGGGCGCGCGCCGCCTTGGCGTAGGCGTGGGTCGTGCCCGAGGGATCCAGGTGCCCGTCCAGGGGATCGTAGAGCGCGCCCAACAGGCCCTCGGTGTTGGTGATCGGGCTGAGCGCGGCGATCTCCGCGGGCCCGAGGATCTCGGTCTCGAGCCCCATGTGGCGGTGCTTGGCGCGCTCGGCCTTGAGGAAGTCCATGCGTTCGGGCGAAGTCGCGATGGTCAGGCCGCCGACGTGGTGCAGGCCGCAGGACTGGCCGCTGATCTCCTCCAGCTCCTTGTAGAGCCGGATCGTGTAGCCCTGGAGCGCGGCGATGTTGGGATCGGCGTTCAGGGTGTGGAATCCGCCGGCGGCGTGCCAAGTCGAGCCCGCGGTCAGCTCCGAGCGCTCGATCAGCACCACGTCTTTCCAGCCATACTTGGTCAGGTGGTAGAGCACGCTGCAACCGACCACGCCGCCGCCGATCACCGCCACCCGGACGTGGGATTTCATGGATATGCCTGCCCTTATGCCGTTGCCCGCCCGGCGTTAGTCGCCACGAGACCGCCCGAACGGCCGTGCCGCGATCACGGTGCTAGCCGAGCACCGAGAAGCTGCTGTCCGGGTTGACCTCGCGCAGGCGTGAGAAGAAGCCGAGGTTGAGCGTGTGGCCGATGTATTTCAGGTGGAACGAGACCGGCTCCCGGTCGTGGTCCTGGCCGCCCTCGCAGGCGGCGATCAGCTCGGCCATCATCTCGCCCGCGATGGGCGCGTTCTTGAACTGATTGCCGCTGGTGCCGACCGCCATGTAGAAGCCGGCCAAGTCGGACTTGTCGTAGATCGGGATCCAGTCGTCGGTCACGTCGTAGAGGTCGACCACGCCCTTGGTCTGGTTCGGGATGCCGGTACCCGGGAAGCGCTGGGCGAAGCGCATGACCTGGACCTGCCACTGCTCGCTGAACTCCGTGTTATAGTCGTCCGGGTCGACCCAGTGCCGCTCATCGCATTCCGGGTCCTCGCTGCCGACCAGCACGTAGTTGCCGAGCTCGGGCCGGCAGTAGACGCCGGTGTCGCTGTCCGAGAACACGCAGCCGTCCTTTTCGAAATCGAAGCCGTCCGGCGAGGGCACGTGGGCGACCTCGTGCCGGAGCGCCCTGGTCTTGATCTTCATGCCCGCCTCGACCCCGGCCATGGCGTTGATCTTGAAGGAGTGGGGCCCGGCGATGTTGACCACCACCGGGGCGTCGATCTCTTCGCCGCCGGCCAGCGTCACCCCGGCCACGCGCCCATCCGCCTGGCGGATCGCCGCGACCTCGGCGTTGAAGCGGAAGGCGGCGCCGTTCGCCTCGGCGGCGCGCTGCAGGTTGTGGGTCGCCAGCTGCGGGTCGCTGATGTAGCCGCCGCTCGGGAATAGTACGCCGCCCGCCATCCGGTCGCCGTTGGGCTCGCCGAAGTCCGGGTCGTCGGGGCGCTTGGCGGGGGCGAAGGACTCCATGGTGACGGGCAGCCGCGCCCGCACCTGCTCCGGGCTCAGGTGCTCGTAGGGCGCGCCGATCTGGTCCATGATCGCGCAGGTGGGCTCCAGGTAGTCGTTGGCCTCGGTCTTGAGCACCAGGCAGCCGCAGTCGTGGTACTTGGCCAGGCCACGCTCGTCCTCGACGCCCAGGAATTCGGCCCAGTCGCGCCAGTAGAAGTGGCTCTCGTAGGCCAAGGCCGAGCCGTCGACGGTCGAAAAATAGGGCCGGATGATGGCGCAGGAGGCCCCGGTCGAGCCGTAGCCCGCGGCCGGCAGCTTGTCGAGGCTGAGCGCGCGCCGGCCGGCACGCCCGAGCGCCAAAGCGGTCGCGGCCCCGATGATGCCGGCGCCGATGATGACGACGTCGTGGCTCTCGGACATGGCGCGGTTTCTTCAGGCTCTTTCAGGGTTTCGCACGGCGCAGCTTGGCAGCTTCCGGCGCCTTTGAAAATCCGGATTCTCAAGACGTTCCGGGCGCTGGGTTCGCGCACGCCCGCCCGGGCCGCTGACCTTCCAGACCGCTACTGCGCGCGCAGCTTGGGATCGAGGGCGTCGCGCAGGGCGTCGCCGAAGAGATTGAAGCCGAACACCGCGAGGCTGATCGCCAGCCCCGGGAAGATCGGTATCCAGGGGGCGCTTTCGGCGTATTCCTCGGCCCCGCTCTTGAGCATCAGGCCCCAGGCCGCGGTCGGTTCCTGAACCCCCAGCCCCAGGAACGCCAGGACCGCCTCGAGCAGGATCGCCTGGCCGACGAAGGCGGTGATCATGATCAGGTACGGCGCCATGACGTTGGGCACCATGTGGCGCAGGATGATCCGCGCGTGGCTGAAGCCGCAGGCCCGGGCCGCATCGACATAGGGCATCTCGCGGATCGCCAGCGCGCTCGAGCGCACGACCCGCGCGCACTGCGGAATAAAGGGTATGGTGATGGCGATGATCACCTTGTCGATACCGGGCCCCAGGACCGCGACCACGGCAAGCGCCAGGATGATCAAGGGAAACGCCATGAAGACGTCCATCACGCGCTGAATGATGAGGTCGAACCAGCCGCCGAAATAGGCGCTCGCCACACCCAGCACCAGTCCGCCCGTGGCGCCGATGACAGCGGCGACGAAACCCACGAAGAGCGCGGTCCGGGCGCCATGAATAATGCGTGAAAGAATGTCCCGGCCAAAGTCATCGGTCCCCAGCCAAAACTGTGCACCGGGCGGGGTGAACATATATTCGAAAGCGTTGTCCTCGGGGTCGTAAGGCGCGATCGCCTCGGCGAACACCGCCGCAAAGATCATGACCAGAACGACGAACGCGCCGGCCGCGCCGAGGGGATAGCGCGCGATCAGGCCGAGGAGCGCCGCCGGCCGCGGGGTACGTTCGACGGCCCGCTCGGCATCAGGGTCGATCCGGACGTCGGACACGGTCATCGCAAGCTCCGATCAGCCATAGCGAATCCGGGGGTCGAGCCAGGCATAAAGGAGATCCACCAGGAAGTTCATGAAAACGAAGATCACGACCACCAACATGACCAGTTGCTGGGTCATCGTAAAGTCGAGCGTAAGCACCGATTCCACGAACAACTTGCCCAGACCGTTCAGGTTGAAGACCTGCTCGGTGACCACCAGCCCGCCGATCAGGAAGGCGAATTCGATGCCGAATATGGTCACCACCGGCAACATCGCGTTCTTGAGCGCGTGGCGGTTGATGATGATCTTTTCCAAGAGTCCCTTGGCGCGCGCCGTGCGCACGTAGTCCTCGCGCAAGACCTCCAGGAGCGTGGACCGGGTCATGCGGGTGGCCACGGCCGAGTACCGATACCCGGTCGCCACGGCCGGCCAGAACACCTGGGCGAGGTTGCCCAGCGGGTCCTCGAACGGCGATACGTAGACGATCGGCGGCATCCACGGCGTGCCGAACAAGGCTTGGGTGGTGATCAGCAATCCCAGGATGATCATGATGCCGAGCCAGAACGAGGGCATGGCGATGCCGGCGATGCTGAAGGCGCGGACGACATAGTCGATCCAGGTGTCCTGCTTGATCGCCGAAATGGTGCCCAGCGGGATGGCGATCAAAATGGCCACCAGCGTCGCCAGGATCGCAATCTCTAACGAGAGCTGGAACCGGAGGCCGATTTCGTCGACGATCGGTTGTCCGGTCCACATCGAAACGCCCAGATCGAGCGTCAAATAGCCCCACATCACCTGACCAAACTGGACTAAAACCGGATCGTTCAAGCCGAGGTTTTCCCGGCAAATCTCGATCGCTTCGGGATCGGCGAAGGTGCCGAAGCCCGCCATGCGGACCTCGCAGACGTCTCCCGGGACCAGGCGCATCAATACGAAGACGAGCACGGCCGCCCCGAAGAGCGTCGGGATCGTCAGTATCAGGCGCTTGATGATGTAATTATACATGCTGCCGTCTTAATGGGTCTTGGTGGGTCTTATCAGATCTTAACGGGACGCCCGCCCGCCGCGGCGACCGCGGCGGGCGGGGCCCCGACAAATTCTCGGACCTGTCCTACATCAGGTCCGGGTCCAGCCAAACGTTGTCGAGATGCTGGTTCAGATAGTGACTCGGGGCGATCTTCCACCCCTTAACGTAGGAACGATGCGGATTGATCTTGTACCACCACAGCGTGATAAACTGGAGGGCTTCCTCGTCGAGCGCCCGCTTCTCGTAGAGGCGCATGATCCGGCGCTGCTCGGCCGGGTCGCTGGCCCGGTTCATCTGATCGAACAACTTGTCCATCGTGCGGTCCTGATAACCGGCGTAGTTGTTGCCCGCGATATCGTCGGAAATATACGCCGAAACGTCGGCGAGCGGGTTCACGATCGATTGGCAGTTGAAGTAGACGGTCACGTCGAAGTCATGCTTTTTCCGCACCGCGTCGTAAAACGCGGGCGACGGCAAGACGTTCTGCGTTACCTTCAGGCCGACCTTCTTAAACTGGTCGATGAGCCAGGTGCCCACCACCCGGTAAGGTTGGTCCACGCCGCGGTTGAGGAGCACGAACTCGAGACCTTCCGCGCCCGCTTCCTTGAGCAACCTTTTCGCCTCGGCCCGGGACTTCTCGATACTGGGCCAATAGCCCGCGATCTTCGAGAGCTCTTCTTCCGTCGCCGCCAAGGGATGACCCGGGAAGACAACGCCCCCCATCGTCTTCACGATGGCGATTTTCGACAGATACTTCGAGCCAGCCCGGCGATCGACTGCCAGGGTGAGCGCGCGGCGCACGCGCACGTCGTCGAAGGGCTTGCGCCTGTGGTTTGGCAGGAACTGAAGCGCGCAATTCCAATCGCTTTCCTGAACGACGATTTTGTCGCCGAGGGCCTTGACCAGGTCGTCGCGCGCCTTGGGTGGGAAGCCGCGGAACTCGATGGCGGCCCTGTTGCCCCGGATGGCTTGCAGGCGCACCGCCATCTTCGGCGCGGAGATCGCCCGGAAACCGTCCAGATACGGCTTGCCCTCGTGGTGGTAGTTTTCGTAGCGCTTACCTTCGACGTAGGCACCCGGCTTGTGTTCGACGAAGGTGAAGGCGCCCGTGCCGTTGATATTCTTCTGGTGCCAGGCATAGCCGTTTTCGTCCAAGTCCTTCTTCGAATAGACGAAGTTGTAGGGCGCGGCCACGGCCGGCAGGAACGCGCCGGAGGCGTACTTCATATTGAACACAAGGGTGTAGTCGTCAGGCACGGTGGTCGAGTCGAGACTGCTGAAAAAGGCCTTCCGGGTGCTCGGAACACCTTCCGGCGGGAAGATGATCTTGTCGAACGTGGCCTTGATGTCGTGCGCCGTCAGCGGCGTACCGTCATGGAACTTGACGTCCTTTCGGATCTTGAAGGTGTACGTCAAGCCGTTGTTCGTCGCCGCGGGAACATCGCCCTCGCAAAGATCGCATACGAAGTCGGTGGGCGAGGACGGATTCTCCGGATTGACCCTGATCAGCAGGCTGTAGAACGGCCGAATCGGATGGATCATGCCGAAGGTCGATTCCATGTGGGCGTCATAGGACGGGATCTTGCTGCCCACCACGAACTTCAAGATACCCCCCCTCACCGGCGTCTCGCCCGCCGCGGCCCCGCCCGCCCATGCGGCGGCAAGTCCGAGCGCGAACGACACCACAAGTGTCGATTTCAAGAATCTCATGTCACTTCCTCCCAGTTAATTCGCGGCGATTCCTTCGCCTGTCTTTGTGACCGCCCCCCTGTCCTGGGCGCGGTTACACCTCCGTACAGGCCACCCAGTGGCCCGGTTTGAGTTCCCGGAGATCGGGAATCTCGCTTCGGCAGCTATCCACCGCCAGGGGACACCTGGGGTGGAACACGCAGCCGCTCGGCGGGTTGATGGGGCTCGGCACCTCGCCTTTCACGGTCTGGTGCTCCCGCTTGGCCTCGATCTCCGGATCCGGCACGGGCACCGCCGCGAGCAGCGCCCGGGTGTAGGGATGCAGGGGATTGTCGTAGAGTTCGTCGCATTCGGCAAGCTCGACGATCTTGCCCAGGTACATGACCGCGACCCGGTGGCACAGATGGCGCACCACGCTCAGGTCGTGGGCGATGAACAGATAGGTCAGGCCGAACTCCTCGCGCAGGTCCTCCAAGAGGTTGATGACCTGCGCCTGGATCGAGACGTCGAGCGCCGAGACCGCCTCGTCGCAAACGATGAATTCCGGGTTCAAGGACAGCGCCCGGGCGATGCCGACCCGCTGGCGCTGGCCGCCGCTCATCTCGTGCGGGTAGCGGTCGGTCAGATTGGGCGACAGGCCGCAGACCGAGAACAGCTCCTTGACCCGTTGCTCGCGCTTGGTCGCGTCCGGCTCGAGCCCGTGCACGTACATCGGCTCGGCGACGATATCGCCGGTCTTCATCCGCGGATTGAGCGATGAGTACGGGTCCTGGAAGATCACCTGGATCTTCCGGCGCAAGGGGCGTAGCGCCCGGGCATCGAGATCGACCAGGTTCTGGCCCGCGAAGACGATCTCGCCCTCGGTCGGGCGCTCGAGCTGCAGGATGCAGCGTCCGGTGGTGGTCTTGCCGCAGCCCGATTCGCCGACCAGGCCCAGCGTCTCGCCCTTGCGGATGTCGAAGCTGATGCCGTCGACCGCCTTCACCTGGGCGACGGTCTTACGGAAGATGATGCCCTCGGTGACCGGGAAGTACATCTTGAGCCCCTTCACCTGGAGCAAGACCTCGCCTTTCCGCACCTTCGAGGCGGCGCCCGGGCCGGTGTCTTGGGCGGCGCCGGCCATGCTCATGAGGCGTCCCTCAACGGCTGGTCCAGGCTGTCCTTCTGCCAACAGGCCGAGGTGTGGCCCTCGCTGACCGGCTCGAGCGCCGGGATTTCGTTGGCGCAGCGCTCCACCGCATAGCGGCAGCGGGGCCGGAAGGCGCAGCCGGCGCCGAGCCGGGTGAGATCGGGCGGCTGGCCCTGGATGGGATCGAGCTTCTCCTTGCGCGGCTGATCCAGGCGCGGCACCGACTTTAGCAGGCCCAGGGTATAGGGGTGGCTGGGCTGGTGATAGATCTGCAGCGCGCTGCCCTGCTCGATGATCTTGCCCGCGTACATGACGTTGACCCGGTCGGCATAGCGGGCAACGACGCCCAGGTTGTGGGTGATGATGATGAGCGCGACGCCCAAGCGCTTGGTCAGGTCCCGCATCAGCTCCAGGATCTGCGCCTGGATGGTCACGTCGAGCGCGGTCGTGGGCTCGTCGGCGATGATCAGCTCCGGCTCGCAGGACAACGCCATGGCGATCATCACCCGCTGGCGCATGCCGCCGCTCAGGTGGTGCGGATACTGGGTCAGGCGCCGCTCCGGGTCCGAGATGCCGACCATGCCCAGCAGCTCCGCGGCGCGGGCGTTCGCCGCCTCGCGCGCCATGCCCAAATGATGCTCCAGGGTCTCGGTCAGCTGGCGCCCGATGGTCAGCACCGGGTTGAGCGAGGTCATGGGCTCCTGGAACACCATGGCGATGCGCCGGCCGCGCACCTTGCGGATCTCGGCGTCGCTGAGCGCCAGGATGTCCATGCCCATGAAACGGATGCTGCCGCCGACGACCCGGCCCGGCGGGTCGGGTATGAGCCGCAGGATCGAGAGCGCGCTCACCGACTTGCCACAGCCCGACTCGCCAACGATGGCGACAGTTTCGCCCCGGTTCACGGTGTAGGTGATGCCGTCGACGGCCCGGACCGTGCCGGCCGAGGTGAAGAACTGGGTCTGGAGGTTCTCGATTTCGAGAATCTTGGCCAATACGGGGCTCCCTGTGGGGCGCCTGCGCCGGCGCCCTTAATCGTTGGGCGGAAGGGTAGAAATCGCAGGCCTTTATGTCAATCCGAGAAGCCAGCGCCGAGGGAAAGGCGCTCGTCGGACGGCCCGTTCGTACGCGAACGGCTATTCCGGTGCCCCGATTCCGTACGGCCGCGCCCAACCGAGGCCGGCCAGGGTGTCGCCCGCGGGCCGGTACTCGCAGCCGACCCAGCCATCGTAACCGAGACTGTCCAAGAGGTCGAACAGATAGGGATAGTTGACCTCGCCTAGGTCGGGCTCGTGGCGCTCGGGCACCCCGGCGATCTGGATATGCCGGATGTGGACGAGGTTTGCGCGCAGGTGCGTGGCCAAGTCACCGTCCATGATCTGGCAGTGATAAAAGTCCATCTGCAGTCCGGCGTTGGGCGCGCCGACGGCCTCGATCAGGGCGACCGCCTCGCCCTGCCGGTTCAGGAAATAGCCCGGAATGTCCCGGGAATTGATCGGCTCGATCAGTACGGCGACCCCGTGGGGGGCGAAAAAGTCCGCCGCGGCGCGCAGGTTGCCGGCGTAGACCTCGCGGCATTCGCGCGGGTCGGCGCCCTCCGGCGGAATGCCGGCCATCATGTGAACCCGCCGGCAGCCCAGCGCCTCGGTATAGGGCAACGCCGACTCCAGCGACGCGCGGAACGCCCGTTCCCGGCCGGGCACGGCGGCCAGGCCGCGCTCGCCGGCCTGCCAATCGCCGGGCAGCAGGTTGAACAGGGCCTGTTCGAGACCGTGGCGCGCGAGCAGCGCGGCCAAGTCCCCAGGCGCATGGTCGTAGGGAAACAGGAACTCCACGGCCTCGAAGCCGGCCTCGGCGGCGCGCTCGAAGCGTTCGAGAAAGGGCACCTCGTTGAACAGCGTGGTCAGGTTGGCGGCGAGCTTCGGCATGGCGGCCTCCGAATCCACGCTCGATCGTTACGCGGGGAATACATCGCGCAACTCGGCGATCCGCGCCTCGGTCAGGCGGTGCAGCCGCGCGGCACGCTCATGCCGGTCGCCCCCACATGCCTCCCGAGCGCTCGCGGCCTCGGGCGCGATCTATTCGGGGTTGCGGGCGGTGATCTTCCAGGAACTCGAGTCCATGACGATACCCTCGGCGTTGGCGTAGCGGCCGAGCTCGGTCAGCAGCGCCGCCTCGATCTCGCCGTGCCGGCGCTTCGCCTCCGCGCCGGCCTCGCGGTAGACCTCGCCCGCGGGCCCCACGGCGAGTTGGAAGCCGACCGCGTCCTCGGGCGAGTCGCCGACCATGAGCGGAGCGTCGATGCGCTCGAACTCGATGCCGTCGTAGCCCGCGATCTCCAGCTGCTTGGTGACCATCTCCTGATTGGCCATGGAGAACGGCCCCGGGCCGCAGGTGCGCGCGTCCTCGCCGGACGGCGGCAGAAATTTCAGCACGATCTCCTTGGGCAGGCCGAGCCAGGGATTGTCCTCGATGGCGCGCCACACGATCATGGTCATCGTGCCGCCGGGCTTGAGGGCGCGGCGCATGTTCTTGAGGCCGACCACGGGATTCTCGAAGAACATCGCGCCGAAACGGGAGAAGCAGAAATCGTACTCGGGCTCGAAGCGGTAGAGCTGGGCGTCGCCTTCTATGAACGCGATATTGTCGACGCCGGCGGCGGCGGCGTCCTTGCGGGCGGTCTCGAGAAACACCGCGCAGCAGTCGATGCCGAGCACCGATCCGGACGGCCCCACCCGCCGCGCCAGCTGGATCGCCGTATCGCCGAATCCGCAGCCCACGTCGAGCACCCTGTCGCCCTCGCGCACGTTCAGCGACGGGAATATCTTGGCGCTGTGATGGGTCAAGCCGCCGACCAGGATGTGGCGGTACTTGACGAACTTGGGAACCAGGATTTCGTTCCAGAAATCGACGAATTCGGTATTGCCTTCCTGGGTATCGGACATGCTTGTTTCCGGTTCGAGTTGTTGGTCTCACGCGCCCAAAGCGGTTTCATACAGATAGTCGAATATATCGACAGGACAAGTATGGATAACCAACCGAGGCACCCTCCGGCGGCCGATTTCGGCAAATTGCGGCCCCAAATTACAGCCCGTCGGAGGCGGTCGACCGGGGATTCCGACGAGGTTGCGGCGGGGCGGCCGAGGCTCACTTGAACACCGCGTCGAAGACGCCGCCCCTGTCGGGCCGCGACGCTCCCCTAGGTTCCGATCTTGCCGTCGCTGTCGCTCTTGTGCGCGGCCAAGGCCATGAGACGGCGGTCGCGCCAGGCTTGGCGCCCGGCGATCGCCGGGCGCGGCAATGCCGCGGCGCGCTCGGCCTCGATGCCTCCGTCCAAGGCCGCCCGCCAATCGCAAGGCGTGGTCTGCGAGGCGACGATGCGCGCGCACAACGGGGCGTAGCGCTCAACGTACTGGCGGATTCCGCCGGGCGCGTTGAGGTCGATGGTCTCGAAAGGGCCCATGAAGGACCAGCGCGGGCCGAGCCCGTTGGCGACCGCCCGGTCCAGGTCTTGCGCCGTGACGTAGCCCTCGGCGACCAGGCGGAAGGCCTCGTAGACGAAGGCGCTCTGCAAGCGGTTGAGGACGAAGCCGTCGGCCTCGCGGATCATCGTCATCGGCACCATGCCGATCGATTCCATGATCGCGCGGGCGCGCGCGACGATGGCCGGATCGGTCCAGGGCGCGGGCACCAGCTCGACCGCGGGCAAGAGATAGGGCGGATTGATCGGATGGGCGACCAGGCAGCGCTCGCGCCCGGGCACCGCCTCGGTGAAGGACGAGGGCACGAAGCCCGAGGTCGAGCTGGCCAGCACCGTGTCCGGACCGGCGAGCGCGCCGATCTCGGCGGTGACCGCGATCTTGATTTCCAGCGTCTCGGGCGCGTTCTCCTGGACGTGGAGGGCACCCTCGACGGCCTCGGCCAGGCTGTCGGCCACCGCGACGCGCGCGAGCACGTCCGAGGCCGCCGCCCCACCCAGCAGGCCGTTGTCGGCCAGGTCGCCGAGCGCCGCCGCGATGAGATCGCGCGCCGCCGCCGCCACGCCGGCCTCGGGGTCGAAGAGCGCGACCCGGCAGCCGCCGCGGGAAAAGGCGATGGCCCAGGCGCGGCCGATGAGCCCGGCGCCGACGATGGCGATCTTGCGTTCCCCAGCGCTTACGTCCCCAGCGCTTACGTCCATGGAATTACTCCCCCGCTTACAAAGTCTCGACGTTGCCGCAGACGCTGAGCGCCTGGCCGGAAATGTTGCGCCCCATGGGCGAGCAAAGATAGAGCGCCATGCCGGCGATGTCCTGCGGGCTCACCATGCGGCGCAGCGAGACCTTGCTCAAACTGTCCCGCTTGGCCTCCTCGAAGCCGATCCCCTCGACCTCGGCGCGCGCCGCGATGACCCGGTTTATGCGCGCGCCCTCGACGACGCCCGGCAGGATCGCGTTGACCCGGATGCCGTCGGGGCCGAGCTCCTTGGCCAGGCTCTGGGTGAAGCCGACGACCGCCCATTTGGTCGCGGCGTAGGGCGTGCGCTGGGCGAAGCCGAGCCGCCCGGCGACCGAGGAGATGTTGATCATGGCGCCCGCCTCGGCCTCTCTGAGCAGCGGCACGGCGCGGCGCGCGCAGTAGAACTGGCCGTTGAGATTGACCTCCACGGTGCGCCGCCATTCGGCCGGATCGATATCCTCGACGCCGGCGGTCGGGCCCGCGACGCCGGCGTTGTTGACCAGAACGTCGAGGCCGCCCAGCGTCGCCCGCGCGTCGTCGAACAGGCGGTCGACCTGGGCCTCGTCGGCGACGTCGCACAACGTGGCGCCGTAGTCGGGCCGTTCGGCCTTGCAGGCTTCCAGCAGGTCCTCGGCGATATCGCAGATGTGCACGCGTGCGCCGTTATCGGCAAAGGCGTCCGCGATCGCCCGGCCGATACCCGAGGCCCCGGCCGTCACCAGGACCCGAAGCCCCGCCTCGAGGGGGCCAAACTGCTGCTGCGCCATATCGTCGATCTCCCTGGTCCATCCGCTGTTTCGAAGTTCGCTCTTGCGCTCCCGTCGCTATTAGATGCGGTCGCCATTAGGTGTGGCCGCTATAGGGGCGGCCGCCGGTCGGCCCAGGGCCGCGCCGCTTCGAGCTGGGCGGAAAGCCGCAGCAGCGTCGCCTCGTCGCCGAAGCGGGCGACGAACTGGACCCCCACGGGCAGCCCGTCGCCGGTCCAGTGCAACGGCACCGACACGGCCGGTTGGCCCGAGGCGTTGAACTGCGCGGTGAACGGCATGTGGGCGTAGAGCGTGTCGAAGTAGGCTTCGAGGTCCCGGCCCATCATGTCGATGGTGCCCAGCGGCCACGGCGGTTGCGCCAAGGTCGGGGTCAACAACAGGTCGTAGTCCTCGAAAAACCGGGCGAAGCCGCGCCCGATGCCGTGAATGACGGGCAGAGCGCGGGCGTAGTCGGCGGCGCATTGGGTCCGGCCTTCCTGGGCGAGCAGCCAGGTGATGGTTTCCAGCCCGTCACCGTCTGCTTCGCGGCCCAGCGCCTGGTACCGGGTCTCGACCGCGGCCCAGAGGTTGGCCGCCCAGATGGTCCGCATGGTGCGGATCGCCAGCTCCATGTCGAGCTCCGGCGCGGCCTCCGTCACCCCGTGGCCCAGGCCCGCGCAGAGCCGCGCCGCCTCTACCGCCGCCTTGACGCATTCGGGGTGAACCGGAACGCCGTTGGGGGCGGTGGTGGTGAAGGCGATGTGCAAGCGGCCCGGGTCGGCGCCGACCTCGTCGAGGAACGGCCGCGCCGGCGGCGGCGGCCAGGAGGGGGCGCCGGGCGCCGGGCCGCCG
>JACZWN010000068.1 GCA_022572105.1 Pseudomonadota bacterium | reverse complement strand
AATCGGGTCAATATCAACGACCTTTGGTATAAGCCGCCGTCCCGGGTGAGCTCGACCCGGAGCCGGCCGCGGGCATCGCGCTTGCGGACCCGGCAGCGGACCGCCGAAGCGGCGAAATCAAAGCGGCCGGGCACCAGTCCCGCGAAGGTCCGGCGGCGCGTCCGGCCGTCGGCCCCGACCAGGCTGCACCCGCCGGCAAACTTCATGGCCGGCGTGCCCGAAACCTGGAGCCGGAACCGCGCGGCGCCTCCCCCTTCGCCGCTCCTTTCGCCCCGGGGGGCTGGCACCGTGGGCGCGGCCGCCCCGGGGCCGCGCGCCAGCGCGGGCAGCGAGGGAGCCCGTTGGCCGGGGGACCGCGGGGCGACGCGCGAGCCGTGAATCCAGGCCTCCCGGCCGACCGCGCCGAAGATCCCGACCCGGAGCCACACGCCGCGGCGCTCGAACTCGATGAGCTTGCGCCCCGGATCGAGGCTCAGGACCACGGGCGCGGCGGCCTCCGGGGATGCGCGCAATTCGGCGCCGCCGGCCGCGACGTAAAACACGTCGCCCGGCGTGGCCAAGGCGCGCGGCGCGGCGCACGGCATCGCGAGCAGGGCCAGGGAAACGACGAGCGCGTGACGCGCTCCCCGGGGGGCGCAATGTGCTTCAATCGGTGGGTTACGGTAAGTTAACATCTGTCACATTAGGTTTCCCGCATTCTTCAGGAGCCCGCAGATGCCCTACGTCACGCGCGACCAGAACGGCCGCATCGCCGCCGTCCACGCGACCCAGAGCGCGGAGGCCACGGAGGAACTGGCGCCCGGCGATCCCGATCTCGTCGAGTTCCTCGGCCGGACCAGCGACCCGGCCGGACTCCAAAACGCCCTCGTCGTCTCGGACCTGGCGCTGGTCCGCGTCCTGGAGGACTTGATCACGGTCCTGATCGACAAGCGCATCATCATATTGACCGATCTGCCCAAAGCGGCTCAGCAGAAGCTGGCCCATCGCTACGACATGCGCAGCCGGCTGGCCGATCTCGGCGGGATCGTCGCCGAACACGAGGATATCCCACTGCCCTGACGGTCGATACCAATGGCCGATGGCATGGGTGCCCGATGACATGAGTATTGCCTCCCGCCCCGGGGCGAGCGCGGCGCGGCCAGGGCTTGTCGATGGCCACATAATATTATATGAGCATCCGGGGGGCGCGGAAGCGCCGCCGGTCGAGGAGACTTGGGGACGAACATGGCCCGCAGAAAGGTCGCCGCCGTCGGCGTTCAGATCCCGAAGCCGCGCATCGTCCAGTACCGGAACCGGCGCTATTCGATTCGTCTCGAGCCGGTGTTCTGGCAAGCCCTGGAAGGCCTCGCCGCGCGGCAGGAGTTGCGCCTGGGCCGGTTCATCGCCGAGCTGGCCGAGCGCTACGACGGCAACAATTTCGCCTCCCATCTGCGCGTGCTCGGCATGGTCGAGGCCGAGCGGGCACTCGCCCAGGCCAGCCTCCAAGCGAGCCACGACAGCATTCTGGACTTGGTCCTGGCTTGCGCCAGTCCGGGTTTGGTTCTGTCCCGTTTTCGCACGATCTTGTCCCACAACGAGAGCTTCCTGGACTGGCTGGGGTCGCCCGAGCGTTCGCTCGCGGGGGCCGATCTGACCTCGGTGATTCAGGTCCGTACGCGCCGTCCCCTGAACGACGTCTGGCTCGACATGGTCGCGGGTAACCTGGCGAGCGTGGACGCCAACGTCCTTTACGTGGAGCCGGGCCGGGTCATCGCGGCGGCCGCCAAGCTGCTCGCCCTGCATCCCCGCGAGGGCGAGAACTTCTACGCCGTCATGTGGCTGTCGGCGACGCGCAAGCCCACGACCGAGCCGACGCCACGCCGGCCGACGACGCGCCGGACGGAACCCGGGAGTGGCGACGCCGCGGCCTGAACGGTCACGCAAAAATACCCGCCCAGGCCGCCGCGGCGCCTGTCGGTTTGGACCGCCAGCGTTCTAGATCGTGCCGGACTCGGTAACGATCAGCAGATCGGTCGGGCTGTACAGGGTGATCCCGCTCTCGAAGCTGTAGAAGTGGAGACCGGTCACATCGACGCCCGCGGCCGTCACGTGCGCTTCCGCAATCCCGGCGTCGGTCAACGGTTCGTCGGTCACGATATTGACCGGCAGTTCCTCGCCGGCGAACAGCACGATCTCGCCGGAAGCATCCGGCAGCAGATCCTCGAGCTCGAGCAAGACCGCCTCCTCCGTCGCCTGGTTCGGGGTCGTCCCCGGATCCAGGATGAGGATGTCGGCGCCCTCGGCGCCCGCCGCCCGGGAGGCTTCGGACGCAATCGTTTCGACCGGCGAATTCAACCGCCCGCCAGCGTCTTGCCCTTTTTCGGTGCTTGCCATTTGTTACTCGTCGATACGCAACACCACCGATTACCTACTATCCGACCATAAAGGCGTGATAATCGCAACTCCAAATATTACCCAAATCTTAACCAAACCGTGTGCCACATCTTGTGCAAAATCAACCATTTACATGCCCGCCCGGACCCGAGAGCCGCCGCTTCCCCACATCTGCTCCAAATGTTGGGAACATACCGGGAACATATGCTCCGAAACGGCTGCCGGCTGCCCCGCAGGCGCCCCCATGGTCGCCCTGGTGTACCGCCGCTCGGCTACCGGGCGATCCCGATGCCTTCCCACCAGTTGGTGTGCTGGACCACCGCCTGCTGGGGCGGCGCGATGCTCAAGGTGCTCATGAGCATGCCGCCGACCGCCAGGATCCGGTACGAGGCCAGCAACTCGTTGGTCTGAGACGACACCAGCTGGCCGCTCGAGACGAACAGCTCGTTCTCGGCGTCCAGCACGTCGAGCAGGGTGCGTTGCGCGACCTCGAACTGCTGCCGGTAGGCATCGCGGGTCTCCATGTTGAACTTGACCGAATCGGACAAGTCCTCGACCCGCTGCCGGCTCGCCTCGAGCGCGAACCACGACTGGCGCATCTCCTGCTGGGCCCCCAGAAACGAGCGCAGGCGCCGGTTCTTGCTCTCGGCCAAGCGGGACAGTTGCTCCTGACGATTGGCCCGGTCGATGCCGCCCCGGAACAGGTTCCAACGCAGACGGAGCATCACCTGGTTGTTGAACTCCCAATCGTCGATGCCGTCGCGGCCGTCGTTGTATTCCGACTCGGCCTCGAGCGTGACCGCCGGATAGAACGGCACCTCGGCGAGCGAGATCTCGGCGTTCGCGCTCTTTACGTCGGCCTCGAAGATTTTCGTGGTCGGATTGCTCGTGCCGGCCAGCGACACCGCCGCGTCCAGATCGCCCGGCAAGACGCCCTCGGGGAATTCCGGCGCCTCCAACTGATCCGGGAACTGACCGACGATCCGCGTGTAGGCGGCTTCGGAATCCCGCAAATCGTTCAAGGTCTGGGTCAGCGTGGCGCGGGCGCGGGCGCTGCGGGCCTCGGTCTGGGCGACATCCGCCCGGCTGCCGCCGCCACCGGCCAGGCGCTGTTTCAAGGAATCCAGAATGCCGAGGTGGACTCGGAGGTTCTCCTCCGCGAGCCGCACCAACTCGCGCTGGCGCAGGACCTCGACGTAGGCCCCGATGACATCGAGTGTCAGGAACTCGGCGTTTTCGTGGACCCGATTCGCCGCCGACTCGACGCGCGCCTTCTCGCGTTTGACCGTGCTGTCGGTCTCGAAGCCGTCGAAGATGCGCTGCTGCAACGTAACCGACGCCTCCTGCCGGGTCAGGTACAGGCTGTCTCTTTGGCCGGTGCGGGCCCGGGTCGTGCGGTCGTTCGTGCGCTCCTTCCCGATCCCGACGGCCAGATCGATCTGCGGCAGGTAGAGGCCGCGTGCCTGCTTCAGCTCCTCATCGACCGCCTCGCGGTTGCTGGCCACGATCCCGATGTCCGGGTTGGTCGATATCGCCAGCTCGATCGCTTCATTGAGTGACACGGCCTGGGCGGCCATCGTCCCGGGGAAAAGCAACGCCGTTCCCAGGAGTGCCGCCTTCGCGTAGAAGATTACCCGTTGTTGCGCCAAGCGCATGATCTCGCCCCCGTATCCCGGTCCACACCCCAACCCGGCGTCCGCGAAAACCGGCACCGAGTTGAAAATCCATTAAGCCAAAGGACTAATACCCAAGATTTCGCACGGTTGTCAATGCGTTACCATTCAACCAAACCGTAGTCCAGGCCTTGCGGACACCAGATTATCAGCCCCGGTTCCGGATTTCAAATCCTTAAAGCCCATGCGGTTTCCCGGGCCTTGCCCCGGGCCCGTCTTCGCAGACCCCACCTTGCGGACACGGACACCAGCCCTGTCCCCGCATTCGATATCGCTCCGCGCCGCGCCTTGCTATCGTTCGGAGAATTACCAATACTATATTCTGCCGCCAAGGGCGGCCCTCCTCGCCGCCGGAACGGGCGATCGGGGCGCCGAGCCTCGAATGTCCAAGCCACGGCACGGCCTGGTCCGAGCGGCCGGGGCGCATTAACCTTTTTCGAAGCCTCTTAAGTTACTTCTTCCAAGATCGGCCGATACATAATATTTCTTACCGGCAACCCATCGCGACACAACAATCCTCGCGGAGTACGAACACGGCTTGACGGGACGGCGCTCCCTGAAACCCAGGGCCTCACCAAATCCGGATATCGAATACGGCTTTCATGACTGCCAGTAAGGACAAAGGACGCTTCGCCGCGGCCGCGCCCCCTTCGGACGGGGGCGGTGGGGCCAAGCCGGCCGCCAAGGACGCCGCGCCACGGGCGCGCTCCAAGAAGGCCGCAAGGATCATCGGCGCCTTCGCGGCGGCGTCGCACTCGACCGCCTCGGGTAAACGGCCGGCATTCAGCGCGCGAACGGACGATAGCGCCCGCGCGCGCGAGCCCCGCCTTACAAGCGCCCCTGGCGAAGCCGGCGGCACCAAACCGGGAGCGGCGGCGCGTTCCGGTTCGAGCCCCGGGTCGAGCCCCGGGCCGAGCCCCGAAACGAGCCCCGAAACGAGCCCGGTCCCCGCGCCGGCACTCGAAACCGCGGCGCCGGAGCCCGGCGCCCGGCACCCGCAGGGCGCGCCCGGCACCGCGGCACCGGCCCAGGACGCGGACGAGGATCGGGCCATCAAGTCCGAGGATGTGCTCGAAAAACCCGAGGACGTGCTCGAAAAACCCAAGGAATGGCAGATCGCCCCCTCGGCGATCGACTTCGAGGATCCGCTGCTGTCGTGCCTGGCCACGCTGGCCGGGCTGCTCGAGCGGCCGATCTCGGCCGAGGCGCTGAAGGCTGGGCTGCCGCACGCGGAGGAGCAATTCACCCCCGAGCTGGCGGTCCGCGCGGCCGAGCGCGCCGGTATCGAGGCCCGCATCACGCGTCGGCCGCAGTTGCGCCGGATTCTGCCGGTCACCCTGCCCTGCATCCTTCTGCTCGAGGGCGGCAACGCCTGCGTGCTCCTGAGCTTCCTCGACCGGGCCCAAGCGGAAATCGTCGTTCCGGAGGGCGGCGCCGCCAAGAAGACCGTCGACCTCGAGGAACTGCAGTCCCAATACACCGGCTACGCCCTCTTCGCCCGGCCGGAGTTCAAGTTCGATCAGCGCGCCTCGGAAATCCGCCTGACCCAGTCACGGGCGTGGTTTTGGGGCACGCTCGCCAAGTTCTGGCCGATCTACACCCACGTCATCCTGGCCTCGGCGCTGATCAATTGCTTCGCCCTCGCCAGCCCGCTGTTCATCATGAACGTCTACGACCGCGTGGTGCCGAACAACGCGATCGAAACGCTTTGGGTCCTGGCGCTCGGCGTGGTCACGGTCTTCGCCTTCGAGTTCGTCATGCGCAACCTGCGCGCCTATTTCGTCGACGTGGCCGGCAAGAACGCCGACGTGATCATCGCCAGCCGCCTGCTCGAGCAGCTCATGTCCATGAAGCTGGCCGCCAAGGGCGCCTCGACCGGGGCCATGGCCAACAACCTGCGCGAGTTCGAGTCGCTGCGCGAGTTCTTCACCTCGAGCACCGTGGTCGTGCTCGTCGACCTGCCGTTCATCTTCCTGTTCATCGCCGTCATCTGGCTGGTCGCGGGGCCGGTCGCCTTCATCCCACTCGCGGTCGTGCCGGCGGTCGTCCTGGTCGGGGTGATTCTGCAGTTCCCGCTGCGCAAGGTGATCGAAAAGACGCACCGCGAATCGACCCAGAAGCACGCCTTGCTGGTCGAGACGATCGACGGCCTGGAGACGATCAAGGCGGCCGCCGCGGAAGGCCGGGTCCAGCGCACCTGGGAGCGTTTCGTCGGATTGACCGCCGAATCCTCGGGCAAGGCGCGCTTCATCTCGGGCATCGCCACGACCTTCGCCCAGGTCTCGATCCAGATGACCACGGTCGCCGTGGTCGTCTACGGCGTGTACCTGATCGCCGACGGCGAACTCACCATGGGCGCACTCATCGCCGCGACCATTTTGACCGGCCGGTCGCTCGCCCCGCTCAGCTCGATCGCGGCCATGTTGACCCGCCTGCAGCAATCGCGCGTGGCGCTCAAGTCGCTGGACGCTATCATGACTGCCCCGGTCGAGCGCTCGGCGGACAAGTCGTTCCTGCATCGGCCGAGCCTGAACGGACGGATCGAGTTCCAGCAGGTGTCCTTCAGCTATCCCAACCAGGAAATCCAAGCCCTGGACGCCGTGTCGTTCAAGATCGAGCCGGGCGAGCGGGTCGGCTTTCTGGGTCGGATCGGCTCGGGCAAGAGCACGATCGCGCGCCTGCTGATCGGCCTTTACGAGCCGGCCGACGGGGCCGTGCTGATGGACGGCACCGACATCCGACAGATCGACCCGGCCGACCTGCGGCGCAACGTCGGCTACGTGTCCCAGGACAATTACCTGTTCTTCGGGACGGTGCGCGACAACATCGCCTTCGGCGCGCCGCACCTGGACGACCAGTCGGTCATGCGCGCGGCGCACGTCGCCGGGGTAAGCGACTTCCTGCGCACCCATCCGCACGGCTTCGATCTGCAGGTCGGCGAGCGCGGCATGAGCCTCTCCGGCGGTCAGCGCCAGGCCATCGTCATCGCCCGCGCGCTGCTGCTCGACCCGCCGATGATTCTTTTGGACGAGCCGACCAGCAACATGGACAATTCGACCGAGATGGTGTTCAAGAAACGCCTGTCCGAGATCCTGCCGGGCAAGACGCTGCTCCTGGTGACCCATCGCAGCTCCCTGCTCACCCTGGTCGATCGCTTGATCATCGTCGACGCCGGCAAGATCGTTGCGGATGGACCGAAGGAAGAAGTCCTGAGCGCCCTCAAGCAGGGTCAGATCCGCACGGCGAACGGTTGAGCCGATGGCGACCCGTCAGGAAGATCTGCATTTCATGCCGGACGTGCTTGCGGCCGCCCGACGGCGCGGCCATGGCTTCGCTTACATTCTCACGTTTATGACCTTTGCGTTCCTGGTCGTCATGGGCACCTGGGCCAATTACGCCGTGCTCGACGAGGTCACGCGCGGCGAGGGCCGCATCATTCCCTCGAGCAAGACCCAGATCATCCAGAACCTGGAAGGCGGCATCCTGGCCGAGATCCTGGTGCGCGAAGGCGACGTCGTGGAAAAGGGCGACATCCTGGTGCGCATCGAGAACACCGCGGCCCAGGCGACCTACCGGGACGCGCAGACCCGGTTCTACGCGCTGCTGGCCACGGTCGAGCGCCTCGAGGCCGAGATGGAAGACCGGGAAATGGCGCTCTCCGAGGAGATTCTGAAAGAGTCGCCGTCGGCGGCGTCCGACCAGACCGCCCTGTTCAAGGCCCGTGCCCGGCAGCTCAAGGCCCAGATCGCGGTCCTGGAAACCCAGGCCAAGCAGCGCAAGCAGGAAATCGCCGAGATGGGCAGCCGCCGCAGGCAATTGGAGCGGAGCCTCGAGTTGGCGCGCGAGGAACTCTCGATAATGCGGCCGCTCGCGCGTAACGGGGTCGTGCCGCGCATCGACCTCATTCGCATCGAGCGTCAGGTCGCGGATCTGGAGGGTGATATCCGCACCGTCCGGCTGACCATTCCACGGCTGCGAACCGCGGCGAAGGAAGCCAAGCAACGCGTCGAAGAAGTGATTCTCTCGGCCAAGGCGGACATCTCCGACGAGTTGAACCGCGCGCGCGCCGATCTCAACTCGGTCACCGAGACGCTACTCGCCGGCGAGGACCGGGTGACCCGTACCGCGGTCCGTTCCCGGGTGCGCGGGACCGTCAAGGAGATCAAGCAGAACACGATCGGCGGCGTGATCCGGCCGGGCGAGGACATCATCGAGATCGTGCCGCTCGACGATACCCTGCTGGTCGAGGCGCAGATCCGGCCCGCCGACATCGCCTTCCTGCGGCCCGGGCAGAAGTCGACGATCAAGATCGCGGCCTACGATTTCTCCATCTACGGCGGCCTGGAGGCGACGGTGGAGCACATCAGCGCCGACACCATCAAGGACGAGAAGGGCGAGAACTTCTACCGCGTCTACCTGAGAACCGCGCGAAACACCTTGCTCCACCAGGGCAACGAGCTGCCGATCATCCCGGGCATGACCGCCACCATCGAAATCCTGACCGGCAAGAAGACCGTCCTGGACTACATCTTGAAGCCCATCCTGAAGGCGCGCGACCGGGCGCTGCGCGAACGTTAGACCGCGCCCCTTCGCGCGGCCTGCCGCCCGGCCGGACGGCATGGGGCCCGGGCCGGGCATTAATATCAGCGATCTTTGGTATTAACCATGCAAACCCGGCCTTTTCCTCGGCCTCGGCGGGGCTGCCTTCCGCTTCGTAAACCCTACCTCGAAAGGGTCCGTTAAACAGAAACGGCGATCCTGTCATCAGGCCGATCCAGGCGAGATCCGGCCGCCAAACGGCTGACGGGAGCCCTTTATTTGACCCGGCGTGGTTTCATAACTGCCTTGGCAACGCTTTTCTGTTTGGCATTCTCCAGCCCCGCGGTTCGCCCCGCGGCGGCGCAGAGCCTGGCCGATCTGGTGCAGGCCGGGAGGGCGGCCCGGGAGGGCGACGCGCTGTTCGGCTCGATCGAGCTCAAGTCCGGGTCGCTCAAGGGTTTGCCGCAGTGGACCCGGGTGCTGCGCAGCGTGGAGAGCGAGCGGGTCGCCTTCGACCGCTGCACCGCGGACGCGACCGCGTGCACCACGCCGCTCCTCAGGAACTGGCGCAATATCATCACCTCGGCGGCCAAGCTCAAGCGCGCGGACCGGGTCAAGGCGGTCAATGATTTTTTCAACCGCTGGCCCTACAAGCTGGACCGGGAACTCTATGGCATGAGCGAATACTGGGCGACGCCGAAGGAATTCATGTCCCGGTCCGGGGACTGCGAGGATTATTCCATCGCCAAGTACTTCGCCCTGCGCAAGCTCGGCTTCGCCAAGGAGGAACTGCGCGTCGTGATCCTCATGGACGAGATCCGCGGTATCGGTCACTCGGTCCTGGCCATCTATGTGGAAAATGACATATTAATCCTGGACAGCCTGTCGAACCTGATCCTGTCACACACGCGCTACAAGCAATACATCCCGCAGTATTCGATGAACGAGACCACGCGCTGGGCCCACATCGGCGGCTTCAAAAAGAACAAGAAGCCCGTGTATCAGGGCTTGGTGGCCAGGAAACGGAATTAGACGAGTCGGCCATGTCGAACGGCGGCGCAGCGAGCCAAACCGACTTCATTTCCTCCGAGGTCGATGCCGAACGGTATCGCCCGGCGCGCTCGCGCGCGCTCGCCCGCGGCTTGGTGGTGATCGCCGTCATCGTGGTCATCGCGGTGGCGGTCCCGGCGGTCATGATCCGCTTCGAGAAAGCCGATCTGGTGACCGAGACCGAACGCCGGCTCGAGATCCTGTCGCGCGGCCGGGCCGAGGTCATCGAGACCTGGTTGGACGGCATGACGCGCCCGGCCGACCGGGTCGTGGAGAGCGAGCTGTTCCGGCTGTTCGCGACCGAGATGGATCTCTCCGGCGGCGATATCTCGGACCTGGCGACCGGCGGCGAGGGGGTGCCGGAGGGCTCGGAGGTGCCGGCCGGCCTCGGCGTGCCCTTGGCCGCGCAGCTGCCGTTCATGGAG
The DNA here is from genome assembly GCA_022572105.1 of Pseudomonadota bacterium. Lineage (GTDB taxonomy): Bacteria > Pseudomonadota > Alphaproteobacteria > Kiloniellales > J153 > JACZWN01. Next base: position 5,184 of record JACZWN010000068.1, on the reverse strand, counting down.
CAGGTACTTAGCGATTTCAGCCGGAACGCCGACTTCCTGGCCGGCTACCTGGTCAACCGCGACGGCATCGCCTACGTGACCAGCGCGGGCGCCGAGACGATCGACCCGGAGCAGCAGGCCATCGCCAAGACGGTGTTCGACAGCGGCAGGCTGACGTTCGGGCCGGTGCGCGCCTCGCCGGCGGGTCTGGTCATGGACTTCTACGCGCCGATTCTCCCGGCCCAGAGCGAATCGGGCACGGGCAAGGCGGTGGGGGTGCTGCTGCTGACCACGCCGGTCGCCGAGATGCTGGGCGAGATCCTGGCCCCGCCGCCGCTCGCCGAGCCCGGCGAGCGGCTCAAGCTGGTGCAGCGTTCGGGCGGCAAGACGTTCGAGATCGCGCCCGGCGCCGCCCCGCCGCTCAGGGCCATCGACGACCTCGAGGTGACCGAGGCGGGGCGCCTCATCCCCTTCGCCGAGCGCGCATCCATCGGCGCGCCGGGCGCGGTCTATTCGGTCGGCAGCGCGGTCGGCGGGCCGCCCTGGTGGGTGGTTCAGGAGATCGACGTGGCGGCCGCGCAGAAAAAAATCAGCGGCTTCGTCACGGCGGCAACCATCGTCGCGGTTCTGGTCGTGGTGACCGTGATCGCGGCCTTCGGCGCGTTCTGGTGGCGGTTGTCGAACGAACACAGCTCGGCGCTCGCCGAACAGTTCCGGCGCCTGGCGGCGCGCATCGAGGCGCAGAAGAAGCTGCTCGACAGCATCAACAACTCGATCTCCGAGTATATCGGTCTGAAGTCCAGGGACGGCACCTACCGCTACCTCAACCCGGCCTTCGCGCGCGCCATCGGGCGCGAGGTCGAGGACGCGATCGGGCTCGACGACGCGGCGATCTTCGGCCGCGGCACGGCCGACCGGCTCGAGGCGTCGGACCGGCGCGCGCTCGAATCGGGCGCGCCGGTGACCATCAACGAGGAGGTCTATCTGGGGTCCCGGCTGCATCACCTGCAGATCTCCAAGGTGCCGTATCAGGACGAGACCGGCGAGATCTCGGGCATCGTCTCGGTGACCCGCGACGTGACCGAGCTGGTCGAGGAGCAGAAGAAGCGGGAACGGGCGATCCAACAGATGGTCGCGGCGCTGGTGCGCGCGGTGGAACTGCGCGATCCCTACCTGGCCGGGCATTCGCGACGCCTGGCCGGCTTTTCGGTCGCGGTCGCCCAGCGCCTCGAATTGGGCGCCGAGGAAATCGCCACCGTCGAGATCGCCGCCAACCTGTCGCAGATCGGCAAGCTGGCCGTGGCGCGCGAGATCCTGACCAAGCCGGAGCGCTTGAGCGAGCCCGAGATCGCCCAGATGCAGCAGCACATCGATCACGCCGTGGCGATCCTGCGCGACATCGACTTCGAGCTGCCGGTGCTGGAGACCATCACCCAGATGCACGAGCGCCTCGACGGCGGGGGCTATCCCGCGGGCCTGTCGGGCGAGCGGATCAGGCTGACGGCGCGCATCCTGGGCGCCTGCGACGTGTTCTGCGCCCGGGTCGCGCCGCGCTCCTACCGGAGCGGGATCTCGCCCGTGGCGGCGCTCGACATCCTCGAGCAGAACGGCCACCGCTACGACCCGGCGGTGATCGCCGCCCTGCGCGAGGTCGCCGGCTCGGTGACCGGAGAGAAGCTCATCGCCGGTCTCGCCGCGGGCTAATACCAACCGTCCTTGATATAAACGCCGGGCGGAGGCGCGTTGCCGGCCGCACCCCGGGAGTCCGCGAATTCACCTTGCGGGAATTATTTCGATGCAGGAAAAGGGCACGGTTTCGAATCCAAGGATCATTAGCTCCTCGCGCCGCAACCGCTTCGCCGCCGTCCTGATCTTCGCGCTCGCCGCGGCCCTCGCCCATCCGGCGGCTTCGCGCGCGACGAGCTTGGCGCTGGCCGAGACCGGGCGCATCGAGGTCAACGCGATGGAGTACCCCTGGAGCGCGATCGGCCGGGTCAACGCGGGCGGGCGCGGCCACTGCACCGGCTTCCTGATCGGCGAGCGCCGGGTCCTGACCGCCGCCCACTGCCTCTTCGACAACCGGGAGCGCCGGTGGCGCGGGGCGAACGAGTTGCACTTCGTCGCCGGCTACCAGCGCGATACCTATCTCATCCACTCGCCGGTGTTGAGCTACGAGCGCTCCAGGCGCTTCGACCCCGGGGCGGGCGCGACCTCCGCCAACGCCGTTGCCGACTGGGCGGTACTCGTGCTCGAGAAGCCGATCGGCCGCCAGGCGGGCTGGCTCGGCCTGCGGCGGCTCGACAAGAAGCTGCTGGCGCGCCTGCGCCGCGGCGAGGCCCGCACCCTGCAGGCGGGCTACCGCCGGGGCTGGGCCCACATCGTGACGGTGAACCTGGACTGCCCGGTCTCCGGGTTCTTCGAGGGCCGGAGGGGGATCCTCCATTCCTGCGACATCGCGAAGGGGGATTCGGGCTCGCCGCTTCTGGTCCTGGCCGATGGCGAGTTCCGGGTCGCCGGGCTCCACGTCCTCAACGCGCGCACCGACCAAGGCCGGACCGCGGGCGCGCTCTCGGCCGCGCTGTTTCATCCCGAGGGCGGCGCGGGCCAAGCGGTCCAGGCGGTTCGGCGCGCCGGCGACGTCTGGTCCGGTGGCCGGGCCCCGGCCGGCGGTGGCCCGGCCTCTCCGGTTCCGCTCCAGACCATCGACCAACTGCTCGGCCGCCTGGGCCATCTGGACCGGGCCGACGGCCAGCCGACGGCGCGGGAACGCCGGGCCGCGATCGCCGCGTTCCAGTCGCAGGCCGGATTGCCGGTGACCGGCGAGGCGTCGCTCGCCCTGCTCGGCCGGCTGATCCAATCGTTACGATGAGCGGGGCGCGCTGAAGCGCTTGCGGTCGTATGGCTTTTCGCGCAACCTCGATCCGTGGCGGCGGACGCGGCGGCGAATGTGTTTGACGAGTAGATGAAGGCGGGGGCGATGAACGACATCTTCGCGGACGGCATTCGATCGATCGCGGTGGCCAACGGCGTGGCCCGGATCGAGCTCCTGCAGTTGCGGCGCGGCGAGAGCAAGAACAAGCTGGACCCGGAGGTGGTCGGGGTGCTGATGCTGCCGGTCGCCGCGCTGAAGGATTTCTCCGCCCAGCTGGCGAGCACCGTGCAGAAACTGAACGAGGCCGCCAAGGCGAGAAGCGAGGAGGCGAGCACCGAAGCGGTGCAAAGCGCCCTGGAGAACCTCTAGGGCAGATCGGGTGCGGAAAGGTTGGAGTCCGAACGCTAGCAGAAGGCGCCGAGCCCGATCGACGGTGCGCGCCGGCTGGTGCCGTTCGCGCCCCCGGCGCAGGCGCGTTGCGTGCTCATCAGGCTCTTGAGCTTGGCCGCGGTCGTCTTGCGCCAGACCGCGTCGCGCATGGCGTCGGCCAGGGAGTAGGCCTGGTTCGCCGTGCCGGCCGAGGCCTGGGTGCGGTAGGCCTGGGTCGCGATGCCGAGCAGGCCGGGCGCGGCGATGCCGGTGCTTCGCACCGCCTTGTCGGCCGAGTAGGCCTTCAGGAACCGGTCGCCCTTGGGGATGTTGCGCGGCGTGATGTAGACCTTGGCGTCGCGCTTGATCTTGATCTCCGTGCCCTTCTCGAACAGCGTCCTGGCGTCGCGCGCGACCGCCTCCGCCGTCCGTGGCGCCGCGATCGCCTGGGGCGTGGCCGCCGGATGGGTCAGGAAGTGACCGGCCCGGGCCGCACCCGCCAGGCCGAGGAGGACGAAGAGGACGAAGAGGAAACCCGATAGAACCCGTCCCAACCAGAGATGCACTGCCATACCTTGGCTCCCGTCAGAAGGCGCTCGTGCGCCCGGCTACTTGCCCCGCCCGCGTACCTCGCGGGTTTATTGAAGGTAAGGTTACCATGAAAGCAAAATACCATTCAAGTGTAAAAACTCCGTTAACCAAGGTATTTAACCTCTTTTTTCTTAGGCGTCGAAAGGTTTATTAATAAAACCGTGCCACAGGATTGTCACAGGTTAAAGTAACATTTGAAGAGAGGGAACGCCCCCGGCGTCAATATTCGCCCGCGGATTCGCCCGGACCCCCAGTCCCCGCGCCAGGACCGGGCACGGCTTGGTTATGCCCAGGCTATGGAACGACGTGGCGCGGAATAGCCGGGGAGCCGGGGTGTGGGAATCTGGGCGCGGGCAAAAGAAAACGGGGGGCGCTACCTGCACCCCCCGCCGAACCGAAGATGGCCGGCTCTGAAACTTAGTGGCTTTCTAGCTGGTGAAGATGATCTGCGCCGTCGTATTGTCAACCAGCTCGGCGAACGTATCGATGGTGTTATCGCCGATGCCAAGGAAGGTGATCGAGGCCCCGTTGGTGAAGTCCACCGTCACATTGGTGCCGTCGTCGGTTATCGTCGTGAGTAAATCGATGTCATCGAGGTCGACGTCCGTATCGCTGTTCTGATCGACCACGTCCGTGAACTGCAGGATATCGTTCAAAACATCGAAATCGGTGATGGTGTCGTCCCCGTCGTCCGCCAAGAGGCTGAACACGAAGGTGTCGATCCCGCCACCGCCGGTCAGGTTGTCGTCGCCGCCGTTCCCGGTCAGTGTATCGTCGCTGGAGCCGCCGATCAGCGTCTCGTCGGCCCCCGTGCCCACGATGTCGGAGCCGTTATCGGGAACCGTGGTCACGAGCAGCGTGCCGGTCGCGGTGTCGAGATCCTCGTCGGACACGGTCAGGTCGAAGGACATATCGATCGGACCGCCGGCCGTCGCGATATCGAAGCCGAACTCGCCAAGGGAGAAGTCATTGCCATCAAGGAGCGTGGAATCGACCGTCTCACCGTCAGCGTTTGTGACGTCGACGCTGTTGAAATCGGTAGCCGTAGTGAACTCGACCTTCCATCCTTCTTCGAGGCCGTCGATGACGACCTCATCGCTGTCCTGATAAATGGTAATCCCAGCATCGATCGTCGGACCGTCCGGATCGTTCACCCAATGGACGATTTGGTCCAACTCGTTAAAGATCTTCACGTCGTCCGCATCGATGAACACCGAGACACCATCGCCAACGATGAGCTCGCCAGCCGTATCGGCATCAAGGGACGCCGCGATCCGAAGCACCGAGGTCTGATTATTGCCCTTCACCTGTATCAGCTTGAAGCTGAAATCGGTCACCGGCAAGTGGCCTTCGTGAGACCAGCCGTTCGCGTC
>JACZWN010000067.1 GCA_022572105.1 Pseudomonadota bacterium | reverse complement strand
GCCGGGCAGGGTGCGGCGGATGTAGAGCGCCTCGATGGCGCCGCCGAAGGCGCTCGCCGCCAGCCAGGCGGTCTCCAGCATGGCGCCCAGGCCCTCGCTCTCCTCGAGCGGCAACAGGATGGTCTTCATGGTCATCACGCACCTCCTCAGGCGCCGCGCCAGGAGCTGCGAACCGCAGGCCGCGACTCGGGCGCCGCCAGTCTAGCTTAACCGAATCCGCCCGCCCGGGTCACCGCCCGATAAATTTTTAACGCGCCGAAAATAGTGGGCGCGGCCCGCGCGCGGGCAAGCTTTGGAAAAGCGACGCCGCCTTGCCGTCGATTCCCTTGCGGAATCCTGGACGATCGGCACCGGCCCCCCACTACCGGCCCTTTACTTTGCTTGCACTTGGGACCTACAAGGCGGTTGCCGGGCTCACCAAATAGTGGTTTGGGCGTTACCCGGGGGATAACCAAATATTCATGGCGCAGGGCTTAGGATTCACGCAGGTGCGCGCGGCTGCTTTTGTGCGGCGCAACATGGTGCCCGATCTCTATGGGTCATTGTCAGCGCTCCTTGGTATTAGATGAAGGTCGAGGGACGCGCGATGGCGAAGCTCTGGAGCGGACTCAGGCACCGGGTCACGCTGCTGCTCGCCGTCTTCGCGCCGAAGCCGGCGCCGGGCCCGGAACGCGCGCGCCGGCCGCACCCCTGGGAGGCGTCCTATCCCGAAGGCATCGCCTGGGACGCCGAGCTCCCGGTCAAGCCGGTGGCTTCGATCCTCGACGAGGCGGTCACCGCCTGGCCCGACAACCCCTGCCTCGAGTTCCTCGGCAAGCGCTACACCTACGCCGAAGTCGGCGAGCTGGTCGCCAAGGCGGCCAAGGGCTTCCAGGACCTCGGCGTCGCCAAGGGCGTGCGCGTCGGGCTGTTCCTGCCCAACTCCCCCTACTACGTGATCTGCTTCCACGCGGTCCTGAAAGCCGGCGGCACGGTGGTCAACTTCAACCCGCTCTACGCCGAGCGCGAGATCGCGCGCCAGATCGAGGATTCGGGCACCCGGATCATGGTCACCATGAACCTGAACACGCTCTATCCCAAGGTCGCCCGGCGCCTCGAGGACACCTGCCTGGAGACCCTCGTGGTCTGCGACATGGGCGGCGCCCTGGCCTTGCCCAAGCGGGCGCTCTTCGCGCTGTTCAAGCGCCGCGAGGTGGCCGCGATCCCGAGCGACGCGGCGCACGTCAAGTTCGCCAAGCTGACCGCCAACGACGGCATCCCGGCGCTCGCCGATATCGATCCCCTGCGCGACGTGGCGGTCATGCAGTACACCGGCGGCACCACCGGGCTGCCCAAGGCGGCGCTGCTCACCCACGCCAACCTAACCGCCAACACGGCGCAGATCCGGATCTGGGCGAGCGCGATCGACCAAGGCCGGGAGAAGGTGCTGGCGATCCTGCCGTTGTTCCACGTCTTCGGCATGACCGGGGTCATGAACCTGGCGCTCGTCAGCGGCTCGGAGATCCTGCTGCTGCCGCGCTTCAAGGTCGCCGAGACGCTGGCCGTGATCGACAAGGAGAAGCCGACGGTGTTCCTCGCCGTGCCGACCATCTATTCGGCGATCAACGAGCACAAGGCGCTGGACGACTACGATCTCTCCAGCCTCAAATACTGCATCTCGGGCGGGGCGCCGCTGGCGAGCGCGATCAAGACCAAGTTCGAGAGCGTCACGGGCTGCACGCTGGTCGAGGGCTACGGCCTGACCGAGGCCGCGCCGGTGGTGACCATCAACCCCTTTACCGGCGCCGGCAGGGCGAACTCGACCGGCCTGCCGCTGCCCGGCACCGTCGTCGAGATCGTCGCGCTCGACGATCCGGACCGGGTGCTGCCCCTGGGCGAGAAGGGCGAGATCTGCGTCACCGGCCCGCAGGTCATGGCCGGCTACTGGCAGCGCGAGGACGAGACCAAGCAGGCGCTCGGCCTCGGCCGCCTGCGCACCGGCGACGTCGGCTACATGGACGAGGACGGCTACGTCTATCTGATCGACCGGATCAAGGACCTGATCATCACCGGCGGCTTCAACGTCTATCCGCGCATGGTCGAGGAGGCGATCTACCTGCACCCGGCGGTCGCCGAGGTCGCGGTCTGCGGCGTCCCGGACAAGCACCGCGGCGAGGTGGTCAAGGCCTTCGTCAAGCTGCGCGACGACAACGGCGCCCTGACCGCCGGCGAGCTGCGCGCGTTTCTCAAGGACAAGCTGGCGCCCTTCGAGGTGCCGCGCAAGGTGGAGTTCCGCGAGGACATCCCCAAGACGCTCGTCGGCAAGCCGCTGCGCCGCCAGCTGGTCGAGGAGGAGCGACAGCGCCTGGCGGCCAGGGACGCGGTGGCCAGGGACGCGGCGGCCAGGGCGGCCGGCAACGGAGGAACGCAGGGATCGAGCGGGCAACGCGGCGGAGGACGCGCGGCATGAGCGCCGAACGCATCAAGGAGAGATTCGAAGCCAACCTGAGCGACTTCGCCGGGCTCGGCGCCAAGGTCGCCTTCGACCTGGGCGCGGACGGCGCGATCGCGATCGACGCGACCGTGAGCCCGCCCACCCTCTCCGACCAGCCGGACGGCGCGCATTGCACGATCCGGATCTCGGCGGAGAACCTGGAGAAACTGATCGACGGCACCCTCAACGCGATGATGGCCTATACGCTCGGCAAGCTGAAGATCGAGGGCTCGATGGGCGTCGCCATGAAGGTCGCCGCCCTGCTCGAGGAGTGATCGGGTATCAGGTATCAGAGGAAGACGAGTTGGTTTCCGATCCCTGATCCCTGTCATCCGACCGCTGACTTCTGGCCCTGCAGGCCGAAGAAGGAATCGTCCTCGTAGGGCGTGGGCAGCTCGATACTGTCGGCGACGAGGCGCGCCTTGCGCGTGGGCTTGCCGCGGACGATGCGCCCGGTGTGCGGCGAGGGCACGGCGGGGGCGGTCAGGGGATAAGCGTCGGCGGCCACGTAATCGCAGATCAGGAGCCGGCGCGGCCGCTCCGAGCGGTTCGGCCCGCCGCCGTGGACGGTCCAGGTGTGCAGCAGGCAGACGTCGCCGGCCTCACCTATGACCGGCAACGAGCGGCGTTCGAACTCCGCGTCGAGCGCCGGGTCGGTGGCGCCGACGAACTTGCCGTCGCGGTAATGGCTGTAGCGTTCCCGGTGCGAGCCGGGGACCACGCGCAGACAACCGTTTTCCTCGGTCACCTGGTCGAGCAGCAGCGCCATGGACAGCATGTCGTCGTTGGTGTGCGGGTCGTAGGCGTGGTCCTGGTGATAGTCGACGCGCGTTTCCATGCCCGGCAGCTTGATGTTGAGCTTGCAGTGGTGGAACTTGATGTCGGGGCCGATCAGCTCGGCGACCGCATCCACGATCGGGCCGTCCCAGAGCGCGCTCCGGTAGGCCGCGGAAATGTCGGCCGGGTTGGCGACCCGGCGCAGCCTGGGCCGCTCGGCCGTATGGCCGGCCTCCAGGTCGAAGCGCGCCTTGCCGTCCATGGTCTCGCCGTAGTTGACCTCGTGCCGGCGCGACTCCGCGAGCCAGGCGTCGATCTCGCCGGTCAGCGCCGCGACGCTAGCGGCATCGAGCAGGCCACGCGCGACCACGTAGCCCTGGTCGCGGAACTGCCGGGTCTGGTCTTCGCTCAGCATGGTCTCCGACCTTGCCACCCAGTCTCTCCAAGCCGGAATGTTACGCCAATCGCCGGCGCAAACCTAGCGGCGGTTGGAGCGGCGTTGGGGCCAGGCTAGAACCAGTCCTCCTCGACCGCCATGATCGGCTTGGCGCCGGCGTTGATGGCGGCGAACAGGCCCGAGGTCTGGGGCAGGATGCGGGTCATGTAGAAGCGCGCCGTGGCCAGCTTGGCCTGGTGGAAGGCCTGGCGCTCGCCCTCCGGCTTGTCGAGCACGACCTTGGCGGTGCGCGCCCAGATGTAGGCGAGCGCGGTGAGTGCGAACAGGCGCAGGTAGTCGCTCGCCGCCGCGCCCGCCTCCTCGGGGTCGCGCAAGCCCTGCTGGGCGACCCAAGCGGTCGCCTGCTGCAGGCGCCCGAAGGCCTTGGCGAGCGGCAGTACGAATTCGGCCAGCTCGGGCTCGGCCTGGTGGTCCTCGATGAAGGCGAACACCGGGTGGAAGAAGCGGCGTAGCGCGCGGCCCATGTGGCGCGGCAGCTTGCGCCCGACCAGGTCGAGGGCCTGGATGCCGTTGGTGCCCTCGTAGAGCTGGGCGATGCGGGCGTCGCGCACCAGTTGCTCCATGCCGTGCTCGCGGATGTAGCCGTGGCCGCCGAACACCTGGACGCCCAGGTTGGCCGCCTCGAAGCCCATGTCGGTGAAGTAGGCCTTGACGATCGGCGTCAGCAGCTCGACCAGGTCCTCGGCCTCCCGGCGCGTGGCCGGGTCCGGGTGCTTGGCGGCGATATCGACCGCGATCGCGACCCAGATGCCGAGCGCCCGGCAGCCCTCGATGGTGGCGCGCATGGTCAGCAGGTTCTTGCGCACGTCCGGGTGTACCAGGATCGGGTCGGCCGGTTTGTCCGGGTGCTTGGCGCCCGAGAGCGCGCGGCCCTGGAGGCGCTCCTTGGCATAAGAAACTGCCGATTGATAGGCGGTCTCGGCGAGCCCGAGGCCCTGGATTCCGACGCCCAGGCGGGCGTTGTTCATCATCGTGAACATGGCGCGCATGCCGCCGTGCGCCGCGCCGACCAGGTAGCCCTCCGCGGCCTCGAAGTTCATGACGCAGGTCGAGGCCGCGTGGATGCCCATCTTGGCCTCGATCGAGCCGCAGGCGACGCCGTTGCGCGGGCCCAGCGAGCCGTCCGCCTTGGCCAGGAACTTGGGCACCAGGAACAGCGAGATGCCCTTGATGCCGGGCGGGGCGTCGGGCAGCTTGGCCAGCACCAGGTGCACGATGTTCTCGGTCAGGTCCTGCTCGCCGCCGGAGATGAAGATCTTGGTGCCGGTGATCTTGTAGGCCGGCGCGCCGTCCGGGCTGGCCGTGCCGTCGGGCACCGCCTTGGTGCGGATCAGCCCCAGATCGGTGCCGCTGTGGGGCTCGGTCAGGCACATGGTCCCGGCCCAGGTGCCCGCGACCAGCTTGGGCAGGAACCGGGCCTTGAGCTGGTCCGAGCCGTAGCGCGCCAGGGCGTCGTAGGTGCCGTGGGTCAGCCCCGGGTAGATGCCGAAGGAGAGGTTGGTCGAGCAGATCAACTCCTCGAGGATGTACTGCAGGGTCTTGGGCAGGCCCTGGCCGCCGTAGGCGGGGTCGCAGGCGAGCCCGGCCCAGCCGCCCTCGGTGAAGGCCCGGTAGGCCTCCTTGAAGCCCTCGGGCGTGCGCACCACGCCGTTCTCGAAGGTGCAGCCTTCCTCGTCGCCCGGGCCGTTGAGCGGCAAGAGCTCGTTCTCGCAGAACTTGGCCGCCTCCTCGAGCACGGCATCGAGCAGGTCGAGCGTCGCCTCCTCGTAGCCGGGCAGCGTGGCGACCTTGGCCTCGTAATCGAACAGCTCGGTGAGGCAGAAGCGAATATCGTCCAGCGGCGCGGCATAGGTGATCATCGCGCGTCTCCAACAGTCTGGTTAGTTCCTGAGCGGCTTGCCGGTTTCCAGGGTGTGCTCCATGCGCGCCAGGGTCGGCTCGGTCCTGACCAGGGTCATGAAGGCCCGGCGCTCGAGCGCCAACACCGTGTCCGGGGCGGCCGGCTCGGTCGGGTCGGCGCCCGGGCCGCCGGTCAGGACCGTCGCCAGCTCGCGCGCCACCACCATGTCGTGCTCGGTGGCCGCTCCCTTGAGGCGCAGGTCCTTGAGCGCGAAGTCGAGCGCCGCCTTGCCCGAGGGGCCGGGCAGGATGAGCTCGGCCGGCTCGGGCGGCGCGTAGCCCTCGGCCAACTCCAAAGCCTTGGCCTTGGCCTCGGCGAGCAGGCGCTCGCGGTTGAAGGTGATGCCGTCCTCGGGCCGCAGGAAGCCGAGCTCGCGCGCCTCGAAGGCGGATTTCGCCACCTTGGCCGTGCCGATGGTCTCGAAGGCTTCGACCACCGGCGGCATGGGTCCCTTGGGGCGTTTGGGATCGGCGGCCAGGCGGGTCAAGAGCTCGGTGCAGCCGCCCCAGCCCGGGATCAGGCCGACGCCGGCCTCGACCAGGCCGACGTAGCTCTCGGCGTGGGCCTGGACCGCGTCCGAATGGAGCAGGATCTCGCAGCCGCCGCCGAGCGCCAGGCCCGACGGCGCGGCGACTACCGGGAAGGGCGCGTGCTTGAGCTTCCGGTAAGCCTTCTGGCCCTGCTCGACCAGGCCCTCGATCATCGGCCAGAGCGCGGTGTTGGCGGCGAACAGGGCGAGGCCCAGGTTGGCGCCGGCCGAGAACTGCGAGCCCTCGTTGTAGATCACCAGCGCCTTGTAGTCCTTCTCGACCGTCTTGACCGCGGTCTCCATGATGGCGATCACGTCCATATCGATGGTGTTCAGCTTGGTGTGGACCTCCAGGCAGACGACCCCGTCGCCGATGTCCCAGAGGCTGGCCGAGCCGTTCTTGGCGATCGGCGCGCCGGCGCGTTTCACGTCCTCGAGCAGCAGCACGCCCTCGGGCCGCGGCACCTTGGCATAGCTGCCGTCCACCTTGAGATATTGCAGGTGCCCGCCCTCGACCCGGTAGAAGCCGCCGGCCTTGGCCGCCTTGGCGAGCAGCGGCGGCACCGCCCGGCCGTCCTGCTCCAGGCGCCCGGCGAAGTAGGCGGCGCCCAATCGGTCGATCAGCTCGAAGGGGCCGTACTTCCAGGCGTAGCCGAACTTGAGTGCCCGGTCGACATCGCAGATCGCGTCCGTGGTCTCGGGCACGTGGGTGGCGGCATAGGATAGGGTCTGGGACAGCACCGCCCAGGCGAAGCGCCCGCCGCGGTCGTCGTGCTCGATCAGCGCCTTGAGGCCGCCGGTCTTGCTCGCGGTCAGGCTTTCCAGTGCCGGCTTGGCGGCGGGCGCGTAGTCCCCGGTCTCGAGATTGATCGCTTCCTTGACCCGCTTGCCGCCGCTCTTGTCGAGCCGGTAGAAGCCGCCCTTGCCCTTGCGCCCGGTGTAACCCTCGGCGATCAATCGATCGAGCAGATCCCAGCCGCGCCGGATGCCGTGGTAGGCGTCGCCTTCGGGGAGCGCCGCGGCCAGGCTCGCATCGACCTTGGGGATGAGGTCGATGCCGACCAGGTCGAGCAGGCCGAAGACGCCGGTCTTGGGGATGCCGACCGGCCGGGACATGACCGCGTCGGCCTCCTCGACCGTGAGCCCGTGGTCGCGCGCCGCGTTGACCGCGCACTGCAGCCAGAAATTGCCGATCCGGTTGGCCACGAAGCCCGGCGTGTCGTTGCACATGACCAGGCTCTTGCCCAGGCGCCGGTCGGCGAAGTCGCGGATCGCGTCGAGCGTCTCGGCGCCGGTCGCTTCGCCCACGACCAGCTCCAGGAGGCGCATGTAGCGCGGCGGGTTGAAGAAGTGGGTGATCAGGAAGTCGCGCGCGAAGCGCTCGGGCTGGCCGTCGACCAGCAGGGCGAGCGGCAGGGTCGAGGTGTTGGAGGACACGATCGAGCCGTCCTTGCGCACCGCCTCGATGCGGGCGTAAAGATCGCGCTTGACCTCCAGGTCCTCGACCACCGCCTCGACGATCCAGTCGGCCCCGGCCAAGCGTTCCAGGTCGTCCTCGGTGTTGCCGGGCGTGATCAGCTTGGCCGCGCCCTTGTGCATGAAGGGCGCCGGGTCGGCCTTGAGCATCCGCTGGATCGCGCCCTTGGCGAGCGCGCTGCGGTCCTCGCCCGCTACCGGGATATCGAGCAAGAGCACCGGCACGCCGGCGTTGGCGATCTGCGCGGCGATGCCCGAGCCCATGACCCCGGCGCCGATGACCGCCGCCTTGTCGATGCCCATCGGACCGCCTCCCCTCTAAGCCGCTTCCAGGATCGTCGCGATGCCCTGGCCGCCGCCGATGCACTGGGTGGCGAGCGCCAGGCTCTTGCCCTCGCGCTGCATGATCTCGGCCGCCTTGCCGGTGATGCGCGCGCCGGTCGCGCCCAGCGGATGGCCGAGCGCGATGGCGGCGCCGTCGAGGTTGACCTTGTCCAGATCCAGGTCGAGCTCCTCGACGCAAGCCAGCGCTTGGGCCGCGAAGGCCTCGTTGAGCTCGATCACGTCGATGTCGCCGATTTCGAGCCCGGCGCGGGCGAGCGCCTTGCGCGTGGCCTCGACCGGCCCGATGCCCATCATCTCGGGCGCGCAGCCGGCGACCGCGATCGAGCGCAGGCGGGCCAGCGGGCTCATGCCGTGCGCCTTGGCGTAGTCCTCGGTGGTGACCAGCACCGCCGCCGCCCCGTCGGTGAGCGGCGAGGAGGTGCCGGCGGTGACGCTGCCGTCGACCTTGAAGGCGGGCTTCAGGCCGGCCAGCGCCTCGGCGCTGGTGTCGGGGCGGATGCAGCCGTCGGCCTCGACCGTGTGGTTGCCATGGCGCACGGGCACGATCTCGTCGGCGAACTTGCCGGCCTCGCGCGCGGCCGCCGCGCGCTGGTGGCTGACCAGCGCCAGCTCATCCTGGCGGGCGCGCGAAATCTTGTACTTGTCGGCCAGGTTCTCGGCGGTCTCGCCCATGGCGACGTAGGCCTCGGGGTAGCGCTCGGCGAGGCCGGGATGGAGCAGGGGGTTGAAGCCGCCCTGGGGCACCCGGGTCATGGACTCGACGCCGGCGCAGATGAAGACCTCGCCGGCGTCCATCTGGATCGCCCCGGCGGCCATGTGGATCGCCTGCATGGACGAGCCGCAGAACCGGTTCACCGTGGTGCCCGCCACGCCGAGCGGCAGATCGGAGAGGAAGCCGATGAGGCGCGCCACGTTGAGGCCCTGCTCGCCCTCGGGGAAGGCGCAGCCGACGATCAGGTCCTCGATGTCGGCCGGGTCGACGCCGGTCTTGTCGATCAGGCCGCGCACCACCTGGGCGGCCATCTCGTCGGGCCGCAGCTTGGTCAGTTCGCCCTTGTTGGCGAAGTGGAACGGGGAGCGGGCGTAACCCGCAATCACCACGGACGTCTGCATGGCTGTCACCTTGTTCCGCGAAAGATCTTGTCAGGCGCTCGGGAGGCGCCGGGAACCCTTGGTCGCGTCGGGGGCCCCGGCTGCCCATGGATTTGGCACCTCCACCCGCGTGCGACAAGGGGCGCCGGGGTCCCGCCGGGCGCCCGCTTGGCGTGCGCGAGGGGCACGACCGCTACGGATTGTTTGCCAATAGCCGAACTTCGTGAGCGAAGGGTTAAGCCGGATGCGGCGCGCGCAACGGTTAAGCACGGTTAGGATCAGGCGCTATCTTCTTTCACCTCGCGAAGCATAGTCTCGACGGCTGCCTTCAAGGGCGCAAGGTCTGCCGTCACGATCTGCCAGATGCGATGGTCCATGACCTGATCGTAGGCGTGGCGTAGCACATTGCCCAAATCGGCCACGCCCCGCCAGTCGATGTTCGGGTGCTTCTCCTAAAGCGCATCGGGGACATGGCGCGACGCCTCGGAGAGGCGCTCCAGATATCGCTCGACCGCTGCGGCCAAATCCGGTTCCGCGGCGTAGTCATCCAATGACTTACCGGCAGTCAGGCGCTCGATGGCGCTTAGCGCCTCGCGCATTTGGCCCAGCCGGTCAAGGTTTCGCTGGTCGGACATCATAGAACCTGCACGGCTTCGCGTTCGATTTCCTCGCGAAACCGGGGCCGCAAGTCCTCGCGCACGATGACATCCGCCTCGCAGCCGAAAATGTCGCACAGGAAGACGCGCAGGCTGGCTAGGTCGATCAGTGAAAATTTCCGGCCGGGCTCGATATCCACGACGACGTCAACGTCGCTGCCCGGCCGTGCCTCGCCCCGGGCCGTAGAGCCGTACAGGTCGAGGCGCGTCACACCGCGCGCCCGCAGTTCCTCTGCGTGGTTCTGCAATATCCTGACGGCATCCTCATGGTTCATGGCTCTATTCTGTGAAGAGTATCGCGAGAACGCAAACATTCCGCTCATTCTTCTTCGTTCGCCCGCCGCCCCGGCCCTACAGCGCCGGCATCTTGAACGGCTCGGCCTGCTCGTAGGCGCGCGCGGCGCGCAGGACGAGGGCGTCGGCGTAGAGCGGGCCGACGATCTGCAGGCCGGCCGGCAGGCCTTCGGCGGTGAAGCCGCAGGGCACGCTGGCGGCCGGTTGGCGGGTCAGGTTGAAGGGGTAGGAGAACGGCGTCCAGTCGACCCAGCGGTCCTGGCCGCTGTCCCGGGGCCGCTCCAGGCCCGCCTCGAAGGCCGGCACCGGCAGCGTCGGGGTCAGCAACAGGTCGTAGCTCTCGTGGAAACGGTTCATGGCCAGGCCGATCGCCTCGCGCTGCTTGACCGCGGCCAGATACTGGAGCGCCGAGTAACCGGCGCCTTCCGCGGCGATCTCCAAGAGCCCCGGGTCCATGACCGCCTTCTGCGCCGCGCTGAAGCCGGCGAGCAAATTCGCGGCGCCGGCGTACCAGTGCACGCGGAACGGGGCGGCGCGATCGGGCAGGGCGGGGTCGGCCTCCTCGACGTGGGCGCCGAGATCCTCGAAGCGCCTGGCCGCGGCGGCGACGAGGGCCGCGATCTCCGGGTCCACCGGGTTGCCGCCGAGGTCCGGACTGAAGGCGATCCTCAGGCCCTCGACCCCGTCGTCGAGGCCGACCACGTAGTCCGCCGCCGTGCCGGTGCCCGCGGGCGGCAGCGCGTACCAGTCGCGCGGGTCGGGTTCGGAGATCACGCTCAGCATGATCGCCGCGTCGGTCACCGTGCGGGTCATGGGCCCGGCGTGGGACAGGGTCCCGAACGTGCTCGCCGGGTAGACCGGCACCCGCCCGAAGCTCGGCTTGAGGCCGAAGACCCCGGTGAAGCCGGCCGGGATGCGGATCGATCCGCCGCCGTCGGAGCCGATGGCGAGCGCGCCCATGCCCGTGGCCACCGCTACCGCGGCGCCGCCGCTCGAGCCGCCCGGCGTGCGCGCCGGGTTCCAGGGGTTGCGCGTGACCCCGGTCAAGGCGCAGTCGGTCACGCCCTTCCAGCCGAACTCCGGCGTCGTGGTCTTGCCGAGGAGCACCGCGCCGTGCTCGCGCAGGCGCGCGACGCAGGGGGCATCCTCGTCCCAGGGCTGGTCCTCGGGGGTCGCCTTGGAGCCGCGCAACGTCGACCAACCTCGGGTGAGCAAGAGGTCCTTGATCGACGTGGGCACGCCGTCGACGCGCCCGCGCGGCGCCTTGATGCGCCAACGCTCCTCCGATTTGCGCGCCTCTTCGAGGGCGCTCTCGGCGTCGACCAGGCGGAAGGCGTTCAAGGCCGGGTCGTGCTTTTCGATGCGCGCCAGCGCCGCGCGCGTCGCCTCGACGGGCGACAGGCTGCCGTCGCGGTAGCCGGCGATCAACGCGCCGGCCGAAAGGCTCGCGATGTCGTCGGTCATGAGCGGGTCCCTCCTGGTTCGGTCCCCCGGCTTATCGAGGCCGGGACTCTCAATCTTGGTTTTGGCGAGCTTGGTTTTGGCGCCGGCGATTCCTGGCACGCTTGGGGGCGCTTGTCGAGACGGCGGCGCAAACCGCCGTCCACGCGCGCGCGATTGACAGGCCGTCGCCCGAACCCGTTCATAGGCGGATGAGCGCCGAGAGCCTCAGCAGCGCCGGGCGCCGGCACAGCCTGGTCGCGATCATCGCCAGCACCTTCGGCATCGGGGTCAACCTCGGCATCGTCACGCCGCTGGCGACGCTCATCCTCGAGCGCGACGGCGTGAACGCCGCCTTCATCAAGGCTTACGAGGTGGGCGGGGGCGATCGGTCCGGCGCTCGGCGGCGCGGCCATGGACCTCTGGGACCCGCATGGTCTGCCGCTCGCGGTCGCCGGGGCCCTTCGCCGGATTCCTGCTCCTCGCGGCGTCGCGGCGCTCGAGAGGGGCCCCAAATTCGAGCTACGGCGCCAAATCTTGCCCGAGTTTCGTCACCTTTGGGTGGCTTACTAGCCCGGGCCCGAACTCGCCCCGGAACCCCGGGACCGGCACGGCGAACGCCCCGCTCGATGATCATGTAAGGTAAACAGAACGATGCGTAAACTATTGATTATTGGGTCGTTTTGTCTGTCCATAACGCTCGCCGCTGGCGCGCCCGGACCGGCGCTTGCCGATGCGCCGAGCGAGCGGGGGCGGGCCGGAGAGATGGCCAAGGAAGCGATCGAGCAGCTCATGCGCGCGCTCGAGCTCATGATCGAGTCGATCCCGCAATACGAGCTGCCCGAGGTCAACGACGACGGCGACATCATCATCCGCCGCAAGCACCGCAAGGAGCGCGAGTCGCCCGGCGAGCCCGAGGTCGAGGAAACCACGACGTAACGGCGGCCGTCCCGACCCGGCCCGGATCGGTCCCGGCGTTCCGGCGCGCGCCGCGGCCGCGCTCGGCGAGGAAAACGGAATCGAGAAAAGCGCGCCGCCCTCAGGCCGCGTCGGCGCGGCCCATGACCCGCTTTCCGGGCAGGCGCACCGTCGCCACGGTTCCCTGGCCGAAGGTGCTCTCGATGGTCAGCGTGCCGTCGTGCAGCTCGACCAGCAGGCGGCTGAGCGGCAGGCCGAGGCCGGTGCCCTGGTGCGCCCGGCTGAGCGTCGAGTCGACCTGGGTGAAGGGCTCCATGACCCGTTCCAGGTCGTGCTCGGCGATGCCGATTCCGGTATCGATGACCTCCAGGACGACCCCCATCTCGCGGTCGCCGCGGAGCCTTACCGTGACGTTGCCGTCGGCCGTGAACTTGATTGCGTTCGATAGCAGATTGAGTAGGACTTGGCTGAGGCGCTGGCGGTCGCCCCGGACCCGAATCGTCGTCGGCGCCAAGTCGGCCTCGAGCGAGAGGCCTTGCCCCTCCGCCTGGGGGCCGAGCAGCCGCAGGCAGGTCTCGACGACCTCGGCGAGGTCCACGGTATCGTCGGACAACACGATCATGCCGGCCTGGGCCCTGGAGACATCGAGGATGTCGTTGATGATGTTCAAGAGGTGCGTGCCGCTGGTCCGTATGTCCTGCGTGTACTCCTTGTAGTTCGGATGGCCCATCGGCCCGAACAGCTCTTGGCCCATGATCTCGGAGAAACCGATGATCGCGTTCAAGGGCGTGCGAAGCTCGTGGCTGATGGTGGCCAGGAACTCGCCCTTGGCGCGGTCGGCGCGCTCGGCGGTGTCCTTGGCGGCGAGGAGCTGGCGTTCCGCGCGGGCGCGCTCGATCACCCGGCCGATCTGCTTGCCGATGTGCGCCATGACCTCGAGCGCCGCCCGGTCCGGCTCGATGGCCTCCTCGGCGAAGAATTCCAGCACCGCCACGACCTCGGAGCCGACCAGGACGGGAACGCCGAAGGCGGCCTTGATCCCGATGTTTTCGCTGGCCCGCGCGCGCCGGAAGTTCGGATCCTCCGTCACGTCCGCGATCCAGACCGGCTCTCGAGAAACCAGAATCCTGCCCGGCAGACCGATGCCCGGGGCGAGGCGGGTCGCCATCGTGATCGAGCAAAAGGCGCGGAACTTCTCTCGATCGGTCAGGTGCCAGATCGTGGAAGGGGCGAGCTCGTCGGTTCCGTCCTCGGCGAGCAGATAGACGTGCCCGATCGGCCAGCCGAAGTGCGTGCAGACCTCGCTCACGCAGGTCTGCAAAGCGTCTTCCACGCTCAACGCCTCGTTGGCCGCCGCGGCGACCACCTTGGAAAGCTCGACGAAGGCGGTCTTCTGACGGAGCGCCTCTTCGGCCGCCTTGCGTTCGGTGATGTCGGTGTAAGTGGTTACGAAGCCGCCGTTGGGCAGGGGATTGCCGCGTATCTCGATCGCCCCGCCGTCGGGCCGGGTACGTTCCAGGCAGTGGGGCTCGAAGCGCCTGGCCAACTCGACGCGATCGCGCACCTGTTCGTCCGGATCGCCGGGGCCGTATTCGCCGCGTTCCGCGTTGTAGCGGATGAACTTCTCGAAGGGATCGCCGATCTCGAACAGATCGCGCGGGAAATCCAGCAGTTCGAGGAAAAGCGGATTGAACGCGACCATGTTGAGGTCGGCGTCGGCCACGCTGACACCCTCCGCCATGTGCTCGAAAACGAATTGGAGCAGTTCCGCGGTCTTGGCACGCTCGATTTGGGCCGCGACTTCCGCGGTCACGTCGCGGCCGGAGCCGCGATAGCCGATCAGGCGGCCGTCGGGGCCGCGCACGGGCTTGCCCGAGACCCGGGTCCAGCGCGTGCCAAGCTTGGGATCGTCGCAGCGGAACTCCAGGTTCCGGAACGCGTCGCCCTTGGCCATGTACTCGGCGATAATGGGCGCCAGGTTTGGCTCGGCGTTGATGCGTCGCTGAACCTCGTCGCGAGTCCTGCCGATGGTGATGTTCGAGCCGACCGTCGCCGCGTCGCTTTCGATACAGCTCGTGAAGCGCTGGTCCATGTCGGTTTCCCAGAACCAGTCGGCGCCGGTCTCGGCATAGTCCCGGAAGCGCGCCTCGCTCTCGTGCAACGCCGCTTCGGCGCTTTGGCGCTCGGCGATTTCCTTCTCGAGTGCCCTATTCGCGGCGCTAAGGTTTTGGGTCCGCTCCTCGACCCGCGTTTCCAGTTCGTCGTGGGCGAATTTCAGCGTCGTTTCCGCCGTCTTGGCCTTGGCCAGCAGCGCCGCCGTGACCCAGATCGCGAAGAGCGCGAGGAAGCGGTTCGTCAGGACCACCGACGCGATGCCACCCTCGGGCGAGTAGAGGTATCCCGCGACGGTGAGCGCGGAGACGACCAAGGCGAGCAGGAAGATTTGGCGCCGGTCGATCCACCAGCCGATCAGGACGACCGCGACATACGGAACCCCGCCGGCCACGCCCAGCGGCAGCGACAGGTCGATCAGGAAGATCACGACGGCCAGGACGGCCGCAACCGAGATCAACCTTATGTTGTGTCGATGCGTCCGGCCCATCTCGGGCTCCTAGCGTTGCCGCGCATCGAACATCGGCCGCGCATCGAACATCGGCCGCGCATCGAACATCGAAGGTGTCGCAAACCTGGCGGAAGCCGCTTCCGGCAACGCGCGCTGGTTGACCCGGACATTTCCCGAACGGCGATCGGCTTCGCCGGTCGGATGGCGAGCCTCGAGTCCAGGCACCGCGCCCCACCATGGCAAAGCCGGTCCGCCGCCCCGCCGGCGGGCGAAAAGGAACGTGAGCCCGGCCAACAGGGCCGCGCCCATGGCAACGGCGAGAGCCAAGGGGTTTAAGGATGCT
>JACZWN010000066.1 GCA_022572105.1 Pseudomonadota bacterium | reverse complement strand
TGGCGCCCGCGCCAACCGTCCCTTTCCCCTGGCTTCGCTCCCCCGGCCCCCTGGCAGCCCCAAGCCCAGCACGCCGCCGCAGGCGCCCCCGCGGGCACCCGAGGGCGGCCAACTAGAACGCCAAGCCCGATACGCTGTCAAGGCACCCCCCGGTTCGGGACGATCATGCGAAGATTCCGGCCTCGATAGCCTAAGGCTTTGAATTCTCGCCCGTTCGGATGATCCATGAGCGGGCTGCATGCGGCAATGCGCCGTTCGGACCACGATTTGTTTCCACGATTCCAGAAATTTGCCATTAAACTGGGATCGCGATATGGTTTACGCCCCGTAGAGCAAAGAGGGCGGGAGCCACATGGCCACGGGAGGAGGCAGGCGACAATGACGATCCAGAACCAGAACCTGAGCGCGGAGCTGGCGCGCATCAAGGGCGCCGAGATCGTCCGTAGTTTTTGTTATACCTGTCCCTGGACCTGCCCGACCGAGGTCTACGTGCGCGACGACAAGATCGTCTACCACAAGGGCAATCCGGATTCGCCCAACGACATCGGGACGCGCTGCGCCAAGGGCATGGCGAGTTCCTACATGACCATCGACCCGGACCGCCTCAAGTACCCCATGAAGCGCACCAACCCCAAGAGCGAGCCGGGGCAGTTCGAGCGCATCTCCTGGGACGAGGCCTTCAGCCTGATCGCCGAGAAGCTGACCGAGATCAAGGAGAAGCACGGGCCCGAGGCGGTGGTCTGGACCTGCCATCACGACCCGAACACCGTGTTCGCGCGCCACCTGCTGGGCGACCTTTACGGCTCGCCCAACCTCTACACCCACACTTCGGGCTGCGAGCAGGACCGGCGCTTCGCCTGCCTGACCCTGTTCGGCCACGTGTTCCCGATGCACGACTTTGCCAACTCGCGCTACATCATGCTCTGGGGCATGAACATGCTGGGCGCCAACCAGGGCCTGTTCGAGAGCCGGGCGCTGCTCGAGTCCAAGCAGCGGGGCGCCAAGTTGGTGGTCGTCGATCCGGTGTTCACCGAGACCGCGCAGAAGGCCGACGAGTGGATTCCGATCAAGCCCGGCGGCGATAGCGCCATGGCGCTGGCCATGTGCCGGGTGATCATCGACGAGAACCTCCACGATGCGGACTTCGTGTCGAAATATAGCGCGGGCTTCGACGGCTTCCGCGAGCACCTGCGCGACAACGGCTACACGCCGGAATGGGCGGCGCCGATCTGCGGCGTCGACGCCGAGACGATCGCGCGCCTGGCGCGCGAGTTCGCGACCACCAAGCCGGCCATGTCGGCCTGCTTCAAGGGGCCCGGCTACTACACCAACGGCGCGGATGCGAGCCGGGCGATCTACCTGCTGGATGCGATCACCGGCCAGGTCGACAACCCGGGCAACATTCACCTCAAGGACTGGGCGCCCCTGGGCCCGCCGGTGATCATCCCAGACGAGGCCAAGGCCAAGCCGGGCAAGCCGCCGCTGCACGTCGCCATGGGCTACCCGCTGGCCCCCGATCTGCCGAATTCGCGCCTGCCCGAGGCGGTGCTGAACGGCGACCCCTATCCGGTCAAGGCGATCTTCGTGCAAGCGACCAACCCGGTGATGAGCGACCCGGACAAGGACAAGATGATCGAGATGTTCCGAGGCCTCGAGTTCGGCGTCGCCATCGAGGTTCTCATGAGCGAGACGGCGCTCGAGTGCGATTTGGTGCTGCCCGAGACCTCGTTCTACGAGCATGCCGAGATTCGCCAAGGCCTGTGGCTGGGGCCGCAGATCATCCTGTGCCAACCGGCGGTGCCGCCGGTCGGCGAGTCCAAGCCGCTCTACGACATCGTCAAGGGTATCGCCCAAAAGATGGGCTGGGGCGAACACTTCCCTTACGAAAAGTGGGAGGACTGGGGCGAGGTCGTCATGAAGGACGCGCCCATATCGCTCGACGAGCTCAAGAAGCAGGGTTTCTGGGCCGGTGAGATCCGTTACGGCCGGGTCGCCGATGGCTTGCCCACGCCGTCCGGCAAGATCGAGATTTACTCCAAGGCCTACGCGGAGGCGGGGCACAACCCCTATCCGGTCTACAGCGAGCGCAGCGTGGTTCCCGACGACGACTATCCGCTGCAGATCACGCACTCGAAGTTGTCCGTGCACTGCAACGTCCTGACCCAGAACAATCCGTTGTTGATGGAGATCGTCGGCGAGAACTGGGTCGAGATCAACACGGTCGACGCCGCCAAGTACGGTATCTCGGACGACGCCTACGTGATCGTGGAATCGCCCAAGGACAACATCACCATCCTGGCCAAGGTGGTCGAGGGCATCGTGCCCGGCGTGGTCTGCATCCGCCACGGCCACGGCTTCGGGCACTGGGCCATGGGCGCGGTCGCCAAGGGCAAGGGCGCGCATTCCAACGTGCTCATGGACCGGCACACCGGGCCGATCTCCGGCGCCAACTGCTACAACGAATGCAAGGTGCGGATACGCCCGGCCTGATTGGCCGGCGAGGGCGAGGAAACGACTGCGGCAAGGGGAGGCTTTCGATGCAACAGGGATTCGATTTCGATCCGGCGCTTTGCATAAAATGTCACGCCTGCGAGATCGCCTGCAAGTCCTGGAACGAGGTCGAGGTCGGTCCGCGCTGGCGCGAGGTGGTCAAGGTTACCTCGGGGACCTTCCCCGACCTCCAGTCCATGAACGTCTCCATGGCCTGCATGCACTGCGGCGACGCGCCCTGCCTGACCGCCTGTCCGGTCGACGCGATATCCAAGCGCGCCGAGGACGGCATCGTGATGGTCGATCAGGACAAGTGCATCGGCTGCGGTTTCTGTGCCTGGGCCTGCCCCTTCAACGCGCCTCAGCTCACCACCGTGGCGGGCAAGATGGAGAAGTGCAACTTCTGCCAGACACCGGGCCTGGAGCGGCCGGTCGGCCTGCCGCGCGCCTGCGAGGAGGTCTGCCCCACCGGCGCGATCAAGTCCGGCTCGCTGGCGGCCCTGGCCAGCGCCGGGCGCGAGCGCGTCGCGAGCAAGCTCGCCGCCGCGGCGCAGCAGGGCGTGCCGGGGCTGATGATCGACGCCGCCACGCGCTTCGGCGCCGGCGGCTGAGCGGCAGCCTGAACACTGCTGATGACTGGGCCCACGGCTGGATAGAACGAGAGAGCAAGGAAGAAGGATCTCGGCCGCCGCTCGCCCGGATCAAGGGTCTCGCCGAAGCAAGCAAGAAGACGCCGCCGGCCGCTTGGGGCGCAGGAATTAGGGAGGCAAAAACGTGCTTGGCCAGCTACTTATGAGCGGTCTGGCAGCGGGCAGCCTTTATGCCCTGACCGCCGTTGCCGTGGTCGTCGTGTTCCGCAATACGCGCACGATCAATCTCGCCCAGGGCGATTTCGCCATGATGGGCGCATTTCTCGCGCTCATCTTTATCAAGTCCCTGGGGCTCAGCTACCTTTTCGCCCTCGGGCTCAGCGTGGTCTGCATCATGGCGCTCGGCGTGCTCACCGAACGCCTGGTCATGCGGCCCATCGCCGACTCCGGCTGGCTGACGCTCTTCACCGCAACGCTCGGGGTCTACTACATCCTGCACGGCGTTTCCGGATGGCTCTGGGGCCGCGATACGAAAGCCTTTCCCGTCACCTTCGATCCCACCCCGATCCATTTCCTGGGCACCGTCGTCAGCGAAGGCCATCTCATCAACATGGCTTGGGTCACGGCCATCGGCGCGCTGCTTTACAGCTTTTTCAGGTACACCAAGCAGGGCATCGCCATGCGCGCGGTGACCGACGATCCGGAGACGGCCCAGCTCATGGGCATTCCGGTGCGCTTCATCGTCATGCTGACCTGGGCCATGGCCGGGTTCCTCGGGGCCTTCGCCGGCATCCTGGCCGCGCCGATCATCTATGTCGCGCCGGAAATGATGGACGAGGTCCTGATCAAGGGCTACGTCGCCGCGGTCTTCGGCGGGCTCTACTCGATCCCGGGGGCCATCCTCGGCGCAATCTTGATCGGGGTCGCCGAGAACCTGGCCGGCGGCTACCTCGGGGCTCATTTTAAGACGGCCATTGCCTTCGTTATGATCGTGATCCTTCTGGCCTTCCGTCCGCAGGGGTTGATCGGCATCCAGAAACGGCGTGAGGTGTAGATGGCGGAATCCATCACAACAACGGCCGCGCCAGCGCCAAGCGGGAGCAGAGCGGCGGTTGCCACGCTCAAGAATACCTTCCAGATGCAGAACTGGGTTCTGGCCGGCCTGTTCTTTGCCGCCTGTTTCGTGTTTCCCTTGCTGCCCTTCGTGGAAGGCTGGATGGTGTTCCAGGGGGCATTCATCATCATCTACATCATGGCGGCCCAGGGGGTCAGCATCCTGACCGGCTACACCGGGCTGGTCACGGTGGGCCACGGCGCCTTCCTCGCCATCGGTGCCTACACCGCGGCGCTCCTGATGAAGTACACCGGCCTTTCGGTGATTCCCGGGATGATCGCCGGCGGGCTGGTGTCGGCTGTCTTCGGGCTTGCCCTTGGATTGGTGTTCCTGCGCCTCGCCGGGGCCTTCATGGCGATCGGCACGCTCGGATTCGCCTTCTTCATCGGCGCCATCGTGAACAACGTACCGATCTTCGAGGGCCGCACGGGGATCTCGCTGCCGCCCAACACGGTCTTTGGGTTCGAGATCGACGACTTCGGCTTCTACTACGTCGCGCTCGTGACCCTGGCGCTGACCACCTTGTTCGTCCACAGCCTGATCCGCTCCGGGGTGGGCCGCGCGTTCAAGGCGCTTAGGGACTCGGACAAGGCCGCCGAAAGCAGCGGCGTCAACCGGCTCCTTTACCGCACCCTTGCGTTCTCGATCAGCGCCTTCATCACCGGCGTGGCGGGCGCTCTCAACGGCCTCATCGTCAACTACATCTCGGCCGAGGTCTACGGCGACATCTGGTATTCGGTGGATCTCCTGGTCGCCGCCGTGGTCGGCGGCTCGGCCATGCTCTTCGGCCCATTCCTCGGCGGCTTCTTCGTCGCGATGGTGCCGTTCTACCTCGAGGAACTGGCCGACTTCGCTTTCATCCTCAAGGGCGTCGCGCTGATCGCGGTCCTCGTCCTGGCCCCCGCAGGCGTGGCCGAGGTCGTCGCCAGGCCAGTCCGGGCGTGGCGGCAACGGAAACTGTTGGAGGCGGGGGAATCGCCCGAGCTTGCGGACGCGCCGGGGCCGCCCACGGGAGGCGGGTCATGACCCACCTGCGCTGCGAAGGCATAACTGTCCGCTTCGGCGGTGTCATGGCCTGCGATAACGTCAGCATCGAGGTGCCGGAAGGCAAGATCGTCGGCCTGATCGGCCCCAACGGAGCCGGCAAGACGACGTTGTTCAACGTACTCAGCCGCTTCCAGGAATACGAGTCCGGACACATCACCTACCGGGACCAGAACGTCGACCGCAAGAAGCCGCACGAAATGATTCGGCTGGGCATGGCCCGCACCTTCCAGAACCTCAACCTGTTCGGCGAGCAGTCGACCCTGGACAACATCCTCATCGGGGCGCACCGGCACCTGGGGAATCCCCTCGCAAACATGTTCTCCCTTCCCGGGGCGCGGCGCAACGAGGCGGCGCTTGTCGACAAGGCGCTGGCAGTTGCCGACATGCTGCACCTTAACCATCAACTCGACAAACCGGTCAAGAGCCTTTCCTATGGCTGGCGCAAGCGGGTCGAACTGGCCCGGGCGCTGGCCGCCGATCCCGAAATGATCCTGCTCGACGAACCCGTTGCCGGGTGCAACGACGAGGCCGCCGCGGAACTGGAGGAGATCGTGCGCCACGTCAACCGGAACCTGGGCGTCACCATGCTCCTCGTCGAGCACGACATGTCCATGGTCATGAAGGTCTGCGATTACATATACGTCATCAACTTTGGCGCCAACCTGGCGGATGGAACGCCGGCCGAGGTGCAAGAGAATGCCGACGTGATCGCTGCCTACCTCGGCGAGCCGACGCAATGACGCTACTCAGGCTCAGGGACGTGGAGGTCAATTACGGCGCGGTGCGCGCCCTGCGCGGTATCTCGCTGAGCGTGGAGCCGGGCACCGTCGTCGCCCTGCTGGGGGCGAACGGCGCCGGCAAGTCGACAATTCAGAAGGCCATCTCGGGCCTGCTCAAACCGACGGTCGGCGACATCGAGTTCGACGGCCACCGGTTGAATTCATTGAGCCCTCGCGAAATTATCAGGCTGGGAATCGCCACGGTGCCCGAAGGGCGCAAAATCTTCAAGGACCTCAGCGTTAGCGAGAACCTTCGCATGGGCGCCTACAGCCGCAGCGACAGGGCGGGAATCGCCCAGGACCAGGAAATGGTCTTGGACCTCTTCCCCGTCCTCAAGGAGCGCACCAAGCAGCTTGGCGGCTCCCTGAGCGGCGGCGAGCAGCAGATGCTGACCATCGCCCGCGGCCTCATGGCCCGGCCCCGGATGCTGCTGTTGGACGAGCCGTCCCTCGGGCTCGCCCCCCTGATCATCGCCGACATCTTCCGCATCCTCAAGAAGATCAATGCCGATAAGGGCATGACGCTGCTGATCATCGAACAGAACGTCCACGTTGCCCTGCAGAACGCCGACTACGCTTATGTCCTGCAACTGGGCCGCGTCACCGTCGAGGGTACGGCCAAGGAGCTTCAGGAGAACCGGGAGGTCATCGCATCGTATATGGGCACTCAGGCCCACGCGGCCGCCGGGTGACGTTCACCGACTCGCGGGTTGGAGGAATTGTGGCGGGTCGGAGGGTAAAACGGAAGGACTGCAACAGAACAGGGAGGCCGTCTCCATGAGTCGTTATCAACGCTCCTTGGTATAAGTCGCCTCGCCCGGTCGTAGTGTGACCTTGGATAGTTATCTCGGATAAATTGTTGCATAGGCCAAGGAAGAAAGGAGTTAGAATTAGGAGGGTTTTTGCCGATCTTGCGTTCACGAGAATGGGCGGAATGGCATCGCTGTCGCTTGGAATCCGCCGTGTGAATTCGAAAGCAGGATCGGCCGATAGGAAGAGCCGCTTAGGCGGTGGAGTCATCGACGGAGTAAACGTTAAAACGGGAGGCTGAAATGAGACGCATATGGAACTTAGCATTGGCGTTGGCGGCGATCGGGGCATTGGCCCTGGGCGCGGGAAGCGCCTGGGCCCAAAACGGTCCTGGCGTCGGCGATAAAGAGATTCTCATCTGCTCTTACCAGCCCATGACCGGAAAAATCTCCAGCTACTTCCGCATGGGCAAGGGCGCGGACGCCTGGTTCAAGCACGTCAACGACAACGGCGGCGTGCACGGCCGGATGATCAACTTCAAGATGGTCGACGACAAGTACGAGCCGGCCCGCACCAAGAGCCTCGTCAAGCGGTTTATCGAGCGCGACAAGTGCTTCGCCATCGTGGCGCCCCTGGGCTCCGCACCAACGTCGGCGGTGATCGACTACATCACCTCGAAGAACGTGCCGCTGATCGGCGCGGGTACGGGCGCTGAGAAGAACCTGACCTATCCCAGCAAGTACGTCTTCCCGCTCTATCCCAGCTACTTCATGGAAGGGCAGGAGCTGGTGCGCTTCGCCAGCAAGGTTTTCGGTGTCAAGAAGATCGGGCTGCTCTATCAGAACGATCCCTCGGGCAAGACCCACCTCAAGGGCATCAACTCCGTGCTCGACAAGCATGGGATCGAGCTGGTCGCGGCCGAGGGCTACGATCAGAAGGATATCGACGTTAGCTCCCAGGTGATCTCCATGAAGAACGCCGGGGCCGAAGCGGTTCTCTGTTCCTGCGCGCCGGAGCCGGCGGCCCGCTTCTACACCGAGCGCAAGAAGCTCGGCTGGGACGTGCCGGTGATCAACGTGTTCTTCGGCAAGAGCCCGAAGGTGGCCGAACTGGCCGGCGCGGACGCGGTCGAGGGCGTCTACTTTACGACCATCTTCCGTGACTACAACTCGCCGGCGCCTCAGATCCAGGAGGCCAAGGCGATCCTCGCGAAGTACTACCCGGAGGAGCAGCCCGACGCGATCCATCTCTGGGGCTTCACCGGGGCCCAGGTCTTCACCGAGGCGCTGCGCCGGATGGGCCGGGACAACATCACCCGCGACCGTCTGGTCGAGACGCTCGAAGGCATCGACGGCTGGAAGGGCAGCGTCGTGCCCGAGATCACCATCGGCGAGGGCAACGCGCCGGAGCACTTCCTGGTCAAGGACATGTCCTACGTCGTGTTCAAGGACGGCCAGTTCCAGGCCTACGCGCCGCCCTGGCAGTAATAGGGCGAAACCGGTACGGCCGGCGGCTTCGTTTCGAGGCCGCCGGCCTCGCCGCCCGACCCTGGATATGCCCTCCGCGCATGCGGCCCCGCGTGGGCGTGGGCTGACGGCGGCTGGATCCTGCGCTAGTTTCAGCGGCGCCGACGCGGCGCGGCGCGAATAAGGAGCAACGTGGCTATGCCCAGACACCTGCATCCGGACGGCCTGGTCGAGTTCCTGAACCTGCACGGATTGAGCGCGGCCTGCGAGAGCTGTGGCTCGGCAAACCTGAGCGTCACGGTCTGGGACCCCTACGGCGCCGCGCCCGAAGACGACAGCCCGGCGGCCAAGGCGGGGACCGGCAGCTTCCTCGCCGCCCTGGTAATCTGCCAGGACTGCGAGGCGGTGACAACGCTCGACCGGGCCAGGCTGGCTGGCGCCGAGGCCGCGGAATAGAGCGCCCGGTCGGGAGAATACGAAAAGACATGTGGCAGCGGTTCCCAATTCCCCCCTTCGATCGCAACCCGTTCAAGGATATGGACTGGCAGGCGCCGGCCTACCTGACCGAGGCGGAGATCGCGGGGAAGATCGCGGCCGGCGCCCATGGCGCCTATCCGGTCATGCCGGGCGACGACTTCTTCGCCAAGCTGGACGTCCGCAGCGCGCACCGCCACGCCCTGCTCTGCGTCCTGCCCGAAACCGAGGTGCGGGTCCTGGGCCGCTCCTACGCCTGGCCGATCCAGCGGGCCTGGATCGTCGACTCCCTCGATCCCGCAAACCTTAAGGTCATCGCCGACTGGAGGACACTGCGGCCGATGAACACCCGGCTGGGCCCCGACGACGGCATCGCCCACGGCGGCGGCGCAGTCTATCTGGTGACCGCCCGCGGCCATGGCGATCATTGGATCGGCAACCGGACAATCGTGGACAACGGCTGGGACGGCGATGCGGCGGGGGGCGGATTCCGAGTGCTCTCGGCCGCGAACGAGGACAGCCGCGACTTCCACGACTGCAACGTAAGTTTTACCTGGGGCGGTTGAGTGGAGATAGAGGCATGCCTGGAACGCATGGCTAGGACAGTTGGAGGATGACCCCGGAACGCGGCTCTGATATAGTGGATTTCGACTTAGGGTATTACGTGATCTTAACAGCTTAACGGGAGTGTGATCGGAGCGTCCCCGGATTCGGGAAGCTCTGCACAGGGAAGGAAAAAGGCGGCCGACGCAGCCAAGCCAGCGCGACAGATCATGGTGGAAATCGGGCTGCGGACCCGCCAGAGAGAGGTGGCAAATGGCGGCAATCATCGGAACGGCGGTTCCCCCGCAACGCCAGCGCGTGATCGACGCGATTCACCTGCGCGAACCCGACCGCGTGCCGGTCGGGCTTTGGGGCACCGCGGAGGGCTATCAGAACCTGCGCGGCGGCCTGGGCATGGACTACAACGAGGATCCGTTCAACTACCGCACGGGCTCGACCTCCTGGACCACCGACGTCGCCTTCGAGCTCGATATCGCCGAGAAGCTCGATCTCGACTTCGTGCGCATCTCCATTGGGCCGCCGGGAGGCTCGCCGGGCTTTCGCGATATCACTTTCGAGGAGGTGCCCTTCGACATGGGCATCTCCAAGCCCGACGTCGGCATTAACGTCGACGAGTGGGGCGTGGTCCGCAAGTGGACGCCCCACCAGAAGGGCGGCTACTACGAGATGATCGGCTACCCGCTGTTCCACGCCACCAGCGCGCCCTTGGAAGAGGGCATCAAGATGCTCGATGCCTTTCCCTGGCCCGACCCCTGGGACGAGTCCTGCTGGCAAGATTCGCCAATCCCCGGCATGACCCTGCGCGAGTACTGCCGCTACGTGCGCGAGGAGACCCCCTTTGCGCTGATGGGCCAGGGCGGCCGCGGCGGTCTGTTCGAGCAGGCCAAGTACATGGTCGGCTACGCCAAGATCTTCTCCGACTTCATCGAGTCGCCGGAGTTCCTCGACGTCTTGCTGTTTAAGCTCACCGACATCGAAATCGAATTCAACAAGGCCTTCCTCGATCAGTGCGGCGAGTACATCGACTGGCTGCGCATGAGCCCGGAGGACCTGGCCAGCGAGAAGACCACCTTCGTGTCGCTCAAGATGTTCGAGCGCCAGTTGGTTCCGCACTACAAGCGCGCCACCCAAGCGGTCCGGGACTACTACGTGCAAAAGAACCCGCTCGGAAAGATCCAGTTCCACAGCTGCGGGGCGATCCCCGAGCCGTTCATGCGCGGGCTCATGAACTGCGGCGTCGATGGCTATGACAGCCTGCCGCCCAAGGTCGCGCGCCACTCCAACCCGGCGGCCAAAAAGCGCCAGCTCGGCAAGGAGATGTTCTTCTACGGCGGCATCGACGTGCAGGAGACTCTGCCCTTTGGCACGGTGGAGGATGTGCGCGCCGAGGTGCGCGCGCGCATCTGGGAGATGGGCCACGGCGGCGGCTTTCTGCTCAGCTCGTCCCACCGCCTGGAGCACGACGTGCCGGTCGAGAACACCCTCGCCATGATCGACGAATGCCACGAATACGGCGTCTACCCCCTGCCCAAGGAACCGCCGCCGGGCGCCGATACCGGCGATGACCACGAAGCGTGAAAACTGAAGGCCCGCTAAGCGGTCAATGTCAGCCAGGAGTTGAACCCCATGCCCCTCGATATCGATACGGAAAAAGAATTTGATATCGAAGACCTGAAGCACGACATCGAGCGGTCGCGCGCGACCGACCGCTGGGAGGACGCGCCGGCGGAGATCAAGGAGCTGTTCCATAAGATCGAATGGAACGTCATCGACGGCGAGAACCAGGCAACGGTCGAGCTGATCAATCCGGCGATCGAGGCCGAGGTCTCGGCGCGCACCCTGATTGCGGGCCCCATGTCCACCGGCATCTCCGAGGTCGGCCGCCGCTTCAAGTTCGACGAATACTTCCTGCCCGAGGTGATGATGTCGGCCAAGTGCATGCAGGCCGCGCTCGGCGTGCTCAAGCCACTCATCCTGGAGGAGAAGGGCGAGGAGGTGGGCATCTGCGTGATCGGCACGATCCAGGGCGACTTGCACGACATCGGCAAGAACATCGTCGCCATGATGCTGGAGGCCGCGAGCTTCACCGTGATCGACCTGGGCGTCAGCACCACGCCGGCCGCCTTCATCGCCGCGATCAAGGAGCACAAGCCCCATATCGTCGGCTTCTCGGCGCTGCTCACCACCACCATGGGCATGCAATGGGAGACCATCAAGCAAATCACCGCCGAGGGCCTGCGCGAGGACGTCAAGGTCTTCGTCGGCGGCGCGCCGATCACCCAGGCCTGGTGCGACAAGATCGGCGCCGACGCCTACTGCGTGGACGCCCTGGTCGCGGTCGAAAAGGCCAAGGCCTGCGTGCGGCGCTACGGCGACCTCAAGGGCGGCGATCCGGAACTGCACGCGGCCCTGGTCGCCATGGACACCGCCGACGCCGAGCGCCAGGCGGCGCAGAAAAAGCTACAGCACGCCACCGCCTGAAGCTTTGCGCGGGGCCGGGGGAGAGCGCGCCATGGCCGAGATCGGGAGCGAAATCCGCCCGCCATCGCGCGCCTGGCTTTACTGGGGCGGTGGCGCGGCCAGTCTCGCGCTCTTCGCCCTCGGCACGGGCGGGGCGCTTTCGGAAGCCTGGGGTTACGGCCTGCTGCTCGTCTCAGCCCTGCTCCTGCTCGGCAGCACGGCGCTGTTCTCGGTCTTCATCTTCTCGCGGATGTTCGAGACCACGGCGCTCAAGGCCGGCTTCACCTGGCTGTTCCTCATCGGGGCCGCGCTCTACGCGATCGCCGTCGCCGCGCTGGGCGGTTACTTCTTCCACGAGGCGCTCTCGGGCCGGCTCGCGCTCAAGTGGATCTTGTTCGGCCCCGCGATCCTGGCCGCGCTCATCGCGCTCGACCTCGGCCTCTACCGCATCCTGATCGGCAAGAACCTGCCGACCTACCGGCGTTATCGCCGGGTCATCGCGCGCGATGCCGGCGACCCGGCGGCCATGCGCCGCACGCTGCTCGACGAGGTGGTGCTGCAAAAGTCCCTGTTCTCGGTCAGCCGCCTGCGCTGGTTGCGGCACGCGCTGATCTTCTGGGGCTTCACGCTGTTGTTCGCAACCGAGCTCTTCGCGGTGCTGTTCCGCGAGATCCTGCCCGCCTTCGGCTGGACCGGCCTCTGGACCGAGGGCCACCCGCTGCGGATCGCTTTCGACCTCGCCTTCGAGGTCTCCGGCTTGGCCGTGCTGCTCGGTTGCTTGCTCGCCTTCCTATGGCGCTGGCTGGCGCGCGGCACCGCGGACGAGAAGTTCCACGATACCCCGACCGCCATCTTTCTCTTCGCCGTGGTGCTCAGCGGCTTCCTGGTCGAGGCCCTGCGCATTGGGACCGCGGCGCCCGACCCGCTCCATGCCGTCTCCTTCGTCGGTTTTGCCCTCGCCGGAGCCTTGAACCTGGGCGCCGGCGCCCATGGCGCGCTCTACGAGCCGCTGTGGTGGCTCCACGTCTTCGGCTCCTGCCTGTTCATCGCCTACGTGCCGGTCAAGCGGCTGGTCCACTCCTGCGCCACCCCCATGGGCCGGCTGATGAACTCGCAGAAGGGCCTCCTGGAGGCCAAGCGCCGGGCCTCGATCTCCGGGCTGTTCCAGGGCCAGAAGCGCTAGGCGGCGAGGGTGCGGGTTGGCCCGCGCCCTCCCTCCGGGATTGTGCTAGCTTGGCCGGACGCAGTCTCGTAGTAACGGAGCAGGACATGGACTGGGACCGGTTGCGGGTCTTCCTCGCGGTCAAGGAAGCCGGCAGCTTCACGCGCGCCGGCCGTGCGCTCGGCCTCAGCCAGTCGGCGGTCAGCCGCCAGATGATCGCGCTCGAGGAGGCGCTCGGCGCCAGCCTGTTCCACCGCCATGCCCGCGGCCTGGTGCTGACCGAACCGGGCGAGGACTTGCACCTCTCGGTGCTTGACATGGCGGAGAAACTGGCGCTGGCGCGGGCACGCATCAACGAGGCGCGGGAGCGCCCGGAAGGCCCGCTTCGGATCACCACCACCATCGCGTTCGGCACCGCCTGGCTGAGCGCGCGCATGAACAAGTTTCTGGCGCTCTACCCGGATATTTCGGTTTCCCTGGTGCTGGTCGACAACGAGGAGTTGGACCTTTCCCTCGGCCAGGCCGAAGTCGCGATCCGCTTCGCCCCGCAGACCCAGCCGAGCCTGATCCAGCGCCTCCTGATGTCGATCCGCTACCACATCTTCGTCTCCAAGGACTACCTGGCCGCCCACGGCGCGCCCGAAACGCCCGCGGACCTGGACGCCCACGCCCTCATCGTCTACGGCGACGACATGCCGGCGCCGGTTGCCGAGATCAACTGGCTGCTCGAAGCCGGCGTGGAGCCCGACGCCCGGCGCGAGCCGGCCCTCAGGGTCAACAATATCTACGGCATCTACCGGGCGGTCCGGAGCGGCCTCGGCGTCGGTGCCCTGCCGTACTACATGAGCAACGAGGCCCCGGACCTGGTCGAGGTCCTGCCCGACCTCAAGGGGCCCAGCTTCGCGGCCTACTTCGTCTACCCGGAGGAACTGCGCCACTCCAAGCGCATCGCCGTCGTGCGCGACTTCCTGCTCCAGGAGATCGCCCAGGACACCGGCCGCGACGACGTGCCCAAGGCGCGGTGATCTGCTTCGATGAGAGCCCGACCCAGCTGATCGGCGAAGTGCGCGCGGCCGATCCCGGCCGCGCCGGGACGTGACCCGTATTCCCGGTGGTGTGGGAGGGGTGGCACGGTGAGGTGCCCCCCTATTCCGAACGTTGGCCCGAGGCAGGCATCGCGTTCGTGTCGCCGGCGGCCCGATCACGCTGTTCCAACGCAACCGACTATTTGAAAATGTGGTATCGTTTGTGGCGGTAAATCACCGGCGATTCTCATTTTTTCGCGTACCCCCCGTTACTGTATTGCATTGGGCACGGTGGCGGCGCCGTGCCACAATGCCTCATCTTGCGTATCCGGGCGGAGGGGCCGTGAGTTCTGACATTGTCATTGTGGAACGGGACGGCCGTATCGCCGTCATCACGCTCAACCGGCCGGAGCGGCTCAACGCCATCAGCCGCGAGACCATCAGCCGAGTCCAGGCGGCGATGGACGATCTCGAAGCCGACGACGAAA
Source organism: Pseudomonadota bacterium (assembly GCA_022572105.1). Lineage (GTDB taxonomy): Bacteria > Pseudomonadota > Alphaproteobacteria > Kiloniellales > J153 > JACZWN01. The sequence continues at coordinate 899 of JACZWN010000066.1, read as the reverse complement.
TCGCCGTCGTCATCATCCGGGGCGCGGGCCGTGCGTTCAGTTCCGGCATGGACTTGAAGGATGACGCGGCCGCCGGCATCACCGGCGTCGACGCGTGGCGGATTGTCCTTGAGGAGGACCTGGCTTTTCTGATGCGGTTCTGGGATTTCCCTAAACCGACCATCGCCGTGGTGCATGGCTTTTGCCTCGCCGCAGCCTGCGAGCTGGCGATGTGCTGCGACATCACTATCGCAGAGGAGGGCACCTATTTTGGCGAGCCCGAGCTCAAGTTCGGCAGCGTCATTACGGCGATGTTGATGCCGTGGCTGACGGGCCCCAAGATCGCCAAGGAGTTGCTGCTGGGCGCCGACGATCGCGTCACCGCCGAACGGGCGTTGGAGATAGGTCTTGTCAACCGCGTCGTGCCCAAGGGCGAGGGCATGACCGTTGCCCGCGGAATCGCCGCCCGCATGGCTGTGATGGACGACGACGCCGTCAGGCTGACCAAGCAGGCAATCAATCGTGCCTTCGAGACCATGGGCCTGAAGGAGGCGCTACGCGCCAACCTGGACCTGGCCATCGAGATCGAGGCCATGGAGACGCCGTCCCGCAAGCGGTTCAAGGAGATCGCCAAGGCGGAGGGACTCAAGGCCGCGCTCGCGTGGCGCGAGAGCCGACTCAACGGCGACGACGGCTAATACCAAGGAGCGCTGATAATGACCCATAGAGATCGGGCAGGCGATCCGCCGGGTAGGAGGGAAGCCGCGGGCGATGCGGGACATCGTCGAGGCTTTCCGACGCCCTCCGGCGGTTCGCCTGCCCGACCGGAACGGCGGTTTCCCAAGGCTTTCGGGCGGCGTCGCGCATGGCTTGCGATGTCCCGCATCGCCGCGCCACGCGCTCCTGGCCGAAAGCCTTGG
>JACZWN010000248.1 GCA_022572105.1 Pseudomonadota bacterium | reverse complement strand
CGTGGCCGGTGGGATGTCGTGGCCGGCGGCCGCGAAGGGCGCGGCCAATTGCGCGGTCAGCGCGGCCCGGGAATCGTCCAGTGCCGCCTGGTCCCAGTCGGCGCTTGCCATGCGCAGGGTCTGCTGCTGGGTGTAGCGCAGTTCGGCGGTGACGCAGCCGAGCGCCGAAAACACGCTCGACAGGTGGGGCACCACCACGCGTTCGATGCCGAAGGCGCGCGCCAACTCGACCGCGTGCATGGGCCCGGCGCCGCCGAAGGCGAGCAGGTGGCACTGGCGGCCGTCGATGCCGCGCTCCACGGTCACGCGCCGCAGCGCCCGGGTCATGGTGGCGTTGGCGACCCGCACGATGCCGAGCGCCAACTCCGGCAGCCCGACGCCGATCTCCTCGGCCAAGGGCGTGAGCGCAGCCTCCGCCGCGGCGCGGTCGAGACGGAGGTCGCCGACCGGGCGCGCGAAATCCAGATAGCCCAGGATCGCGTTGGCGTCGGTTACCGTGGCCGCGGTCCCGCCGAGCGCGTAGCAGGCCGGCCCCGGCTCGGCGCCGGCGCTCTCCGGCCCGACCCGCAAGGTCCCGGTGTCGAGGCGCGCGATCGAGCCGCCGCCGGCGCCGATCGACTCGACCGCGACCATGGGCATGCGCAGCGGCCGGCCGGCCAGGGTGCGGTCGCTGCGGATCTCGGCGTGGCCCTCGGCGATCAGGCAGACGTCGGTCGTGGTGCCGCCCATGTCGAGGCTGATGGCGTTGGCGATGCCGAGGTCGCGCGCGATCCGCTCGGCGGCGGCGACCCCGGCCGCGGGGCCGGAGAAGGCGAGCCCCAACGGCAGGTCGCGCAGCGCGCTCGGCGCGGCCATGCCGCCGGCGGAATGGAACAGGTGCAGGCGGCTCGCCTTCGGCCTGGCGGCGTCGAGGCGGTCCAGATGGCGCGCGGCCAGCGGCATGACCCCGGCCGAGAGCGCCGTGGTGCTGGCGCGCTCGAACTCCCGGGCCTCGGGGTTGACCCGGTGCGACAGCGCCACGTAAGGCACGGCCTCGGCGAGGCGCTTGCCCAGGCGCGCCTCGTGGGCCGGGTTGGCGTAGGCGTGCAGGAGAACGACCGCGACCGCCTCGACGCCGCTGGCCGCGATCCGCTCGGCCAGCGCCTCGATGTCGTCGTCGCTCGGTTCGACGAGCACCGTCCCGTGTTGGTCGAGGCGCTCGGCGATCTCGAAGCGCAACGCCTCGGGCACCTGGGGTTCCGCCTTGGGCGGCAGGTCGAGGCGGTAGAGGTGGCGCCGGTTCTGGCGCCCGATGGCGAGGGTATCGGCGAAGCCCGCGGTGGCGACGAGGGCCACCTTGGCCAGGCGGCCCTCGACGATGGCGTTGGTGATCACCGTGGTGCCGTGCACCAGGTCGGCGACCTCGGCCCAGTCGATGCCGACCGCTTCGAGCGCGGCCAGCACGCTGGCCAGGGGGTCGCCGGGCCGGCTGCGCACCTTGGCCAGGCGCACGACGTCGCCCCCCGGTCCGTCTCCTGGCCCGCCGTCCGGCTCGCCATCCGTCTCGCTCCGGGGCCGGAACGCGACCACGTCGGTGAAGGTGCCGCCGATATCGATGCCCAGTTGCCAGGCGGTCATGGTTCGATCGGTCTTGTCATGCCTCATTATACCGGACGCAACGGGGCCCGGCGTTGCGGCACCGTATCACATCCGCCGCCCGTGCCGCCCGCTGCTTCCTTGAGCGCCCGCGCGGCCGGAATTATATTGGCGCGAGGAGCCTGACCCCCTGATCAACCATGGAGCCCCATGAGCAAGGCCTTCACCAAGGAGACCGAGACCGAGGAACCAGAAGCGGATTCACCGGACGCCCCGGACCCGTTGCCCCAGGGCTTCAAGAACTACGTCACGCCCAACGGCCTGCGCCTGCTGCGCGACGAGCTCGACGGTTTGCGCCGCATCGAGCGGCCCAAGGTGGTCGAGGTGGTGGCCTGGGCGGCGGGCAACGGCGACCGCTCGGAGAACGGCGACTACATCTACGGCAAGAAGCGCCTGCGCGAGATCGACCGGCGCCTGCGCTTCCTGTTGAAACGCATCGAGAGCGCCGAGGTCGTCGACCCGGCGCGCCAGAAAACCCGCGACCGGGTGTTCTTCGGCGCCACCGTCACCTACGCGGATGCCGACGGCGGCGTGGACGCGGCGGAAAGCACCCTGCGCATCGTCGGCATCGACGAGGCCAGCACCGCGCGCGGCGAGGTCAGCTGGGTCTCTCCCATCGCCCGCGCCCTGATGAAGGCCGAGGCAGGCGACGTGGTCGAGCTAACAACCCCCAACGGCGCGAGGCGCATCGAGGTGGTGCGGATCGTTTACGAGGAGGGGTGAGGGGGGCAAGCAAGCTTGGCTACGCTTTCTAAGCCAGGGGGTCAAGCCTCGAATCAGAGCGCGGGACGCGGGCTCATGATAACCGCGCAGATCGCCTGCCAGCCAAACCCGGACTACGACCTTCCCGAGACGGCGGCGCATTGGTCGCAAACGATGCTATTGGGTTCTGTCGTAGTGGATTTGATGGCGTAGTGGATTCGACGGTTATCCGGGAAATGTCGGTTTAGGCGCCGCCGTCGCCACCGTCGCCGTCGGGGGCGTCGCCCCTGTCTTGAACGCTCCGCGCCTTGCCTTTCGCCGCCGGTTGGGCGGACGGCTGCGCTGCTGCCCGTTTGTCCTCCACCACAATGCGCCCGGCAACGGCGTTGCCTTCCTTGTCTTCGGCGAAGGTGATGGTCCGTTGGGGGAAAGGAATCTCGATTCCCAGTTCGTCAAAGCGGTTCTTCAGGCGGCGGTTGAATTCCCGCTTCAAGCCCCACTGTGTTCCGGCCCTGACCCTCATTTTGGCGCGGATGACCACGGCGGAATCGCCAAATTCTTGCACGCCCTGCGCTTCCATCGGCCCGGTGATGTCGGCGCCCAGGGATTGGTCCTCGGCCATTTCCCGGCCCAGGTCCTCGATCACCTTCATCACCTCATCCACGTTTTCCCGGTAGGAGATGCCGACATACACCATCATGTTGGAAAAATCCTTGGTGTAGTTAATCACCGCGCCGACTTCGCTGAAGGGCACCGTGTACACGGTGCCGGGCACGTCGCGCAGGCGGATGGTACGGATGGAAAGGGATTCCACCTCGCCTTCGTGACCGCCCACGATCACCCAATCGCCGACCGCGATGGTGTCCTCGACGAGGATGAACAGGCCGGTGATCACGTCCTTGACCAGGGTCTGGGCACCGAAGCCCACGGCCAGGCCGATGACCCCGGCGCCGGCCAGCAGCGGGCCGATGTTGATGCCCAGTTCGGACAGCACGATCAGCGACACCATCACCGCCAGCACGGTGAACACCACCTTGCGGAACAGGGGCAGCAGGGTGCGGATGCGGGCGCTACGCTCGACCACGTTGCCTTCGGCATCGGTCTGCGTCAGATAGCGTTCGATGCCGCTGTTGACCGCTTCCCAGAAGATCAGCGCCACAACCACCACGACGATGATGCTGAAGGCGCTTTCCGTCAACTGCGTGCCGAGCGGCGTGTCCAGCCAGCCCAGCGCGTCCACTCCCCAGGTTTCCAGCAGGGCCAGGGCGGCGATCAGGCCGACCGCCCAGTGCAACAGCCGGCGCATGGCGGGGAGGTAACGGTTGGCCCTTGCTTCCAGGGTGGGGAAGCGGTCGCGAACTTCCTGGCGGATGGCGAAGACCCGTTCCACCAGCCGGTCCAGGCCGGCCATGATCAGCCCGGCGGCGACCAGGATCACGGCGGCGATGGTAATCCGCAATACTGTGGGGTCGGCGGAACTCAAAGCAAAAACGCCGATGGGCACCGCCATCAGCCCGCCCAAGACCATGCCCCGAATCCGGCGCAGGTCCAGATGCCGCCAGGTCTGGGCCAGCACCATCAACAGCACTATC
>JACZWN010000247.1 GCA_022572105.1 Pseudomonadota bacterium | reverse complement strand
GCCGGCGCTGCGCCGCTTGTCGCTCGCGCCCGGCGCCGACCCGGCGGCGCTCACCTTCACCGCCGACCTGGAGGCGGCGGTCGCCGAGGCCGACTTCGTCCAGGAGAGCGCGCCCGAGAACGAGGATTTGAAACGCGAACTGCTGGCGCGCATCGACGCCGCCGCGCCGCCCGCGACGGTCATCGCCTCGAGCTCCTCGGGCCTGCTGCCGAGCCGCATCCAGGCCGACTGCGCGCACCCCGGGCGGGTCGTCATCGGCCATCCCTTCAATCCGGTCTATCTGCTGCCCCTGGTCGAGGTGCTGGGCGGCGACAAGACCGCGCCCGCCACCCTCGAGCGCGCCGAGGCCTTCTACCGCACGCTCGGCATGCGCCCCTTGCGCGTGCGCAGCGAGGTGCCCGGCTATATCTCCGACCGCCTGCAGGAGGCGCTGTGGCGCGAGGCGCTGCACATGGTCGCCGAGGGCACCGCGAGCACCGAGGAAATCGACGACGCCATCGTGTATGGGCCGGGGCTGCGCTGGGCCCTGATGGGGCCGTGCCTGACCTTCCACCTGGCCGGTGGCGAGGCGGGCATGGCGCATATGCTCGAGCAGTTCGGCCCGGCGCTCGCGCTGCCCTGGACCAAGTTGCGGGCGCCCGAGCTGACCGAGGAATTGGCGCGGCGCATGATCGACGGCACCAAGGCGCAGGCCGGAGGCCGGAGCGTGCGCGAGCTGGAGCGCCTGCGCGACGACTGCCTGATCGGGGTCATGCGAGCCTTGCGCCAATACGACGTCGGCGCCGGCGCGGTGCTGGCCGCCGACGAGGCGGCGGCCTACGCGCGCCGCGACTACCGGCGCTGGGTCCCGGGCGCGGAGATCGAGGCGCCGCTCGAGCTCTACCGGGCGACGGTGCAGCCGGAGTGGCTCGACTACAACGGTCACATGAGCGAATCCTGCTACCTGCTCGCCATGGGCGACGCCTCGGACGCCCTGTTCCGCTACATCGGCATCGACGAGGCCTACCGCGCCGCGGGCCGCTCCTTCTATACGGTCGAGACCCACCTCAACAATCTGAGCGAGGTCGGCGGCGGCGAGCCGCTGGCGGTCACGACCCAACTGCTCGACCTCGACGAAAAGCGCCTGCACTTCTTCCACGCCATGTATCATGGCCGGGGCGGCGATCTGCTGGCGACCGCCGAGCAGATGCTGCTGCACGTGGACATGACGGGGCCGCGGAGCGCGCCCATCGCGCCGGAGGTCTACCAGGCCTTGCAGGCGATCATGGCCGCGCACGAGGATCTGCCGAAGCCGGAGCAGGCGGGCCGGCGCATCGGCATCGCGCGCCAGGCCTGATACCAAGGAGCGGAGGCGGCGAGGCATGGATTTCGCGCTCAGCACCGAACAGCGGCTCTTGGTCGAGAGCCTGCGCGCCTTCGTCGATCAGGAGCTCTATCCCCACGAGGCGGAGGTCGAGCGCACGGGCGAGCTGCGGCCCGAGCTGATCGAGCGCATCAAGGCCAAGGCCATCGAGCAGGGCTTCTACGCCGCCAACATGCCCGAGGAGCTGGGCGGCGGCGGCCTCGATCACGTCTCGACCGCGCTGCTCGAGCGCGAGCTCGGCAAGGCTTCCTTTGCGCTGCAGTCCATCGTCGGGCGGCCGAGCAACATCCTCCAGGCCTGCGCGGGCGACCAGGTCGAGCGCTACCTGTTGCCCACGGTCCGCGGCGAGCGCCTGGAGTGTCTGGCCATGACCGAGCCGGGCGCGGGCTCCGACCTGCGCGCCATGACCACGCGCGCCGAGCCCGACGGCAGCGGCCCCGACGGCAAAGGCTACGTGATCAACGGCGCCAAGCACTTCATCAGCGAGGCCGAGCGCGCCGATTTCACCATCCTGTTCGCCGTCACGGGCGTCGAGGAGACCGCGCGCGGGCCGAGGAAGAAGATCACCGCCTTTCTGGTCGACATGGGCACGCCCGGCTTCGAGGTCCGGCGCGGCCCGACCCCGGTCTCGCACCGCGGCCACCACCCTTGCGAGCTAATCTTCACCGATTGCCGCATCGGCGCGGACCAGGTCCTGGGCGAGGTCGGCCGGGGTTTCGAGGTCGCCAACACCTGGCTCGGCGCCACCCGCATCTGGGTCGCCGCCAACTGCGTCGGCCGCGCCCAGCGGGCGCTCGACCTGGCGGTCGAGTGGGCCGCCACGCGCAAGCAGTTCGGCCAGACCATCGGCCGCTTCCAGGGCACCTCGTTCAAGCTCGCCGACATGGCGACCGAGATCGCCGCCGCCGAGTTCCTGACCCTCCACGCCGCCTGGAAGTTGGGCCAAGGCGCGATGACCGACCAGGACGCGGCCATGGCCAAGCTCTACGCCAGCGAGATGCTCGGCCGGGTCACCGATCACGCGGTGCAGATCTATGGCGGCATGGGGCTGATGGAGGACCTGCCCCTCGAGCGCCTGTGGCGCGACGCCCGGGTCGAGCGCATCTGGGACGGCACCAGCGAGATCCAGCGCCACATCATCTCGCGCGCCCTGCTGCGCCCGCACGGTGGATAGGGCGGCGATGAATTCGGCGCCGGGCATCTCTTCGACGGCGGGCGGGCCGGACGCCGCGATGCGCCGGCGCAACCTGAAACGCCTGCTTAGCCCCCGCCACGTCGCGGTCGTCGGTGGGCACGAGGCGGCGGCCGTGATTCGCCAGTGCCGGGGCATCGGCTTCACCGGCGAGATCTGGCCGATCAACCCGGGCCGTGAGGCGATCGAAGGCCTGGCCTGCTACCCGGGCGTGAGCGAACTTCCCGAGGCCCCGGACGCCGCCTTCGTCGCCGTGCCCGCCGAGGCGAGCGTCGAGGTGGTGCGCGCGCTGGCCGCGCGCGGGGCGGGCGGCTGCGTCTGCTACGCCGCCGGCTTCGCCGAGGTCGGTCCCGCGGGGGCCGAGTTGCAGAGGCGGCTGGTCGAGGCGGCCGGGGAGATGGCGCTGGTCGGGCCCAACTGCTTCGGCGCGCTCAACTATCTGGACGGCGCGGCGCTGTGGCCGGACGCGCACGGCGGCCAGGCGGTCGAGCGCGGCGTCGCCATCGTGACCCAGAGCGGCAACATGGGCATCAACCTGACCATGCAGGACCGCTCCCTGCCGATCGCCTACATGATTTCCATCGGCAACCAGGCCGCGCTCGGCTTTGCCGACTACATCGCCGCGCTCGCCGAGGACGCACGGGTCAGCGCCATCGGCCTGTACATGGAGGGCCTGACCGACGTTTCGGCGTTTTCCCGGGCGGCGGCGCTGGCGCTCGAGAATGGCGTGCCGATCGTGGCGATCAAGAGCGGCAATTCCGAGGTCGGCGCGCGCATGGCGCTCAGCCACACCGCTTCGTTGGCCGGCGACTCCGAGCTCTACGACGCCCTGTTCCGGCGCCTCGGCGTGGCCCGGGTGGGCTCGCTCGGCGCGTTCCTGGAGACGCTCAAGTTCTTCACTCTGGCGGCTCCGCTCGAGGGCCGCCGGTTGGGCCTGATGAGCTGCTCGGGCGGCGAGGCCTCGATGTTCGCGGATCTGGCGAGCGCGCGTGGTTTTACGTTTCCGCCGCTCGAAAAGGCGCGGGCCCGGGAATTGCGCGCGCAACTGCCGGGCTTCACCACCGTCGCCAACCCGCTCGACTACAACACCGCCATCTGGGGCGACGGCGCGGCGCTCGAGCGCTGCTTCACCACCATGCTGCGCAACGACTTCGATTTCAACCTCCTGATATTCGACTACCCGCGCGCCGGCGTGCCCGGGATCGAGGCCTGGGACGATGCGCTCGACGCCTTTCTCGCCGCGGTCGAGACGACGGGCGCCCGGACCGCGGTGTTGAGCACGATCGCGGAGCTGTTGCCGCGCGCGGCCCGCGAGCGCCTGGCGGCGCGCGGAATCGCGCCGCTCCAGGGCCTGGAGGAGGCGGCGATCGCGCTCGAGGCGGCGGCCT
>JACZWN010000065.1 GCA_022572105.1 Pseudomonadota bacterium | reverse complement strand
GCGATCTGCTCTTCGGTGAGCGCGGTTCCCAAGGGCGCGACCGTGGCCGGGAAGCCCGCCTGGCCGAGGGCGATCACGTCCATGTAGCCCTCGCAGACAACGAGCTCGCCGGTGTCGTGCGCCGCCTGGCGCGCGCGCGCCAGGTTGTAGAGAACGCGGCCCTTGTGGAACAGCGGGGTCTCGGGCGAGTTGAGGTACTTGGCGCGCGATTGGCCGAGCGCCCGGCCGCCGAAGGCGATCGCGCGGCCGCGCCGGTCGGTGATCGGAAAGACGATGCGGTTGAAGAAATAGTCGCGCGGCGGCTCGGCCTCTGCTTCCGCCAGCTTGATCAGGCCGGCCTCGGCGAGGCGCCCGTCGTCGATGCCGCGGGCATTCAGTGCGCTGCGTATCTGGCCGCGCTTGTCCGGCGCATAGCCGAGGCGGAAGTCGGCGACGGTCTCGGCGGTCAAGCCCCGCTGTGTCAGGTAGGCGCGCGCCGCGGCGCCCTCGGGCCCGGCGAGCCGTTCCTCGAACCAAGCCGCGGCGGCCTCCACGACCTCGTAGAGGTCGGCGCGCCGGCGCGCCGTGGCGCGCTCCTCGGGCGAGGCGCGCGGCACCTGCAGGCCGGCCTCGCCGGCCAGGCGCTCGACCGCCTCGGGAAACGACAGGCCCTCGGCGCGCATGACGAAGCCGATCACGTCGCCGTGCGCCCCGCAGCCGAAGCAGTGGTAGAAGCCCTTGTCCTCGCTGACCGTGAAGGACGGCGTCTTCTCGCTGTGGAACGGGCACAGGCCGACGTGCTCGCGCCCGCGCTTGGCCAGCTTGACCCGGCGCCCGACCGCGCCGGCCAGCGCCACGCGGGCGCGGATATCGTCGAGGAACTCCGGGGGAAACGCCATGGCGCTCGAACACGGTCTACGGAAAGTTGGCGGCGACCGACTTTAAACCAGGACGACCGAGTCGCGCACCCACCGTCTCGGCGCTCGAGCGGCCGATTGGGGATAACTCGGTGGACCCGCTTGTGGACAGGACTGGGATAATACCAAAGGTCCTTGGTATTAGGCCAGTTGCGCCTTGACCAGGGCGCTTGCCTTGGCGAAGTCCATGCGCCCCGCGTAGCGCTCTTTCAGCGCGCCCATGACTCGGCCCATGTCCTTGATCGTGGCGGCCTCGAGCTCGGCGATGACCTCCTGGACCGCGCTCCGCACCTCCGCCTCGTCCATCTGCTTGGGCAGAAAGCGCTGAATGACCTCGATCTCCGCGGTTTCCCGGTCGACCAGGTCCTGCCGGGCGCCCTTGCGGTACAGCTCGATGGCCTCGTGGCGCTGGCAGACCATCTTTTGCAGCAGGTCGAGGATCTCCCCCTCGCCGATGCCGTCGCTGTTGCCCTTGCCGCGCGCGGCGATGTCGCGGTCCTTGAGCGCGGCCAGGATCAGGCGCAGCGTCGAGACCGCGCAAGCCTCCTTGGCCCGCATGGCGTCCTTCAGCGCGTCACTGAGCTGACTGCGGAACATCGCCAGACCCGATCGATGGTGGCGGAGGAGGCGAGGTTAACGGAAATCGGGCCAAATGGCAAAGTTTCCAGATCACGCTAACTTATTGATTTTACGTAGGAAAATTATTTTTCTTCGGCTTGACCCAACGTGCTCTTTCCCGTAAACACAAGGCCGCTCCGGCTGGCGCCGGTGGCCGATTCGGCGTGGGTTTTCTGCCCGGCGCGCGGCCGCATCCGGAGCCCCTGCGCCGGCCCGTCGCGGCGGCCGCCTGAAAATAAGGGGCGCCGCGCGCGGGTTTTCTTGAAGGACGCGGCTTCATGACCGCTGCAAGCACCGCCGTCGCCTCGTCCCCTGGGACCGGGCCGAATATTTCCGCGCGCCCCGACTGGACGACCGGCGTGCTGGTGCTGGCCGACGGCACGGCGCTTTGGGGCCGGGGCCTGGGCGCGGAGGGGCGCGCGGTCGGCGAGGTCTGCTTCAACACCTCGATGACCGGCTATCAGGAGATCCTGACCGACCCCTCCTATGCCGGCCAGATCATCACCTTCACCTTCCCCCACATCGGCAACGTCGGCGCCAACCCCGAGGACGTCGAGACCCTGACCCCGGCGGCGCGCGGGCTGGTGCTGCGCGCCGAGATCACCGAGCCGTCGTCGTGGCGCGCGGCCCAGCACCTCGACGCCTGGCTCAAATCACACAACCTGGTCGGCATCGCCGGCATCGACACGCGCGCGCTGACGCGGCGCATCCGCGACCTGGGCGCGCCCCAGGGCTGCATCGCCCACGCCCCGGACGGTACGCTCGACTCCGGCGCGCTCGACACCGCCGCGCTCGCCGCCGAGGCGGCCGCCTGGCCGGGCCTGGAGGGCATGGATCTGGCCCGGGAGGTGACCTGCCGCCAGAGCTACGACTGGGATCAGACCCGCTGGGCCCAGGGCCAAGGCTACGGCATGCTGACCGAACCCAAGCGCCACGTGGTCGCGGTCGACTACGGGGCCAAGCGCAACATCCTGCGCTGCCTGGCCTCGCTCGGCTGCCGGGTCACCGTGGTGCCGGCCGATACCGGCGCCGCGGACATCCTGGGCCGCCGGCCCGACGGGGTGTTCCTGTCCAACGGCCCCGGCGACCCGGCGGCCACGGGGGCCTACGCGGTGCCGGTCGTCAAGGAGCTGCTGGCCAGCGGCCTGCCGATCTTCGGCATCTGCCTGGGCCACCAGATCCTGGCGCTGGCCTTGGGCGCCAAGACCCGGAAGATGCATCTCGGCCACCGCGGCGCCAACCACCCGGTCAAGGACCTGGCCACCGGCCGGGTCGAGATCACCAGCCAGAACCACGGCTTCGTGGTCGCGCCCGACTCGTTACCGGAGGGCGTCGAGGCCACCCACGTCTCCCTCTTCGACGGCTCCAACGAGGGCCTGCGCGTGACCGGCCGCCCGGTGTTCTCGGTCCAGTACCACCCCGAGGCCTCGCCGGGCCCGCGCGACAGCCACTATTTGTTCGAGCGGTTCGTCGAGATGATGGAGGCGCACAAGAAGGCGTAAACCCGATTAACCACAGAGGCACAGAGACACAGAGAGAAACCAAAAAATGTTTATTAAAGATCAAAGAGTTAACTGAATGCCTGGGCCCTCTGTCCAAGGCGAACGAGATTCATTGACCGAGTCGGTCATCGGTCTAGCCATCGAAGTACACCGTGCCCTAGGTCCAGGGCTCTTGGAGTCTGCCTACCAGGAGTGTCTCTGCTACGAATTGAAGGCCAAGGGTATTGCTTTTGGGCGCCAAGTGGCTCTTCCGGTGGTTTACAAATCGGTGAAATTGGATTGCGGCTACCGCATGGATTTGGTCGTCGACGATCGGTTGGTCGTGGAACTGAAAACCGTCGAGAAGATCCTTCCGATTCACGAGGCACAGCTATTGACCTATTTGAGATTGAGCGGGATACGAACCGGATTGCTCCTCAACTTCAACACGTCCGTCTTGAAGGACGGTATCAAGCGAATGGTTTTGTGATGTTCTTATCTTTCTTGGGTTCTCTGTGCCTCTGTGCCTCTGTGGTTCAAAGCAACCCGGAGCTCGCCTGACGAATGCCCAAGCGCACCGACATCTCCTCGATTCTGATCATCGGCGCCGGGCCGATCGTGATCGGGCAGGCCTGCGAGTTCGACTATTCCGGCGTCCAGGCGTGCAAGGCCTTGGGCGCCGAGGGCTACCGGGTGATCCTGGTCAACTCCAACCCGGCGACCATCATGACCGACCCGGGCCTGGCGGATGCCACCTACATCGAGCCGATCACCCTCGAGGTCATCACCAAGATCATCGAGCGCGAGAAGCCCGATGCGCTGTTGCCGACCATGGGCGGGCAGACGGCGCTCAACGCCGGCCTCGAGCTGGCGCGCGCCGGGGTGCTGGAGGCGCACGGCGTCGAGATGATCGGCGCCAACGCCGAGGTCATCGCCAAGGCCGAGGAGCGCGACCTGTTCCGCGCGGCGATGGAGCGCATCGGCATCGCCATGCCGCGCTCGCGCATCGTCAAGAGCTTCGAGGCGGCGCGCGCGGCGCTGGCGCACGTCGGGCTGCCGGCCATCATCCGGCCGTCCTATACCCTGGGCGGCACCGGCGCCGGCATCGCCTACAACCGCGACGAGTTCGAGGACATCGTGCTCGCCGGCCTGCGTGCCTCGCCGGTCGGCGAGGTGCTGATCGAGCAGTCGGTCTTGGGGTGGAAGGAATTCGAGATGGAGGTGGTGCGCGACCGCGCCGACAACTGCATCATCGTCTGCTCGATCGAGAACCTCGACCCCATGGGCATCCACACCGGCGATTCGATCACCGTGGCGCCGGCACTGACCTTGACCGACAAGGAATTCCAGAACATGCGCGACGCCTCGATCGCCTGCCTGCGCGAGATCGGGGTCGATACCGGGGGCTCCAACGTGCAGTTCGCGGTCAACCCGGACGACGGCGAGCTGGTCATCATCGAGATGAACCCGCGGGTGTCGCGCTCGTCCGCGTTGGCGTCGAAGGCGACCGGCTTCCCGATCGCCAAGGTCGCGGCCAAGCTGGCGGTCGGCTACACCCTCGACGAGCTGGACAACGACATCACCGGGGTGACGCCGGCCTCCTTCGAGCCCACGATCGACTACGTGGTCACCAAGGTGCCGCGCTTCACCTTCGAGAAGTTTCCGGGCACCGAGCCGCTCTTGACCATCTCCATGAAGTCGGTCGGCGAGGCCATGGCGATCGGGCGCTGCTTCGCCGAATCCCTGCAAAAGGCGCTGCGCTCCCTGGAGACCGGCCTGAGCGGCCTCGACGAGGTCGAGATCCCGGGCGCGCTGAGCCCCGAAGGCGCGGTCGACCGGGAGGCGATCCTGACCGAGCTGGCCAAGCCGCGCCCGGAGCGCGTGCTCGCCATCGCCCAGGCCCTGCGCCACGGCCTGAGCCTCGACGAGATCCAAGGGGCGACCAAGTTCGACCCCTGGTTCCTGGCCCAGATCGCCGATCTGGTCGCGGTCGAGGCCGAGCTCCGGGCCCACGGCCTGCCCGACGAGCGCGACGGCCTTTCGCGCCTGAAGCGCCTGGGCTTTTCGGACGCCCGCCTGGCCGTCCTCACCGGAACCACCGAGCAGGCGGTCGCCGGCCGGCGTCACGCCGCGGGCGTGCGGCCGGTCTACAAGCGCATCGACACCTGCGCCGGCGAGTTCCCCGCGGCGACGCCCTACATGTATTCGACCTACGAGCACGCCGGGGCCGAGCACGCCGGGGCCGAGCATGCCGGGGTGGCCGCGCCCGAGTGCGAGGCCGACCCCAGCGACCGCGACAAGGTGATCATCCTGGGCGGCGGCCCGAACCGGATCGGCCAGGGCATCGAGTTCGACTACTGCTGCGTCCACGCCGCCTACGCGCTCGCGGAGGCGGGCATCGAGACCATCATGGTCAACTGCAACCCGGAGACGGTCTCGACCGACTACGACACCTCCGACCGGCTCTATTTCGAGCCGCTGACCGCCGAGGACGTGATCGAGATTGCCCGCGTCGAGCAGACCCGCGGCCGCCTGCTCGGCGCGATCGTGCAGTTCGGCGGCCAGACGCCGCTCAAGCTGGCGCACGCGCTCGAGGCCGCGGAAATCCCGATCCTCGGCACCACGCCGGACGCCATCGACCTGGCCGAGGACCGGCGCCGGTTCCGGCAGTTGCTCATCGAGGCCGGGCTCAATCAGCCCGAGAACGGCACCGCGACCTCGGCCGAAGAGGCGCGCGCGGTGGCCGAGCGCATCGGCTTTCCGGTGCTGATCCGGCCGTCCTACGTGCTCGGCGGCCGGGCCATGGAGATCGTCCACGACATGGCCCAGCTCGACCGTTACATCGTCTCGGCGGTCCGCGTCTCGGGCGCCAACCCGGTGCTCATCGACAGCTATCTGCGCGACGCGATCGAGGTCGACGTCGACGCGGTGTCCGACGGCGAGCGGGTCTACATCGCCGGGGTCATGGAGCACATCGAGGAGGCCGGCATCCACTCGGGCGATTCGGCCTGCGTCCTGCCGCCGCACACGCTCAGCGCGGCGGTGGTGACCGAGATCGAGCACCAGACCGAGCGCCTGGCGCGCGAGCTCAAGGTGATCGGGCTGATGAACGTCCAGTTCGCGGTCCAGAACGGCGACATCTACATCCTCGAGGTCAACCCGCGCGCCAGCCGCACCGTGCCCTTCGTCGCCAAGGCGACCGGCGTGCCGATCGCCAAGATCGCGGCGCGCGTCATGACCGGGGCGCGGCTCGAGGATTTCGACCTGGAGCGCGTGCGCACCGACCACATCGCGGTCAAGGAAACGGTCTTCCCCTTCGCCCGCTTCCCCGGCGTCGATGTCGTGCTCGGGCCCGAGATGCGCTCGACCGGCGAGGTCATGGGGCTGGACAGCGACTTCGCCCGCGCCTTCCTGAAGGCCCAGATCGGCGCCGGGATCACGCTGCCGCGGCAGGGCACCGTGTTCATCTCGGTCAAGGATGAGGACAAGGAGGCCATGGTCCCGCTCGGCCGGGCGCTCCTCGACATGGGCTTCTCGCTGCTCGCGACCGGGGGCACCGCCGGCTATCTGGAGGCCCGTGGCCTGCCCGTCCGGTCGGTCAAGAAGGTGCGCGAGGGCCGTCCGCACATCGTCGATGCGATGAAATCGGACCAGGTCCAACTGGTCTTCAACACCACCGAGGACGCCAAGGCCATCGCCGACAGCTTCGAACTCAGGCGCACGGCGCTGATCAACGCGATTCCCTACTACACCACCGTGGCCGGCGCGCGGGCCGCGGCCCAGGCAATTTCGGCGCTCAAGGCCGGACAGCTTGAAGTCGCACCGCTCCAGTCTTACTTTAAGGGGTCTTTTTAGGGTTGGCGGCTAGCCTGCCCACTGGAATCGGGACGTCACCTTCTTTTCTCGTCGTTCTCGAACAATTCGTGTTGAGCGGTTTCCCATGAGCGATAGGATGCCGATGACGGCCGAGGGCCTGACCAACCTCGAAGAGGAACTCAGGCACCTAAGGAACACGGCGCGGCCGGAAGTGATCCGGGCGATCGCCCAGGCGCGCGAGCACGGCGATCTCTCGGAGAACGCCGAATACCACGCCGCCCGCGACCGCCAGAGCTTCATCGAGGGCCGGGTCAGCGAGCTCGAGGACAAGATCGCCCGCGCCGAGGTCATCGACGTCTCCAAGCTGTCCGGAAAGACGATCAAGTTCGGCGCCAAGGTCACCTTGATCGACGAGGACACGGACGAGAAGCTGATCTACCAGATCGTCGGCCAGGACGAGGCCGACGTGAAGCAGGGCCGCTTGGCCATCACCTCGCCGCTGGCGCGCGCGCTCATCGGCAAGAACGCCGGCGACACCGTCGAGGTCAACACGCCGAAGGGCGAAAAGGCCTACGAGATCCGACGGGTCAAGTTCGGCTGAAGCGCTGCTGGCCCAGGTGCCGGGCCAGTACTCCCTACGTCACGGCCGCCGCGCGCGTTTCCGCTTCGACCACTTCAAATAGCCGGTATCAGCCGGCGTCGGCCTCCGGCTCGGCCGACTCGCCCTCGAGCGGAACGCCCGGGTGCGTCTTGGAGGTCCGGATCACCTGGATCGTCTGCACCTTGACGACGTGCGGCGCCGAGGTCAGCTTCGTGGTCAGCTCGTTCTCGTGGGCCGTGTTGCGCGCCACGATCTTGAGCACGAAATCGCTCGGCCCGCGCGCCATGTGGCACTCGCGCACCTCGCGCCAGCCGGCGACCAGGTTTTCGAATTCGGCCAGAACGCGCTCGGATTGATTGTCCAGGCCGACGAGCGCGAAGAACAGGACATCGAAGCCGAGCGCCTCGGCTTTGAGGTCGGCGTGGTAGCCGCGGATGAACCCCGCCTCCTCGAGGGCGCGAACCCGGCGCAGGCACGGCGGCGCGGAAATCCCCGCGCGCCGGGAGAGCTCGACGTTGGTGATGCGCCCATCGTTCTGCAGATCCTTCAGGATCTGGAGGTCGACCCGGTCCAGCTTGACCCGGCGCATGCGGCTGTCCCCTTGGAAACGCCCTTCCGTCAAAGGGCATGTCTGCGCAACTATATAACCTGGCCGCGGCGGTTCCGCCAAGCCCGGGGCCGCACCGCCCGGGGCCGAGGGGCCTTGCGCGGTGCTTGCGCGGACCATCGGCAAGCGCAATAGTCGGCGCCATGAACGACGTTTCCAGGGACGCGCCCTGCCAAACCTGCTGGGTCCTGAGCGACGGCAAGGCCGGGATGGAGGTGCAATGCCTCGGCTTGGCCGAAGCGCTCGGTTTCGCGCCCGCGATCAAACGCATCCAGGTAACCAGGCCCTGGCGCTGGCTCGCGCCCCGGCTGATCCCCAACCCGCTCGCCGCCATCGGTCCCGAGCGCGACAGCCTGGAGCCGCCCTGGCCGGATCTCCTGATCTCCAGCGGCCGGCAGGCCGTCGCCCCGGCCATGGCCATCCGCGAGGCGAGCGCCGGGGGCACCTTCACCGTTCACATCCAGAACCCGATCGTCGATCCCGCGCGCTTCGACCTGGTGGTGGCCCCCCGGCACGACCGCCTGCGGGCGCCCAACGTGATCGTTACGACCGGCGGCCTGAACCGGGTGACCGAGAGCCGCCTGGCGGCGGCGGCGGCGCGCTACGGCCCGCGCTTCGAGGCTCTGCCGCGACCGCTGGTCGCGGTCATTCTGGGCGGCAGCAACAAGGTCTACCGCTTCACGCGCGAGACCGCCCGGCGCCTGGGCGAAAGGCTGGCGCGGTTGTCGCGGCGCGAGCAGGCGGGCCTGCTGGTTACCGCCTCGCGCCGCACCGATGCGAAGGTCATGGCGATCATCCGGCGGGCCCTGGCCGGGCGGCCGGCCGAGATCTGGGACGGCAACGGCGACAACCCCTATTTCGGCTTTCTCGCGCTCGCCGATGCCTTCGTGGTGACCGCGGACTCGGTGAACATGGTCTGCGAGGCCGCGACCACCGGCAAACCGGTCCACGTCGTCGAGCTCAAGGGCGGATCGGCCAAATTCAGGCGCTTTCACGAGACGCTCGAAGAAGCCGGCATCACCCGGCCGTTCGAGGGCAGGCTGGAGCGCTGGAGCTATCCGGCGCTACGCGACACCGAGCGCGCGGCCGCCGAGGTCCGCCGCCGGCTCGACGCCCGCTGGGGCGCCGGCCGCGCCGAGCCCGGCGTTGGACCCGGGTCGAACGATCTCGCCGCGAGCGGCCAATAGGCGGATTCCCCCAACGGTTCGGCTTGTCTGAGCCGCGCCTTCTCACTATTTCTCGTAGGGTCGTAACCGGATAATCCCCTTGGGAGCCAGACCCGCCGCCATGTCCGAAAAGCAGCACAGCAAGGTTCTCGTCCTGGGCTCTGGCCCGGCCGGCTACACGGCGGCGATCTATGCCGCGCGCGCCAACCTGAAACCCATCCTGATCCAGGGCCTGGAGCCCGGCGGGCAGCTGTCCATCACCACCGATGTCGAGAACTACCCGGGTTTCGCCGAGGCGATCCAGGGGCCGTGGCTGATGGAGCAGATGCAGGCCCAGGCCGAGAACGTCGGCACCCGCATCGTCACGGACATCATCGTCGAGGTCGATCTGTCGCGCCGGCCGTTCCGCTGCACCGGCGATTCGGGCGCACTCTATAGCGGCGATACCCTGGTCATCGCCACCGGGGCAAGTGCGCGCTGGCTCGGGGTCGAGGGCGAGGCGAAGTTCCTCGGCTTCGGAGTCTCGGCCTGCGCCACTTGCGACGGGTTCTTCTTCCGCGACAAGGATGTCGTGGTGGTCGGCGGCGGCAACACCGCGGTCGAGGAGGCGATGTTCCTGACCAACTTCGCCAGCAAGGTCACGCTCGTCCACCGGCGCGACGCGCTGCGCGCCGAGAAGATCCTCCAGGACCGGCTGTTCGCGAACCCCAAGATCGAGGTGCTCTGGGACCGCGTCGTGGACGAGGTGCTCGGCACCGAGGCGCCGCTCGGCGTCACCGGCGTCCGGGTCGAGAACGTTAAATCCAGCAAGGCCAGTGAGCTCGCCATCGACGGCCTGTTCGTCGCCATCGGCCACGACCCGGCGACCGGGCTGTTCAAGGGCCAGCTCGACATGGACGCCGAGGGCTACATCCTGACCCGCCCGGATTCGACGGCGACCGGCGTGCCCGGCGTGTTCGCCGCCGGCGACGTGAAGGACAAGGTGTTCCGCCAGGCGGTCACCGCCGCCGGAATGGGCTGCATGGCGGCCTTGGAGGCGGAAAAGTTCCTGGCCGAAGCCGAAGCCGACGAGGCCCAGGCGGCGCAGTAGCGCGCCTGCGCCCAGCGTACGCGATCGAACCCAAGGAGACGACGGTGGGCAACGCCCCGGAACCTTCCAACAAACAGCGCGGCTTGGGCCGAAACTCCCTGGACTGGGATAAGCTGCGCGTCTTCCACGCGGTCGCGGAGGCGGGCAGCTTCACCCACGCCGGCGAGATGCTGAACCTGAGCCAGTCGGCGATCAGCCGTCAGATCAGCGCGCTCGAAGCCAGCCTAAAGGTGCCGCTGTTCCACCGCCACGCGCGCGGCCTGATCCTGACCGAGCAGGGCGAGCTCTTGTACCGCACGGCGCACGAGGTATTCGGCAAGCTGGCCATGACCGCGGCTCGGCTGGCCGAGAGCAAGGACCGGCCCCAGGGGCCGCTCAAGATCACCACCACCGTGGCCTTCGGGTCGACCTGGCTGGCGCCGCGCCTGCGCGAGTTCATGGAGGTCTACCCGGAGATCGAGGTCAGCCTGCTGCTCTCCGACCGCAACGTCGATTTGTCCATGCGCGAGGCCGACGTCGCCGTGCGCCTGACGCCGCCGACCCAGCCGGACCTGATCCAACGCCATCTCTTGACCGTGCACATGAACATCTACGCCGCGCCGAGCTACATCAAGAAGCACGGCATGCCGGGCACGGTCGAGGAGCTGGACGACCACCGCCTCATCGTCTACGGCGAGGACACCCGCCCGCCGGTGCCGGACGTCAACTGGCTGCTCAGGGCCGGCAACCCATCGGGCCGCCTGCGCCGTCCCGCGCTCACTCTCAACAACATGTACGGGATCTTGCGCGCGGTCCAGTCGGGCGCCGGCCTGGGCGCCCTGCCCGAGTTCATGGGCGACGGTTTGATCGATCTGGTGCAGATCCTGCCCGAGCTCGAGGGGCCGCATTTCGACGCGTACTTCGTCTATCCCGAGGAGCTCAAGGCGTCCAAGCGGATCCAAGTGTTCCGGGACTTCCTGTTGCGCATGGTCGCCGAATCGCGCTTTTAGGCGCCCGCGCCCGCGCCCCAGCCATGTATCCCCAGCTATGCATTCAGTGCATGGCTCGCTTGCCCCCTTGGGGTCTGGAAAATTACCTTCCAGAGCCTATATTATACTCAGTGCTGCATTGCAGCATCTGTGGTCCGGTTGCGGAGCGCCTGCTTCGAAGCCGGGCCCCACGTCTCCCAGACGTGAAGCCTCCCTGTTAAACTTGCCGGCAACCCATTGGGTTGCCGGCTTTTTGTTTGGGCACGATCCGGCGCTGGAATGCAGCCCGGGCGGGCCGATAAGCTCCCATGAAATGGGTCATTATCAACGCTCCTTGGTATTACCCGTCAGGCCGGGGTCCGTCGAGCCGCCGGCGCGCCAGCATGATGCGCTCGAGCAGGAGCACGGTCAGAATGCTGAAAACGCCGGCGAAGACCACGTCGCTCAGGAAATGGCTGCCGGTCGACATGCGCATCGCGCCGACGACGAGGCCGAACCCCAGCGCCGCCGCCACGAACAGCCGGCGGCGCCGGCTGGCCAGGACGGCAAAGGCGATCGTGGCGAAGGCGAAGCTGGCGTCGCCCGAGACGAAGGAGCAGTTGGTCGCGCACTGATCGGCAATCGCGAAGGCGGGGGTGAACTGCTTGGTGCCGGCGAACTCCGTGACCTGCGAGGGCCGCGCCCGGCCCCAGTTCTCCTTGAAAACGGCCCCGGCAACGACCCCCGTGGCGATCCCGAAGCAGAGCAGCAGGAACAGGAACCGCCGGCCGTCCAGGCCCAGGACCGGCCGTCTTCTGAACAGCGTGACGACGAGGCCGGCGATCAGCAGCACGATGATCGCCTTCGCCAGTGCATGGGTGGCCTTCCCCCAGGCGACCGAGAAGGGGTGGCCGGCCAGGATGAAGCCCTTGCCCTCGACGTAGAGGAAGCGGGCGGCGGCCAGGTCGATTTCCGGGACCAGCACGAACAGGCCCGCCGCCGCTACGCCGAATGCGATGGTAACCGCGACCGCCCGCATCCCGTTCACCGCCGCGCCGTCATTGGAAGTTCGCCAGGTCGTAAAGGTAGAAGGTCCGCACCCGCTCCGGGTGCGTCGGGATCTCGAGCGCTCCGAGCGGGCGCACCGTCTGGAAACGCGCGAGCAGGGCGCCGTAATCGCGCCAGCGGGCGACGTAAAGCACCCGGGCGCCGTTTTCGGCATCGAGCGGTGCGGTCAGCTCGTAGTGGTTGCCGGGGACCCCGTCCGGGTCCCAGATGACGATCGGAAAGTCTCGCTCCCGGGTGTAATAGAGCAGCTCGGCCATGATCATGCGGTCGTCGCTCAAGACGGTCGTCCCCGGCCGCTCGGCCATGCGCGCGGCGACCTCGCGGCCGAGCTGGTCCCAGCCGCGCAGGCGCGCGAAGGCATCGAGCGACGCGGGCAGGGTCAGGGCGGAGGCGGCCGCGATCGCGCCCGATATCCCCACGGCGGCGAAAACGTGTAGCCCGAGCGACAGCTTGGCGAGCCGGTCGCGGCCGTGGTGCAGGAGCCAGGCCAGGATCGCCACCGTCGCCCCGGGATAGGCGACCGCCGCCCAGTTGGCATGGGCCCGGGACAACAACGCCTGAATGACCATCAGCGCCAGCACCGGCACCGAAAAGAACAGCAGCAGGCGCTCGCCCTCCGAGGCGCGGCGCGGCCGCCAGGTCGCTAGCCACCAGAGCAGGCCAGCGAACAGGATCGGGCCGAAGACGCCGAACTGGGCGCCCAGGAACTCGAGCATCTTGACCGGATGAAAGAGCGTGCCGCCCCAGTTGACGTTGGCCGCGGTGTGGCCCAGGGTCGCCCAGCCGTTATCCAGGTTCCAGAGCAGGTTGGGCGCCAGGATTGCCGCCGCCACGGCGAGCGCCAGGAGCGCCTGCCGGCTGGTCAGGAACCAGCGCGCGCCGGGCGTCGCCGCGCAGTAGGCCGCGGCGCAGAGCGGGAAATAGACCATGGCATACTTGCTGAGCAGACCGAGGCCGAGCGCCACGCCGAGCGCCAGCGTCCAGGCGCTGCCGCGCCGGCGCAGCAGATGCACGAAGGCGACGAGCGCGAGCGACCAGAACAGCAGCAGGGGCACGTCGGTCGAAATCAGGCCCGAGGAAAAGGACACCGCCGGCAGCGTGGCGTAGGTGACGGCCGACCAGGCGGCGATGCGCGCGTCGTAGAGCGCGCGCGCCAGCACGAAGACGACGCCGGCGGTCAGGGCGTGGATCAGCGGCGAGGCGAGGCGCACGCAGAACTCGCCGTCGCCGCAGACCGCGGTGGTCGCGGCGATGATCCAGGCCACCATGGGCGGCTTGGAGAAGTAGCCGAAGGCCGGATCCTGGGCCCACGACCAGTACTGCGCCTCGTCGCCGTGCAGGTCGAGATCCGAGAGCGCCAGCGCCAGGACGCGCAGCGCCGTCAGCCCCAGCACGAAGGCGCCGGCGGCGAGCGCATGGCGGCCGGCCTGAAGCCGCGCCGATCCGATCGAACCCGTTGGTATGGCGAGCATGAAGACGGGGTGGGGTCCAGCCTCGTGTCCGGGCGAGACGCCATGTCTAGCGCACTCCCACGAGGAAACCAAGGGCGCCGGCGGGCAAAGGATGGCGGTGAAATGGGTCGGTATCAACGAGACTTGGTATGATACCAAGGGCCGCGGCGCGCCGCCGTCGCGACGCGACCGGGGCGAGGGGAGCACAGCCGATGAGCGAAAGCGCCGAAATCCTGTTCACCAACGAGACTTTCTATCACGTCTTCCGCACCCGCGACCTCGGCGCCATGGACGAGCTCTGGGCGCGCCGCGCGCCGGTCGTTTGCGCCCATCCCGGCTGGCAAGCGCTCACGACACGCGAGGCGGTGATGGAGTCGTGGCGCGGCATCCTGTCCAACCCGGACGCCCCGCCGATCGCCTGCCGCGCGCCGCGGGCCTACGTCGAGGGCGGGCTCGGCTTCGTCGTCTGCTACGAGGTCGTCGGCGAGAGCGTGCTGGTCGCGACCAACATCTTCGCGCGCGAGGACGGGGCTTGGAAGATGGTTCACCATCAGGCCGGCCCGTGCCGCGCGGCGCCCGGGGAAATCGAAGCAGAGGCGCCGCACGGGCCGATGCAATGAACCGGAACGGGACGTCGCGGGACAGCTGCGCCGCCGGCGCGGCCGGCCGGGTCGGCGCTGCGCGGGGAACGCGTTTCTAAATGATCTCGACGCGGTCCGCCATGGGGCCCTTCTGGCCCATGCGGATCATCATGCGCACGCGCTGATCCGGGTTGAGGCCCTGAATGCCCGCGTGCGTGAGCACCCGCGCCGAGACGAAGACGTCCTTGCCGCCGCCGTCCGGAACCACGAAGCCGAAGCCCTTCTCGTGGTTATAGAACTTGACCGTGCCCTCCATCTCCGCGGCCTCGCCCGGGTCCGGCTGGGGCGGCGCCTCGGGCATGGATGTGACGCTGTGTACGGTGGCGACCTGCGGGCCCTTCTGCCCGGCGCAGAGATCGCAGATGATGGTCGCCCCCTGGGGCAGAGTGCCATGACCGGACCGTTCGACCACGGAGATGTGCATGAAGGCATCGGGCGAGCCGTCGCTCGGCTGGACGAAGCCGAAGCCTTTGGCCGGGTTGAACCACTTCACCACCGCGGTGATCTCGCGATGGGTGATATCCGGCGGATCCGAGAACTGATCGTTGGTCATGGTCCGGTCACTCCAATTTCTCCCTGGGCCGCACCCCCGATCTCAGACCCGCGCGATCTCAAACCCGCGATCGGCGCCGGCTCGGCTCACGACGATTCACGTCCCCCGGTTGGGACCGGTGTTCCCGACCGGACAGTCGGCGATTGCACGGGGCGAGGGGGGGGGCTGGCAAGCCAGCGGGCGGGTATTCTCTCCCGCGCCGCCCATGTTTCATCCTAAGAATCCTCAATCGGCGCGTAGTGAGGCACGAGCAAGAGCCTTAATTTTTACCCGAAAAGTGTCTGTGGGGCCATAACAATCGCCGCCCCGCGGGGCCAGGCCCGGGGGTCCCGGCGTCAATTTCGGCGGATTCGGGCCGTTTTCGGCCCTCGGACCGTCGTTTCGGGGCGCGGCCCGGGACGCGGCGCGCCACCGGCCGCCGGTGCCCCAAACCGGGACCGGCCCCACGCCCCCCCCCACGCCCAATGCCGGCGGGAGGAGGTGTTGCCAAGCCGGCGC
>JACZWN010000064.1 GCA_022572105.1 Pseudomonadota bacterium | reverse complement strand
CCTTGGCCGCCCGCAAGTCATGGGCGTCATCAACGTCACCCCCGACAGCTTCTCCGACGGCGGCGACCGCTTCGACGCGACCCGCGCCGTGGACGACGGCCTGGCCATGGTCGAGGCCGGCGCCGCGATCCTCGACGTGGGCGGCGAATCGACCCGCCCGGGCTCGGCCCCGGTCGAGGCGGACGAGGAGCTGCGCCGAGTCCTTCCCGTGGTGCGCGGCTTGGCCGGGGCCGGCGCGCCGGTTTCCATCGATACCCGCCACACCCGGGTCATGGCCGCCGCGCTCGACGCGGGCGCGCGCGTCGTCAACGACGTGACCGCGCTCGCTGGCGATCCGGACAGCTTGGCGTTGGTGGCCGCGCGGCGGGTGCCGGTCGTGCTCATGCACATGCGGGGCGAGCCGCGTACCATGCAGGCTTACCCGAGCTACGACGACGCCCCGCGCGACGTCTACGACGCCCTGGCCGAGCGGGTCGCGGCCTGCGAGGCCGCCGGCATCCCGCGCGCGCGCATCGCCGTCGATCCCGGCATCGGCTTCGGCAAGACGGCCGCGCACAACCTGGCAATCCTCGACCGGATGGCGCTCTACCAGGGATTGGGCTGCGCGGTGCTGCTCGGGGTTAGCCGCAAGAGCTTCATCGCCAAGCTCTCGACCGGCGAGGCGCCGAAGCAACGCCTGCCCGGCTCGCTCGCCGCGGCGCTCGCGGGCTTGAACCGCGGCGTCCAGATCATCCGCGCCCACGACGTGGCCGAGACGATGCAAGCGATCGCGGTGTGGCACGCGATCGAGACGGCGGGACCCGCGCCGGCGGAGCTTGGCGCGTGAGTCGCCGCGCGCGGATTGTTGTGAAAGCCGCGCGCGGTTCTGCTATAAGGCAGGAATTGGGTCCAGCACGCCAACCTTTGCGTCCTTTCGGGACCATGCGCGATGCGTAAGCTCTTCGGTACCGACGGCATCCGCGGCACCGCGAACAGCGAGCCGATCACGGCGGAAACGGCGCTCGCCGTGGCCAAGGCGGCGGGGCTCGAGTTCCGGCGCGGCGATCGCCGTCATCTGGTGGTGATCGGCAAGGACACGCGGCTCTCGGGCTATCTGCTCGAGTCGGCGTTGACCGCCGGGTTCGTCTCGGTGGGCATGGACGTGGTGCTGCTCGGCCCACTGCCGACGCCGGCCGTGGCCATGCTGACCCGCTCGTTGCGCGCCGATCTCGGCGTGGTCATCTCGGCCTCGCACAATCCGTATCACGACAACGGCATCAAGCTGTTCGGCCCCGACGGCTACAAGCTCTCCGACGCGGTCGAGCGCGCGATCGAGACGCGCATCGACGACGGTGGCAACGGCGGCCTGGCGCCGCCCGACCGGCTGGGCCAGGCCCAGCGCCTGGACGACGCGCTCGGGCGCTACATCGAGTTCGTCAAGAACAGCTTCCCGCGCGGCCTGCGCCTCGACGGGCTCAAGATCGTGGTCGATTGCGCCAACGGCGCGGCCTACCGGGTGGCGCCGATGGTGTTCTACGAGCTCGGCGCCGAGGTGGTGCCGTTGGCGGTCGAGCCCGACGGCTTCAACATCAACAAGGACTGCGGCGCCACCGCGCCCGGCAAGCTATGTCAGGCGGTGCTCGACCACGGCGCCGACCTCGGCATCGCGCTGGACGGCGACGCCGACCGCATGGTGCTGGCCGACGAGACCGGTCGTCTGGTGGACGGCGACCAGGTTCTCGGGCTGGTCGCCCGCTCGTGGCAGGAGGCGGGGGACCTGAAGGGCGGCGGGGTCGTCGGCACGCTGATGTCGAATCTGGGCCTCGAGCGCTACATCGAGGGACTCGGCCTCGAATTCCAGCGTACGCCGGTCGGCGACCGCTACGTCGTCGAGCGCATGCGCGAGGGTGGCTACAATGTCGGCGGCGAGCAGTCCGGCCATATCGTGCTCAGCGACTACACGACCACCGGCGACGGCCTGATCGCGGCGCTCCAGGTGCTCGCCGTCCTGGTCCGGAAGGGCGGCAAAGCGAGCCGGATCACCCGGGTCTTCGAGCCCCTGCCCCAGGTGCTCAGGAACGTGCCGGTCAACAACGCGCGGGCCGACGGCGGCGCGGCGCTCGAGGACGAACGGGTGCGCCAGGCCGTCACCGAGGGCGAACGCAGGCTCGGCCGCGGCGGGCGCCTCTTGATCCGCAAGTCCGGCACCGAGCCGGTGGTGCGCGTCATGGCCGAAGGCGAGGACGAGAAAGCGGTCGGCGAGGTCGTCGAGGCGATCGCGCGGACGATCGCGGAAGCGACGCGCTGACGGCGCGCCGGAGAACGCCCCCGGAGAACGCCCATGACCGCGCGCGTGCTCATCGTGGCCGGCTCGGATTCGGGCGGCGGCGCCGGCATCCAGGCCGACATCAAGACGGTAACCGCGCTGGGCGGCTATGCCATGACCGCGGTGACCGCGCTGACCGCCCAGAACACCCAAGGCGTGTTCGGCGTGGTCGGAATCGAACCCGCCTTCATCCGGCAGCAGATGCGGGTCGTGCTCGACGACATCGGGGCCGATGCGCTCAAGACCGGCATGCTGCACGACGCCGCGGTGATCGAGGCGGTCTGCGC
Source organism: Pseudomonadota bacterium (assembly GCA_022572105.1). Classification (GTDB taxonomy): domain Bacteria; phylum Pseudomonadota; class Alphaproteobacteria; order Kiloniellales; family J153; genus JACZWN01. Next base: position 12,847 of record JACZWN010000064.1, on the reverse strand, counting down.
CGAGCTGGCAACGCTGGCGCCCGAGGTCCCCGTGGTGGTCGATCCGGTCATGGTGGCCCAGAGCGGCGATTCCCTGCTCGAGGCCGGCGCGGTCGAGACGCTCAGGAACCGGCTCGCGCCGCGCGCGACGGTGCTGACCCCCAACGCGCCCGAGGCCGAGCGCCTGGTCGGCCGGCAAATCGCCGATGTCGCGGGCATGGTCGAGGCCGCCTACGATCTCTTGGACCTGGGCCCGGACGCGGTGCTGGTCAAGGGCGGGCACCTGGACGGTGAGACGGTGACCGACGTGCTCGCGACCAGCGACGGCCACGAGACCTTCGCCAGCCCGCGCATCGAGACGCCGCACACCCACGGCACCGGCTGCACCCTGGCCTCGGCGATCGCCACCGGGCTCGCCCAGGGCTTGGCGCTGCGCGCCGCGGTCGTCCGCGCCCGGGCCTACCTGCAGGAGGCGCTGCGCACGGCGCCCGGCCTGGGACGGGGCCACGGGCCGGTCAACCACGGCCACACCGTGCGCCCCTTCGACGGTGGCGAATGAGTCGATCCGCGCGCGGGGGTGTGCGCCCCGCGCCGCCCCCTAGACGATCGTGCCGAAGCTCTTGTCCAGGCCGTCGCGGAGCAGGTCCGCGAGCCGCTGCAACGCCTGCTCGAGGAGGCCGCGGTCCCGCGGCGGCCCGAGGCCGATGCGCACCCCGTGCGGCACCTCTCCACGTCCCACCGCGAAGGCCTCGGCCGGCGCGACGATGACGCCCCGGCGTTTGGCCGCGGCCGTGAAATCCACCGCGCGCCACGGCTCGGGCAGGTGCAGCCAGGCGAATGGGCTGCCGGGCGGGCAGTCCAGGTGCCAGGCGTCCAGGATCTCCAAGGCGCGCGTCCGCCGCCGGTCCAACTCGCGCCGGGTGGCCTCGAGGATGCGCTCGGCCGTGCCGTCGCGGATCCAGCGGCTGGCGATCTCCGCCGGTATCGGCGAGGCCATCATGCAGGTCGCGCGCACCGCGCCGGCGAGGTTCTCGACGGCGTCCGCCGGCCCGGCCACGTATCCGACGCGCAGGCCGGGGGCAAGAGTCTTCGACAGGCTGGTGATGTAATAGGTTCGCTCCGGCGCGAATCGGGCGATCGGCGATGGCGGCGACTCGGCGAGCAGCGCGAAGATATCGTCCTCCAGGACCGCCAGGTCGTGGCGTTCGGCGACCTCGGCTATGGCGCGCCGGCGGGCCTCGGGCATGACCGCCGTGGTCGGGTTCTGCAGGGTCGGAATGCAGTACAGCGCCCGCGCGTCGCTGGTGCGGCAGGCCGCCTCGACCGCCTCGGGCCGGACGCCGTGCTGGTCCATGGCGATGCCTTCCAGGCGCAGCCCGAGCATGCGCGCGATCGGATGGATCACGGCGTAGCTCAGGCGCTCGATCAGGACCCGGTCGCCCGGGCGCGTCGTGGCCGCGAGCGCGACCGCGATGCCGTGGTTGCCGCCGTTGGTCACGATGACCCGCTCCGGCGCCACCTCGAACCCGCGGCGCGCCAGCCACTCGGCGCCGGCGGCGCGATGCTCGAGCTTGCCGGCGGCGGGTTGATAGCCGAGCAGGGCGGCGGCCTGCGGGTCCTTGGCCAGCGCCTCCAGGGCCGGTCCCAGGAAGCCGTCGCTCGCGCCCGGCGGGGGAACGGCGACGCCGAGATCGATAGCCGCCGGGTCCGCGTCGCGCCGGTCATGAACGAAGTACGACTCGGGACGTTGCGGTCCGCGCACGTAGGTGCCGCGCCCGACCTCGCCGCTCACCAGGCCGCGCCGCTCGGCCTCGGCGTAGGCGCGGCTCACGGTGCCCACGGTGACCCCGAGCCGCCAGGCCAGATCCCGGTGGGTCGGCAGGCGCTCGCCGGGCTTGAAGCGGCCGGCGGCGACCTCGGCGGCGAGCGCGTCGGCGATGGCGGCGTAGCGCGGCCCGGAACGGCCTTCCAGGTCGGGTTGCCAATTTGTCATGGTGACAATGTTTGAATTGACTCGTTTTATAGGGAGACACTATCTAACAAATCAAGACAATCATTGCAATCAAATTCTACGAGTAGGAGGATTGAATGCATACAATAATGCGGCGACGGATACCGTATTCGCCCCTTAGGCTGGGACGGGTGACCGCGCCATCCGTGGCCGCGCGGCTCGGTCAGATCGCCGCGCAGGCCTTCGAGACCTTGCTGATCTGGCAGGAGCGGGACCAGCAGCGCCGTGCGCTGGCGCAACTCGATGCTAGGATGCTGAAGGATGTCGGCCTGAGCCGGGCCGAGGTCGGTCTGGAGTTGCGCAAGCCGTTCTGGCAGGCCTGACAGGTTGGTAGGCGGTGCCGGAAGGGTACGGCTTCGATAGGGGGAGGATCCAATGGCAGCCTACATCATCGTCCGCATGCACGTCACCGACATGGAGCAGTACAAGGAATACGCCAAGGCCACGCCGGACGTGGTCGCGCAATACGGCGGCCGTTTCATCGTCCGCGGCGGCGAGACGGTCACGCTCGAAGGCCCGGAAGAGAAAGACCGCATCGTGGTGCTCGAGTTTCCGTCCTTGGACCAGGCCAAGGTCTTCTACGGCTCCGAGGAATACACCGCGGCCGCCAAGCTGCGCGCGGGCGCGGCGAGCGCGCAGTTCATCGCGGTCGAGGGCGTCTGAGTGCCGCTGGGTGCGGCTCGGATGGCCTGGATGGGATGGACGCTATGGGACTTCGACGACGGTAGCGACCAGCGAGGGCGCGGCCATGGGGCGGCAAATGGCGGTCTTCGCGGCCGCCTACGGCGCCGTCGTGCTGTGGGGCGCGACCCCGATCGTGACCAAGCTGGCGGTCGCCGAGATCGAGCCCCTCGCCGTCGGCCTGCTGCGCACCCTGTTGGCCGCGGTCGTGGCGCTGCCGCTCATCGTTCTCGGTCGCCTGAAGCCGCCCGCGAGCCGCGAGGGGCGCGCCTATCTGGCGGTCTCGGCGCTCGGCGGCTTCGTGATTTTTCCCTTGCTCTTCAGCCTCGGCCTCAAGCTCACCACGGCCGGCCACGGCGCCCTGCTGCTCGGCGTCCTGCCGGTCCTGACCGGCCTCATCGCCGCGCTCCTGGAGCGCCGGGCGCCGGGTGGGCGCTGGTGGCTGGGCGGCGCCGTGGCGCTGGCCGGCACCGCCGTGCTCGTCGGCGAGCGCTTCGATCCGAGCCTGAGCGATGGGAGTTCCCTGGGGGATCTCCTGGTCCTCGGCTCCGCGGTGGCCGCGGCGGCCGGTTACGTGACCGGCGCGCGCGCGGCGCGCGAGGCCGGGACCTGGCCGGTCACGCTATGGGGCCTGGTGCTCGGCAGCATCGCCTTGCTCCCGGTCCTGCCCTTCGTCCTGTCGCCGGACAACCTGGCCGGCGCCGGCGCCACCGCCTGGACCGCGGTGCTCTATCTGGCGCTCGCCTCCTCGATCGTCGCCTACGCCGCCTGGTATTGGGCGCTCGGGCGCGGCGGCATCGGGCGCACCGGCCTGGCGCAGTTCGCCCAGCCGCTGGTCGGTCTGGTGCTCGCGGTCGCCCTCCTGGGCGAGGCGCTGACCTGGGCCATGGTGGTCGCCGCCGCCGCGATTCTGGCCGGCGTCGCGCTCGCCCGCGGCAGGGCGTGAAACCATGCAATACGTTTTGGAGTGAGAAGCATGACCAAGCAAACCACCGAGGTTCCGATCTATCAGGTCGACGCCTTCGCCGCGCGCGTTTTCGCCGGCAACCCGGCGGCGGTCTGTCCGCTCGACGACTGGCTGCCCGACGAGGTCCTGCAGGCCATCGCGGTCGAGAACAACCTCTCCGAGACCGCGTTCTTCGTGAAGCGCGGCGCGGACTACGACCTGCGCTGGTTCACCCCCGCCTACGAGGTCGACCTCTGCGGCCACGCGACGCTCGGCAGCGCCTACGTCATCGCCAACTATCTGGACAATGGCCGCACCGAGGTCCGCTTCCACTCGCGCAGCGGGCCGCTCACGGTGACCCGCGAGGGCGAGATTTACACCATGGATTTCCCGGCCCTGCCGCCCGAACGCATCGAGGACAGCGCCGAGGTGGCGGCGGCCTTGGGCGCCGCGCCCGTGGAACTGTGGGACGAAATGAAACTGATGGCGGTTTTCGCCAGCGAGGCGGACGTTGCCGGGCTCAAGCCCGACATGGGCAAAATCGCCGCCCTCGAGACGCGCGCAGTCATCGCCACCGCGCCGGGCCAGTCCTGCGATTTCGTCTCGCGCTACTTCGCGCCCAAGGCCGGCATCCCCGAGGACCCGGTAACCGGCTCGGCGCACTGCATCCTGACGCCCTACTGGGCGACGCGTCTCGGCAAGACGCGCATGAGCGCGCGCCAGATCTCGGCGCGCGGCGGCGAGCTCGAGGTCGAGGCGCGCGGCGCGCGGGTGCTGATCTCGGGGCGGGTCGCGCCCTACATGGTGGGGCGCATCCGTGTCTGAGCGCAAGCTCGGCATCGAACCGGCGGAAGGCTCCGAGGACATGGTGGTCCTGCGCGCCCTGTTCCTCGAGTACCAGGACTGGCTCGGCGTCGACCTCTGCTTCCAGGGCTTCGAGGCGGAGCTCGCCACCCTGCCGGGCAACTACGCGCCGCCCGCGGGTGGCGTCTGGCTCGCCCACGTCGACGGCGCGCTCGCCGGCTGCGTCGGCTTGCGCCCACACGGCGGCGGCGCGTGCGAGATGAAGCGGCTTTGGGTGCGCCCCGGGTTCCGGGGCCTGGGCCTCGGCCGGCGCTTGGCCGAGACCGGCATCGCCGCGGCTGGCCGCGCCGGCTACCGGACCCTGTGCCTCGACACCCTCGGCTTCATGGACGCGGCGCTTGCGCTCTACCAGACCCTCGGCTTCCACGAGATCCCGGCCTACTACGACAACCCCCTCGACGACGTGCGCTACCTGGAGCTCGACCTTAGCGTGGCGGCGAGGGCCGGCGCTGGCTAGCGTCCGTCCTTCCTGGTGGTGGCGTTCCGAAATCGGCATACTCGCCCGCGCCAGAGATTGCAGGGGGGGGAGCATGACCGAGCGGTACCTGGACGACTTCGAGGTCGGCGCGCGCTTCGTAGGTCCCGGCATCACGGTGAGCGAGGCGCAGATTCTCGATTTTGCGCTGATGTACGACCCGCAGCCGTTCCACATCGACCGCGAGGCGGCGGCCAAATCGCCCTTCGGCGGGCTGATCGCCAGCGGCTTCCAAACGCTCGCGCTCGGTTTCCGCTCGCTCTACCAGGCCGGCGCGATCAACCACTCTTCGATCGGCTCGCCCGGCTTCGACGAGCTGCGCTGGCTCAAGCCGGTGCGTCCCGGCGACACGCTCCACACCGAGGTGGAGGTCATGAGCGTGCGCGCCTCCAAATCCAAGCCCGACCGCGGCATCCTGCACCTGGCCTGGGAGGTCAAGAACCAGACCGGCGAGACAGTCATGACCCTGACCGGCATGCACCTGCTGCGCCGACGGGTTGCGGACGGCGACGGTTGAGATCGATGCGCGCGGTCCTGCTCACCGGTCACGGCGGGCCGGAGAGGCTCGACTACCGCGAGGACGTGGCCGAACCCGCGCCGGGCGCGGGCGAGGTCCTGATCGAGGTCGGCGCGGCCGCCATCAACAACACCGACATCTGGACCCGCGAGGGCGCCTATGGGTCGGCGGACGATCCTGCGGCCGTCTCCGGCTGGCGCCGCGAGCCCATGGCCTTCCCGCGCATCCAGGGGGCCGACGTGGCCGGGCGCATCGTGGCCGTGGGCGCGGGCGTGCCCGAGACGCGCATCGGCGAGCGGGTGATCGTCAACCCGGTGCTCTACTCGGAGCTGGGCGACGGCCTGGTCGGCATGGGCTACCTGGGCAGCGAGCGCGACGGCGGCTTCGCCGAGTTCGTGGCCGTGCCGGCGGCCAATGCGCTGGCGATCGAGAGTGACCTCGGCGACGCCGAGCTGGCCAGCTTCCCGACCGCCTATCTGACCGCCGAGGGCATGCTCGACCGGGCCCGGGTCGCAGCCGGGGAGACGCTGCTGGTCACCGGCGCCTCGGGCGGCGTCGGCTCGGCGTTGGTGCAGCTGGCCAGGGCCCGGGACGCCCGCGTGGTCGCCCTGGCCGGCCGCGGCAAGGAGGCGAGGCTGCGCGATCTCGGCGCCGAGCTCGTGCTCACCCGTCAGGCCGGCGATCCGGTCGCGCAGCTAGGCGCGGCGCTGGGACGGGCGGCGGTCGACGTGGTCGCCGACGTGGTCGCCGGCCCGCTGTTCCCGGCGCTCTTGAACGCGCTCAAGCCGAAGGGGCGCTACGTGACCTGCGGGGCCATCGCAGGCCCGCTGGTCACGCTCGACCTGCGCACGCTCTATCTCAGGCACCTGGAGCTGATCGGCTCGACGCTGGGCACGCGCGATCAGTTCGCCCGCCTGGTCGCGCTCATTGCCGCCGGGCGCGTCGTGCCGCTCGTCGCCGCGACCTATCCGCTGTCCGAGATCGCCGCGGCGCAGGCCGCCTTCAAGGAGAAAGCCTTCTTCGGCAAGCTGGTGCTGTTGCCGAAGGAATAAGATCAAGGGCGGTTGGTATAACAAGGGGATGCGCCAAAGACGTGCGACCATAGGCTCGGGCCGCGGCAGGCGCGGGATATGAAGGGGCCGAAACGATGGTTAGGAAAATAGCGTCCCCTGTTTGCCGTCATCCGAGCCTAGCATGGCCCTATCTATCATATTTCTGACATTGGGTTCGGCTCGAGACGCAACGATCGTGATGTCCGGGTGTTCGTTGCGGAAGACCCGGAAAATCTCGTCCGCAAAAGCTTGGCCAATTTCCTCGACACCCTGAAAGTCCAGGAGAACCTCTGAAAACTCCTCGAATCGCGCGAGGACCCTCTTCGCTTGCGATCGGGATACGAGCTGTTCTCCAGGGTAATTTCCCAATTTGATAGGGACATGCGTTTTTCGGAAACGCATATGGTCACCCTCGTATTGGGCAAATATTTCTCTGGTCGTCCAGCCCGCGTCCGTGGAGATTTCCATGTGGACGGCCGTTCCTTGACAGGGGTCGAGAATGTCGCTGGTTTCTATGAGCCACTCATCATCGTCGGCGCGTGACCTTGTGTAGAGCAGTTCTCCCGAAATTATTTGAAAGACATCGAACATGCGCGACGTGAAGAAGATTCCCTCACCGGTATGCCGCGCTTTGTCCGAGGTCAGCTTTCCCTTGGACAATTCCAGCAGCGCGCTTCGAGGGTCCGGAAGGTCAAAATCTTTTTGAATTTTCGCGAAGATTCCTACTCCGCTATCCATTACGTCGATGCTGATCTTACAATAATTCTGTCTACAAGAAATGACGGCATCGTCACTTACAGAGTGGTCGATTACATTGTTCAATATTTCCGTGAAACCATATTGGCAGATATTCACGACATTCTTCGGGACATCCCGAATGTGGGGCAGTATTCGAAACCGCCAGACGGTGTCCTCCGACGACGAAGCGGTAAGGCCCTCCAAGCGGAACGTGATCTCGACGAGGTTTCGCAGTTCATATCGGCGGGCATTGGTCTTTCCCGTTGCGACCAGCAATCCTTCATCGATCAGGCGGCGCAAATATCGGTTCACCGCTGTCCGGGATAAGTCGAACTCTTCGGCGGCTTCTCGTGCGATCGAATTAGGGAACTTTTCGACATTCCGAAGAATAAACTCTCGTACGAGCGGGTTTTGTCGGCTGCGCCTGGCGATTGTCAACCTTATGCCCCTTTCTTTTCTTTGCAACTCTTGGAAGGCGTATTGTAACCCTTAGCTCGGCCAATTGTCAACAATAAGGCCTGAGGTTGACAACGGTAACGGCGGCTTGACCCCGGTATTCGGCCTACAGCGGCCAGACCCAAAGGATGAGCGGCACCGCCACGGCGACGATGAGCAGATCGAGCGGCAGGCCCATGCGCCAGTAGTCGCCGAAGCGGTACCCGCCCGGGCCCATGACCAGGAGGTTGGACTGGTGCCCGATCGGCGTCAGATAGGTCGAGGAGGCGCCGACCGCGACCGCCATCAGGAAGGGATCCAAGCTGACGCCCAGGCCGTGCGCGATGCCGAGGCCGATGGGCGCCATGATGACCGCGGTCGCCGCGTTGTTCATGACATCGGAGAGCCGCATGGTGACGACCATGACGAGCGCCAGGATCGCCCAGATCGGCACCTCGCCCTCGAGCGCCAGGATCGGGCCGGTGACCACCGTGCTGGCCCCGGTGGTCTCGATCGCCGCGCCGATCAGGAGGGCGAGCACCGCCACCACGTCGTAACGGACGCGGCCCCAGGCGAAGAGCAGAAACGCCGCGCCCAGGAGGCAAAAAAGCAGGACCTGTTCGTTGGTCATGACCGAATCGCCCACTCCGCCATGGCTATTTTTTCACATTTCGGGCCCGGCCGCCAGCGCGCGACGAGACGCTCGCCCCGGTGGTCCGACGCCGTTTCGCGCGCCTCGTTGACCCGCCGCGGCGGCGCTCCTACACTCCGGCCCGTCGCGGCAAGGAGTCGCCTGAGGCCGCGGTCACGCCGTTTGCGGCGCCACCCAAGGGACGCGATTCATGACCGCCATCCGCCCGGCCATCCGGCCGCGCAACCCCTGCTTTTCGTCGGGCCCCTGCACCAAGCGGCCGGGCTGGACGCCGGCTGCGCTCGACGATGCGTTTCTCGGCCGCTCGCACCGCTCGGCCCCGGGCAAGGCCAAGCTGGCCGAGGTCATCGCGCGCTCGCGTGACCTGCTCGGCCTGCCGGCGGACTATCTCCTGGGCATCGTTCCGGCCTCGGACACTGGCGCGGTCGAGATGGCGCTGTGGTCGCTGCTCGGCGCGCGCGGCGCCGACATGCTGATCTGGGAGAGCTTCGGCAAGATCTGGGCCACCGACGCCGCCAAGCAGCTGAAACTGGACGACCTGCGCACGATCGAGGCCGATTACGGCCGGCTGCCGGATCTCTCACAGGTCGACTTCGACCGCGACGTGGTGTTCACCTGGAACGGCACCACCTCGGGCGTGCGCGTGCCGGACGGCGACTGGATCGCGGGCTCGCGCGCGGGACTGACCATCTGCGATGCGACCTCGGCGGTCTTCGCCATGGACCTGCCCTGGGACAAGCTCGACGTGGTCACCTGGTCGTGGCAGAAGGCGCTCGGCGGCGAGGCCGCACACGGCATGCTGGCGCTCTCGCCGCGCGCGGTCGAGCGGTTGGAGAGCTACCGGCCGCCCTGGCCGCTGCCCAAGGTCTTCCGGCTGACCACGGACGGCAAGTTGAACCGGGGCGTGTTCGAGGGCACTCCCATCAACACGCCCTCCATGCTCTGCGTCGAGGACGCGATCGATTCGCTGCGCTGGGCCGAGGAGGTGGGCGGGGTGCCGGCGCTGGTGGCGCGCTCGGAGGCCAACCTGGCGGCCGTCGCCGGCTGGGTCGGCGCATGTGACTGGGTCGAGTTCCTGGCCGAAGCGCCCGAGAGCCGCTCGTGCACCTCGATCTGCCTCAAGATCGTCGATCCCTGGTTCCTCGGCCTGGAAATCGACGAACAACATGCCACCGTCAAGCGGCTGGTCGCGCTTATCGCGGAGGCCGGCGCCGGCTACGACCTGGGCTCGCACCGGGACGCGCCGCCGGGCCTGCGCGTCTGGGGCGGGGCCACGGTCGCGCGCGAGGACCTCGAGGCGCTCCTGCCGTGGTTCGACTGGGCCTTCGCCGAGGTGCGCGAGGCGCCGGTGGCGGCGACGGGGTAGGGCGGTGGCGAAGGTCCTGATCTCCGACAAGATGAGCGAGGGCGCGGTCGAGGTGTTCCGGGCACGCGGCATCGAGGTCGATATCGCCGTCGACCTGGAGCCGGAGGAATTGATCGGGAGGATCGGCGCCTACGACGGCCTCGCCCTGCGCTCGGCGACCCAGGCGAACGCCGAGGTGATTGCGGCGGGCAAGAAATTGAAAGTCGTCGGCCGCGCCGGTATCGGGGTCGACAACATCGACGTGGAGGCCGCCACCCGGCGCGGCATCGTGGTCATGAACACGCCCGGCGGCAACGCGGTCACGACCGCCGAGCACAGCATCGCCATGCTGTTCGCACTGGCCCGCCAGATTCCGGCCGCCGACCGCTCGACCCGGGCGGGAAAGTGGGAGAAGTCGCGCTTCATGGGCGTCGAGCTGACCGGCAAGACGCTGGGCGTCATCGGCTGCGGCAACATCGGCGCGATCGTGGCCGAGCGGGCGCGCGCCCTGCGCATGCGCGTCGTCGCCTACGATCCCTACGTCTCGCCCGAGCGGGCGCGCGACCTGGGGGTGGAGAAGGTCGCGTTCGACGAGCTCTTGGCGCGCGCCGACTTCATCACGCTGCACGTGCCCATGACCGAGGAGACCCGCGGCATGATCGACGCCGCGGCGCTGGCCAAGGCCAAGCGGGGCGTGCGCATCATCAACTGCGCGCGCGGCGGCCTGGTCGTGGAGGAGGACTTGAAGGTAGCGATCGAGTCGGGCCAGGTGGCCGGCGCCGCGCTCGACGTCTTCGCCCACGAGCCGGCGCGCGACAACCCGCTGTTCGCCATGGACGAGATCGTGGCGACCCCGCACCTGGGCGCGGCCACCACCGAGGCGCAGGAGAAGGTCGCGGTCCAGGTCGCCGAGCAGATGTCCGACTACCTGCTGACCGGCGCCATCGCCAACGCCGTCAACATGCCGGCGCTGAGCGCCGAGGAGGCGGAGCGCCTCAGGCCTTACATGCGCCTGGCCGAGCTGCTCGGCAGCTTCGCCGGCCAGCTCACCCAGACCGGCCTGAAGGGCGTCTGCATCGAGTACGAGGGCGAGGCCGCCGCGCTCAACTGCCGGCCGCTCACCCAGGTGGCGCTCACCGGCCTGCTGACGCCGATCCTCGACCACGTCAACATGGTCAGCGCCCCGGCGCTCGCGCGCCAGCGCAATATCGCGGTCACCGAGATGAAGCACGAGCGCGACTGCGACTATCAGACCCTAATCCGCCTGACGGTGACCACCGAGCGGGGATCGCGCTCGGTCTCGGGCACGCTGTTCGGCGGCGACAAGCCGCGCCTGGTCGAGATCAAGGGCATCGCCATCGAGGCCGAGCTCGGGGCCCACATGCTCTACATCGCCAACGAGGACCGCCCGGGCCTGATTGGCGCGCTCGGCAAGACCCTCGGCGACGCCGGTGTCAACATCGCCACCTTCCACCTGGGCCGCGCCGAGCGCGGCGCCGACGCCATCGCGCTCCTGGAGCTGGACGAGACGATTTCGGCGCAGGTTCTGGAACGGGTCCGCGCCCTGCCACACATCAAGCAGGCGACCGCGCTCAGGTTCTAATATCAACGACCTTTGGTATGACTCGGTCGTTTCATTGCCGGATTTCCGTGCCGGACCATCATGGGTCCTATGCCTTGACACCCTCCCCCGCCTCCGCGGCGCGCCGGGCGAGGACGACCAGGCGGCGCACGCCGGCCATGGACAAGACCACCGCGGCGGTGAAGACGTAGAGCCCGGCATGCGTGGTCACGTCGCTGATGATCGAGACCTCGACCGCCACGATGGTGAGAGCGACCACGAAGACGTCGAGCATGGACCAGCGTCCGAAGGTCTCGAGCCAGCCGAGCAGGCGGGCGAGATCGGGCCCGCGCGCATCGGCGCCGTACCAGAGCGTGAGCGCGACCAGCATCTTGAGCGACGGAAAGACCACCGAAAAGACCACCACCACCGCGCCCAGGACGTAGTTCTCCGAGTCCCAGAGCTCGGCCGCGGCCTCCAGGATCGAGATCTGCTCGGCGAAGAACACCAGCTTGTGGACGGTCATGATCGGCAGCGTCCAGCCCGCCACCAGGAGCGCGCTCACCGCGAGGAAAAACAGGCCGAGCAGGCGGTCGGGCCCGCGCGCCGTGGCGGCCAGGGAACGCGGATGGTGCAGGGTCGCGGTTTTCCGGGTGGCCTGGGGCGTATCGGTCCGGGTCGGATCTTCGGGCATAGGGACCTTTCGGGGCGGTTAGGCGTCCGGGCTGGCGGAGCGTAGCGACCGGGCTGGCGGAGTGTAACGGCCGGGCCCCGGCATTTCCATTTGAAGTCGGGGGTGAAAACGCGCTAGTAACCGCGCCGGTGCGCGCGGTCCACGCCTCCCCGGTCCCCGCTCCCGCCGCCGCCGGCCCTTGCGCTCGGGGCGCGCCCGTCGAAGACTAGCGACGAGAAGAGCCTTTTTGTGAAAGACCATGACCGAGCTTGGTGACCAGGCATTGCTGCCCGCCGGCTTCCAGGACGTCCTGCCGCCCCAGGCCGCCCAAGAGGCCGCGGTGGTCGAGCGGTTGATCACCTGCTTCATGGGCCGGGGCTACGAGCGCGTGAAGCCGCCGCTGCTCGAGTTCGAGGAGACCATCCTGGCCGGCGCGGGCGCCGCTGTGGCGCAGCAGACCTTCCGCCTCATGGACCCGGTCAGCCAGCGCATGATGGGCCTGCGCGCCGACATGACGCCCCAGGTCGCGCGCATCGCCGCCACGCGCCTGGCCAATGCGCCGCGGCCGCTGCGCCTCTGCTACGGCGGCCAGGTGCTCCAAGTCAAGGGCAGCCAGCTCAGGCCGGAGCGCCAGTTCGCCCAGGTCGGCGCCGAGCTCATTGGCGCGGCCGCGGCGGGCGCCGATGCCGAGGTCGTGCTGCTCGCCGCCGAGGCGCTCGGCGCGGTCGGCATCGAGGGCCTCTCGGTCGACCTCAACCTGCCGCCGCTGGTCGCCACACTGGCCCGGGATCTGGGCATGGACGGGCCCCGCATCGCCACCCTGCGCCAGGCGCTCGACCGCAAGGACGAGGCCGCGGTGGCGGGGATCGCCGGCGCCGGCGCCGATCTGTTCCAGGCCCTGCTGCGCGCCGCCGGTCC
>JACZWN010000063.1 GCA_022572105.1 Pseudomonadota bacterium | reverse complement strand
GACGCGGCTGGACCCCGGCGTCCCGACTCGGGTGGAAACAAAGCGAGAACATCTGCTTGACCCGCCTCCACCGGCCCCATATCTTACCCTATACCAGTCTATAATCCGCGGATTCCCTCGAATTTCGGCCCGATTGGGCCAGAGCGTCCGCGGCCCTACGGGAGCCTGAGCTCGATGACGCCGGTTTCGACCCTGTCCCAGCAGATCTGGGACATGAAGTACCGCCTCAAGACGGCGGCCGGCGACCCTGTGGACAAAACCATCGAGGACACCTGGCGCCGGGTCGCCCGGGCGCTGGCCCGCCCCGAGCCCGACGCCGCCCAGTGGGAGGCGCGCTTTTTCAAGGCCTTGGAGGATTTCGCCTTCATGCCCGGCGGGCGCATCCTGGCCGGCGCCGGGACCGAGCGCAGCGTGACCCTGTTCAACTGCTTCGTCATGGGGGCCATCCCCGACGACATGGCCGGGATCTTCGAGAACCTGAAGGAGGCCGCGCTCACCCTGCAGCAGGGCGGCGGCATCGGCTACGACTTCTCGACGCTCCGGCCCCAGGGGGCGCCGGTCAAGGGCGTCGGCGCCGACGCCTCGGGCCCCTTGAGCTTCATGGACGTCTGGGATTCCATGTGCCGCACCATCATGAGCGCCGGCTATCGCCGCGGCGCCATGATGGCGACGCTCGCCTGCGACCACCCGGATGTCGAGGCCTTCATCGAGGCCAAGCGGGAACCCGGCCGCCTGCGCATGTTCAACCTCTCGGTGCTGGTCACCGACGCCTTCATGCTGGCGGTCCGCGAGGACGCGCCCTGGGAGCTGACCTTCGGCGGCACCACCTACCGGGTCGTTCAGGCGCGCGCGCTGTGGGACAAGATCATGCGCGCGACCTACGCCTACGCCGAGCCGGGCGTGATCTTCATCGACCGCATCAACCGGCGCAACAACCTCTGGTACTGCGAGGAAATCCACTCCACCAACCCCTGCGGCGAGGAACCCCTGCCGCCCTACGGCGCCTGCCTGCTCGGCTCGATCAACCTGGCGCGCCTGGTGGAAAAACCCTTCGAGGCGGACGCGGAGCTGAACCTGACCCGTCTCGAGGCGTTGGTGCCGCCGGCCGTGCGCATGCTCGACAACGCGATCGACGTGTCGCGCTTTCCGGTGCCGCAGCAGAAGCACGAGGCCCAGGCCAAGCGGCGCATCGGCCTCGGCATCACCGGGCTGGCCGACGCGCTGATCATGTGCAACGCGCGCTACGGCGAGGCCGAGGCGGTCGCGTTGACCGGGCGCTGGCTGTCGACGCTGCGCCGCGGCGCCTATCTGGCGTCGGTGGCGCTGGCCAAGGAAAAGGGCGCCTTCCCGCTCTATGACCGTGAGCCCTACCTGAAGGGCGAGACGATCGGCGAACTGGACGCGGACGTGAAGGAGGCCATCGCCGAGCACGGAATCCGCAACGCGCTGGTGACCTCGGTCGCGCCGACCGGCACGATCTCGCTCCTGGCGGACAACGTCTCCTCGGGCCTCGAGCCGGTGTTCAGCTTCACCCACACCCGCCAGGTGCTGCTGCCCGACGGCACGCGCCAACCCGAGGAGATCAGCGACTACGCCTACCGCCTGTTCCGCCGGCTGAAGGGCGCCGATGCGCCGCTGCCGGCCACCTTCGTCGACGCCCAGACGCTCGAGCCCTCGGCCCACGTGGTCATGCAGGCGACGGTGCAGAAGGCCATCGACAGCTCGGTCTCCAAGACCATCAACCTGCCCGAGGACATCTCCTTCGAGGCCTTCACCGACGTCTACGCCCAGGCCTACGACCTGGGCTGCAAGGGCTGCACCACCTATCGGCCGAACGCGATCACCGGCGCGGTGCTCGAGGCGCCGGGCCGCCATCCGGGCGCCGGCGCGGACGCACCCGAGGCCGAAATCGAAACCGGCCCAAAGACCGGACCGGAGCCCGCGGACGTGGTCTACTTGACCGAGCCGCTCGCCCGGCCGGTGGCCCTGCCCGGGCGCACCTACAAGCTGCGCTGGCCGGAGAGCGACCACGCCATCTACATCACCATCAACGATATCGTGCGCGACGAGCGGCGGCGGCCCTTCGAGATCTTCATCAACTCGAAGAACATGGAGCACTACGCCTGGACGCTGGCGCTGACGCGCATGATCAGCGCCGTGTTCCGGCGCGGCGGCGACGTCTCCTTCGTGGTCGAGGAGCTCAAGGCGGTGTTCGATCCGCGCGGCGGCGCCTGGCTCGAGGGCAAATACGTGCCCTCGCTGCTCGCCGCCATCGGCGCGGTCATCGAGCGGCACATGATCGACACCGGGTTCCTGAAGCCGCCGGCCGAGAGCGAACGGCCGGTGGCCGAAATCCTACAGGCCGCCGGCGCCCCCGGGAGCGCCGCGCCCGGGGGCGCACCGTCCCGGCGCTTGCGCCAGTGCCCGAAATGCGGCGCCGCCAGCCTGATCCATCAGGAAGGCTGCGACCTCTGCACCTCCTGCGGCCACTCCAAGTGCGTTTGAGTCTCGCGCCCGATGCGCGCGTGGACCAGGCGTAGCAGGCGCCTCAAGGTCGGGTCGCTCAGGCCCAGCGCCTCCAGGTGGCGCACCGTGTTCTCCAGGTACTGCTGGCAGGAGCCGCGATCGCCGTCGCCTTGGACGATCATGTCTGCGACTCGGTCGAGCGGCAGGCGGCCGGCGTACTGTTTGTTGCCGCGGTCGACCACGAAGGCGACCGCCATGACCGGCCCCTCGCGCGTGCGCATGTGCAGCCAGCGCGGGTCGTAGACCTCGGTCGTCATCTCGCGCTCGTGCAGGTACGCCACCACCTCCTCGGCCTCGCCCGCGGGCACCCGGTAGACCAGGCCCCAGCACGAGCCGCCGCGGTCCAGCCCGAGGACCAGTCCCGGCCGCCCCCGCGTGCCCCGGTACCTGTGGGAGTAGATGCAGAAATGCCGGTGATAGCCGTAGACGTGCGCCGGGCGCACCTCCAGGTGCGGAAACCCGGGATGCCACAGGAGCGAGCCGTAGCCAAACACCCAGAAGTCCCCGCCCGGCGGCGGCCGCAGGCGCTTCTCATCGGGGCCGCGCCGGCTCACCGCCGGAGCCTCCGCGGCCGCGGCGTGACGACGCTTCTGTCTCGCTCGTTCCCAAACATGGCCGGTACACATCCTATCGCCTGGCGCGCCGCAGGCAAAGGCGAGGGTCGTTATCAACGCTCCTTGGTATAAGATCGCGGCCATGAGCAGTGCGCGGTTCTCAGCGCGGAACGCGTCATCGACCGGCCCATGCTTCGGCGTCGCCTGAGCCTGGGCCTTCTCGGCGTTGCGGTCGTCGCCCTGGGCGCGCTCGCGCTCTATTGGTTCTGGGCCGCCGATCGGGCCGCCACCGCCATCGCCCAATGGACCGAGGAGCAGCGCGCCCGCGGCTACGAGATCGCCTATATGGGCCCGGAGATCAGCGGCTTTCCGGTCAAGCTGGCGGTCCGCTTCACCGAGCCCAGCGTCGGCGCGCCACAGGGCTGGCGCTGGTCCGGCGGCGCGATCGCGGGCGAAGCCGCCTTCTGGCAGCCGCTCACCTTGCGTCTCGACCTGCCGCTTCGCCAGACGCTCAGCGCCGATTGGCGCGGCCATCGGCGCGAGTTTTCGCTCGAGGCGGAGACCGCGCGCGGCCTTGTCCATCTCGGGCCGGACGGTTGGCTGAAGGCGGCGACGATCGAGATGGAGCGCCTCGTCCTCGGCGAGCCGGGCGGCGGGACCCAAGGGGACGCGATCCTGCGCGCCGATCGCCTGCGCTACGACGTGACGCGGCGCCCGCCGACGCTCGAGGGCACCGACGGCTGGACGCTGCTTTTGAGCGGCGAGATGCGCGGCATCGCCCTGCCCGAGGGAACGCCGAACCCCTTCGGCGAAAAGGTCGAGCGGATCGCCTTCGACGCCACGCTCCTCGGCGCGATCCCGAAGGGCGCGCCGGCCGAGGCCTTGGCGCGCTGGCGCGACGCCGGCGGCCTGCTCGAAGTCCACGAACTGGCGCTCGCCTGGGGTCCGCTCGACCTGCGCGCCGAGGGCACGGCGGCGCTGGACCAGCGGCTTCGTCCACAGGGCGCCTTCACGGCGCGCATCCGCGGCCTGCCCGACGCGCTCGACGCCTTCGCGGCGCGCGGCCTGATCGAGCCCGGCGTCGCGTTCGCGCTCAAGCTCACCGCGCTCGCCCTGGCCAAGCAACGGGACGAGACGGGCAAGGCGGTGGTCGAGTTGCCGATCACTCTCCAGGATGGTCTGTTTTATCTGGGGCCGGTGGCGTTATTCCGGCTTGCTCCGGTTCTCTAGCATCGAAGGTCCCGGCCTGGTGCGCCTCGATGACGCTCTGCCGGACCTCGCGGGTGCGGCGGAACAGGGTTTCCAGGGTCTCGCCTTCGCCCCAGCGAATCGCGCGCTGCAAGGCCGTCAGGTCCTCGGTGAAGCGCTGCAGCATCTCGAGCACGGCATCACGGTTGTTGAGGAAGATGTCGCGCCACATGATCGGGTTGGAGCCGGCGATCCGGGTGAAGTCGCGGAAGCCGCCGGCCGAGAACTTGGCGACCTCGGCGAGGGTGCCGTGCTCGATGTCGCTCGCCGTGCCGACGATGGTGTAGGCGATCAGATGCGGCAGGTGCGAGGTGATGGCCAGCACCTCGTCGTGGTGGCGCGCGTCCATGATCTCGACCATGGAGCCGCAGCGCTGCCACAACTCGGTCAGCCGCGCGACCGCGCCCTCGTCGGTGCCCGGCGGCGGGGTCAGGATGCACCAGCGGCCCTCGAACAGCTCGGCGAAGCCGGCCTGGGGGCCGGAGCGCTCGGTGCCGGCAACCGGATGGCCGGGCACGAAATGCACGCCTTCGGGCACGTGGGGGCCGACGTCACGGATCACCGCCTGCTTGACCGAGCCGATGTCGGTCAGAATCGCGCCGGGCTTCAGGTGCGGCGCCATCTTGCGGGCGAGGTCCTCGTAGGTGCCGAGCGGCGTGCACAGCACGACCAGGTCGGCGCCCTCGGCCGCCGCGCCCGGCCCGTCGTGCATGGAGTCGGTGAGGCCGAGCTCCAGGCAAATCGCGCGGCTCGCCTCGGAGCGCACGCAGCCGGCGATGTGCCGGGCGAGCCCGTTACGGCGCAGGACGCGCGCGAGCGACGAGCCGATCAGCCCGACCCCGATGAGCGCGACCCGCTCGAACAGGGGCTCGCCGGCCGGCCCCTCGCTCATGCCCGCACCCCGGCCGCGGCGCGCGCCACGAAGCCCTCGAGCGCCTCGGCCGTGGCCCGGACCTCCGCTTCCGTGCCGATGGTGATGCGCAGGCAGTCGGGCAGGCCGTAAGCCGCCAGGGCGCGCACCAGGACGCCGTTTTCGTTGAGGTCGGCGAGCGCGGCGTCCGCCGATCGCTCCGGATGGCCGGGAAAGCGGACCAGGACGAAGTTGGCGGCGCTCGGATAGGGGTGCAGGTAGAGCGCCGCCAGCCGTTCGATGAGCCAGGCGCGCCAGCGCGCATTGTGGCGGCGCGAGTGCGCCACGTGCTCGCGGTCGCCCAGCGCCGCCACGCCGGCGGCCTGGGCCGCCTGGCTGACGTTGAAGGGTCCGCGCAGGCGGTCGAGCACGCCGGCCACCGCAGGCGGGCAGTAGGCCCAGCCGAGTCGCAGCGCCGCCAGTCCGTGGATCTTCGAGAAGGTCCGGGTCATGACCACGTTGTCGAAGGCCTCGACCAAGCCGGCGCCGGACCCGTAGTCGTCCTCGGTCACGTACTCGGCATAGGCGGAATCGACGACCAACAGGACCCGCTCCGGCAGGCCCTCGCGCAGGCGCCGCAGTTCGGCTTCCGAGAGGTAGCTGCCGGTCGGATTGTTCGGGTTGGCCAGGAACAGGAGCCGGGTCTTGGCCGTGACCCGCTCGAGCAGGGCATCCACGTCGGCGCGCAGTTTGCGTTCCGGCGCCGCCACCGGGCTGGCGCCGGCGGTCCTGGCGGCGATCGGATACATCAGGAAGCCGTGCTCGCTGTGCAGCACCTCGTCGCCCGGCCCGGCGTAGCCGCGCACGAGCAGCGCGATCAACTCGTCGGAGCCGGCGCCGCAGACGATGCGCGCGGGGTCCAGCTCCTCGACCCGGGCGATGGTCTCGCGCAGCTCGCGCGCCGCGCCGTCCGGATAGCGGTGCAACTCGTCCCGGAGCGCGGCGTAGGCGGCGGCCGCGCGCGGGCTCGCGCCCAGCGGGTTCTCGTTGGAAGCCAGACGGATCGCCCGGTTCCGGCCGGAGATCGAGGCCTCGCCGCCGACGTAGGGGGTGACCTCGAGAATGCCGGGGCGCGGGGTCAAGGTCATCGACCGGCGTCTTCCGCCTCGGGCGAGGCGGTCTCCTCCAGCAACAGCGGCACGGCGAAGCCGCCGACCGCCCAGACGTGGCTGAGGGTGCCCTCGCCCAGCTCCACGAGGCGCGCGAGGCGCGGATCGTCGTCGCGCACGAAGCCCTCGACCTCGGCCAGGTTGAGCGATCGGCCGCCCTCCTCCTCGGCACCCTGGATGTCGAGCGTCTCGAAGCCGGCCTCGGCGAGCAGCTGCTTGAGGTGACTGCGCGAGACCAGCTCCCCGGTCTCGACCACCAGGAACGCCCGGTCCTCCCCGGTCACCTCGGTCACCGCGTGGCTGATGGCCAGCGCCTCCACGCTGTCCGTGCCGGACGGGGCGATCACCGCGAAGGGCAAACGAGCCACGACCCGCGGCGCCGCATCGCCATCGCGCGCCAGATTGCGCCACCAGGGGTCGACCCCGTCTTCCACCGGCACCGGCAGGACGCCGACCGTGGCCCGGCCGTCGCTGACCGCCTCGAGCACCTGGGCGGCCGAGCGGTACGCGGTGATCGGCGTGCGCCAGCCGTAATGGTCGCGCGCCAGATTGCGGTAGCCGAAGCTGCCCTCGGGTGCGTAGACGGCCACCGCGAGAGGTCCTTGAAGGGCGGTGACCGCGGCGAAGATCTCGCGCCAGATGCGCACGATGAGCGCGCCCGGCAGGGCGCCTTTATGGCGCGCGATCAGCCGGCGCAACACGACGGCCTCGCGTCCGGGCCGCATATAGACCGAATCCTCGCCCTTGACCGCGCCGATGCGTTGCGCGACCTCGGTGCGCTTCATCAAGAGGTCGTGGATCGCCGCATCGATGTCGTCGATCTGTCGGCGCAGATCGGCCAGGGAATCTTGGTCGCTGGGCATGGAACCAGGTGATTGCCGGTTGCCGGGCGTTTAGAGATAGTCCGAGGTCCCGGAAAAATCAAAGAAAACCTGGCAAAAGAAAGCTTTGCGGGCGCCCCGCGGGCGTTCGGCCGCAGCCCTTCGCGCGCGTCCTATCCGGGGTCTGCTCCCCGGCCGATCAGGCCGCGCCGCCGCTCGTGGCCGGTCGCGCGGGCCGCCGGAAGGACACCACGATCGGCCGGCGGAAGCGCTTGCGCTCGACCTGCAGGTTGGACGCATAGAGCTGCTTGCCGGCCTCGACCAGCACCACCCCGCCGAAGGTCGGAAACCAGCGGCTGCCGATCCGCTCCCAGGCCGGCGCCGAGCGCAGCAGCGCGCGCGTGCGCAGGGGCGGGATGTAGAGTGCGCGGCGGCTGCGCGTCGGGGTGAACATGTTGTCGCGCAGGAGGCGCGAAAGCTGCGCCGCGCTGTACGGCTGGCCCCAACCGAGCGGCGTGCGCTCCAGACGCGCCCAGATGCCGCCTCGGTTGGGCGCGACGATCAGCAGGCGGCCCTCGCCGGTCAGCACGCGCCAGGCCTCGCGCAGCATGTCGCGCTGGTATTCGCTGCTCTCCAGCCCGTGAACGAGCAGCACCCGATCGACCGATAAGTCGGGCAGCGGAAGCTCGGTCTCGTCGACCAGGGCGGTCAGGCCGCGGCCCTCGGACGGCCAGTGCAGCACGCCCTTGGAGGCCGGCATGAAGGCAAGCGTACGCTCGGCCTCGGTCAGGAACTGGCGCAGGTAAGGGGTCGCGTAGCCCAGGCCGAGCACTCGCTGGCCCTTCACGTCGGGCCACATGGAGCGAACCCCGCGCCGGATCATGCGCCGCGCCATGGCGCCCAATCGGGTCTCGTAGAAGTCCCTGAGATCGACGACGTCGTGCCACATGGGCCGTTGGTATAGCACAAACCCTTAACGAATTGGCTATCCGCGAAGGCGCCGCCGCCGCCGGGCTTTCACGACCGCGTGCCGCGGTGCTAGGCTTCATCGGACCTTTTCAGACACTGGACGGACAGGCACGAGGGCCCGCCATGCGACTGCGTTACTCCCCCACTTCGCCGTACGTGCGCAAGGTTTCGGTGAGCGCGATCGAGCTCGGCCTGGCCGAGCGCATCGAGCGCATTCCCACGGACACCCTGGATCCGAACAGCGGCCTGGCCGAGCACAATCCGCTCGCCAAGGTGCCGGCGCTCATTCTGGAGGGCGGGGAGGTGCTCTACGACTCGCCGGTCATCTGCGAATACCTGGACAGCCTGCACGACGGCGCGAAGATTTTCCCGCCCGCCGGCCCGGAGCGCTGGACCGCGCTGCGCCAGCAGGCGCTCGGCGACGGCATCCTGGACGCCGCGATCCTGCGCATGCTCGAGACCCTGCGCCGCCCCGAGGCGCTGCGCTGGCGCGGCTGGATCGACAAGCAGACGGGCAAGGTGACCCGTGCCCTCGACCGGCTGGAGGCCGAGGCCGAGGCGCTGGAGGGACCGCTCACCATCGGCCAGATCACCGTCGGGTGCGCGCTCGGGTACCTGGACTTCCGTTTCGCGGACGACAAATGGCGCGCCGGGCGGGCCGATCTCGCGGCCTGGTACGAAGACTTCGCCGGGCGCCCTTCCATGCAAGAGACCGCCCCGTAGGCGCCGCAATAGGCCGAAGGCGCCGGGGAGCGACGCGGGGCGAACGCGGACTTTATACCAAGGACCCCTGCTCCTCATGACCAGTCTCGCCACGGCCAAAGCCGGCAGCCAAAGCGAAAATAGCGACCGCGCGATCGGCCTCTGGCTGCTGGCGTGTTGCGCCATGATCTTCGCCATGGCGGTCATCGGCGCGGTCACGCGGCTCACCGAATCCGGCCTCTCGATCATGGAGTGGGCGCCGCTCGCAGGCGCCCTGCCGCCGCTCGGCGCCGCCGAGTGGGAGCGCGTCTTCGCGCTGTACCGTCAGATACCGGAATACCGGGAGTGGGGCGGGGGGATGACGCTCGCCGAGTTCAAGACCATCTTCTGGTGGGAGTACGTCCACCGGCTCTGGGGCCGGCTGATCGGGGTCGTGTTCCTGGTGCCGTTCCTGTGGTTCCTGCTGCGCCGCCGGCTGCGCCCCGGGCTGGCGCCCCATCTGGTCGTCATGTTCGGGCTCGGCGGCCTCCAGGGCGCGCTCGGCTGGTACATGGTGGCGAGCGGCTTCGCCGAGCGCACCGACGTGAGCCAGTACCGCTTGGTCGCCCATCTGGGCGCCGCGGTCGCCATTTACGCCTATATTCTGTGGATCGCGCTCGGCCTCCTGGTGCCGCGGCCGAGCCCGAGCCCGGACGCCCGCACGGCCGGCCTGCGGGCGCTGCTGATCGCGCTCGCCGGCCTGGTGCTGATCGCCATGGCCTCGGGCGGCTTCGTCGCCGGCTTGAACGCAGGCCTGGTTTACAACACCTTTCCGCTCATGGACGGGCAACTGGTGCCCGCGGGCTACGGCCGCATGGAGCCTTGGACGGTCAACCTCTTCGAGAACCGGATCGCGGTGCAGTTCAACCACCGGGCGCTCGCCGTGGCGAGCGCGGCCGTGGCGGTCCTATCGTGGCTGTGGTCGCGCCGCCTGCGCCTGAGCCCGCGGGCGCGCGGCGCCTGCACGCTGGTGCTCGCCATGGCGCTGGCGCAGTTCGGGCTCGGCGTCGCGACCTTGCTGCTGGTGGTCCCGGTCGGGCTCGCCGCCCTGCACCAGGCCGGCGCCCTGGCGCTGTTGACGCTCACGCTTTGGGCGATCCACGTGGTGCGCGCCGCACCCGGGGCGGCTATTGTGCGCCCGCTGTGTGGCCGCGCCCGCGCCAAACCGCGGCAGCGGGGCGAGGAGAGAGAGGAGGCAAGCAAGATATGAAGCCCGACGAGCTACGCGATCTTCAGGCGCCCTTGAAGGCGCGCTACCGCGAGGACCCCGAAACCGCCGTGGTGACCATGCGCGCCAGCGGCGATATCAATTCGCCGGACGTCGTGTGCAAGGTCGACACCGGCCGGGCCCTGATCGAGGCCGGCCTGCACGAGGCTGCCGGCGGTAACGGGCTGACCGCCTGCTCCGGGGACATGTTGTTGGAGGCGCTGGCCGCCTGCGCCGGGGTGACGCTCCGCGCGGTGGCGACCGCGCTCGACATCCCGCTCAAGGGCGGCACGGTGACCGCGGAAGGGGACCTGGATTTCCGCGGCACCCTGGCCGTGGACAAGGGCGCCCCGGTCGGCTTTCGCGACATCCGGCTCAATTTCGACCTGGACACCGAGGCCAGCGAGGAGCAGCTGGCCCAGCTCATAAAGCTGACCGAGCGCTACTGCGTGGTCTACCAGACGCTGACCAACGGCCCGCCCATCGAGGTCAGCCGGCGAACCATCTGACCGGCCCGATGACCGACCTGCCGCGCCTGCGCCCGGAGCCCATACCGGCGATCCACCCGCTGCCCGAGTACCTGGCCGAGGGCCGGGTCAAGGAACGCTACGAGGACATGAAGGCGGTCTTCCAGGTACCCTGGATGGGCGTCGTCACCATGGCCTACGCCCATTACCCCGGCTTCTACGACGCCCTTTGGACGGGCCTGAGGCCGCTGTGCGCGAGCCGGCCCTTCGTCGAGGCCTTCCAGGACCTGCGCGCCTTCACCGAGGACGCGGTCACGGCGCTGAACCCGCCGCCCATCGCCCGGCGCCTGACCGAGCTCGGCTACGCGCCCCGCGAGATCGCCAACATCCGCGACATGAACGAGGTGTTCTCCCACGGTAACTTCCCCTACCTCATCGTCGCGTCGATCGCGCGCCGTCTTTTGGAAGGCGCCGGGATGAGCGGCGCGCGCGCGGCCCCCGTCTTCGAGGGCCGCCACGCGCCCGAGGCCGGCGTGCCGTTCCTGCTCATGGAGGCGCACCACGCCGACGCGCCGACGCGCGCGCTCTACGACGACATCAAGACGATCCTCGGCTTGCCCTTCGTCAACACCGACTACCGGGCCTTCGCGCGCTGGCCGAGCTACTTCCACCGCGCCTGGGTCGACCTGAAGAAGGTGGTGAGCGGCGCCCAGTACGAGGAAATCGTGCAGGCGGTGCACGCGCGCGCGGCCGCCGCGGCGCGGACGCTGCCCAATCCCGGCGGCCTCACCTCGGCCGCGCTGAGGGAGGCGGCCGAGGCCGACGCCACGCTTCAAGAGGTGCTCGCCATGTGCCGCCTGTTCCAATGGCTGCTGCCCGGCCTGGTCACCAACGTCGCGTATTTCCGGCACCAGCTGCGGGGAGAATGACGGGCCGTGGCGCTGATTACCTGTCTCACCAAGATCCAGTTCGACTTCGGGGCGCTCGCGCCGGTGCCCGAGGAATTGGCGGCGCTCGGCATCGCGCGCCCGCTGGTTGCGACCGACAAGGGCATCGTGGCCTGCGGCCTGCCCGCGGGCCCGGCCGAAATGGGGCTGCCGGCCGAGATGATCCCGGATCTCGCCGTGGCCGCGACCCGGGACCACTGCGCCGAGACCAACCCGCGCCCGGCCAGCGCCGCCGACTACGAGACCCTGTTCCGCGAAGCGATGGGGTGACGAAACCCGGTTGGACAGCCGGGCGGCGGCGCGTTAGGCTCGGCCATGGCCGATACGGACAGCCTTTGGAAACGGGTCAACCGCCAGGCCGCCAAGCTGCGCGGCAGGTCCCGGCGGACCCGGCTCGCGCGCGTCCTGGCGCTGCTGTTCGTGGTGGTCGGATCGCTCGACGTGGTCTCGACCAACGCCGCGCAAGCGGCGGGCTTTCCCGAGGGCAACCCGGTCATGCGCCTGATGCAGGAAGAGTTCGGCGTCTGGTGGGCGGCACCCAAGGTGGCGGCGCACCTGGTCCTGGCCTCGATAATCCTGTGGCTGCCGACGCGCAAGCTCCTGGCCGCGGCCGGCGTGATGACCGTTCTCTACGTCGCCATGGTCACCCACAACTTCTCGCTTGCCATCTGACCGATCCGAGGCTCGGCGGGCGTCATATCATCATAGCGGTTCGCTCAGGCCGCGAGTTCGGTCCAGACCGGCTGGTGGTCGGAGCCCTCGGCCTCCTGGTCGACCCGGCACGCCCTGACCTTGTCCGCGAGGGCCGGAGAGAGGAAGCAATAGTCGATCCGCTGGCTGCGCATTTCGGGCTGCTCGGGCGGATAGATGAAGGTGAAGCCCGGCGCCTCGCCGTTGCCCGCGGCCGGCCAGGCGTCGACGAAGGCGGGTCCCGCGCCGCCGTTCTCGGGAGCCGTCACAAGCGCATACTCCGGCGAATCCGGCGGCATGTTGAAGTCACCGAGCAGAACGGCGTTCTCGGGCATCGGCGGCTCCGGCGCGCCGGCCGACCAATCGCGGTCGCTAATGACGCCGGGCCCGGTCCAGGCGCCGCCTTCATCGGGCGCCGCGCGCACCATGGCGAGCAGGTGTTCGATCTGAAGTTGGCGCTCGCCGCCGTCGAGATAGCCGAGATGCACGACGTAGATGCGCAAGGGCCCGAGCGGGCCGTCGATCACGCCCTCGATCGCGCTCATCCGCATGTTGAACCGGTCCGCGAAGACGCGCTTGGGCAGGGGCAGCGGCCGGCATGACAGGATCGGCGTCTTGGAGAGCAGCATGACGCCGTGCTGGCGGCGCCGGTTCAGCACCCTGCCGTCGGCCACAGCCTCGCTCGCGTCGACGTCGAAGGCCGGCGCGTAGACCCAGTAGTAATCGGGCAGCAAGGCTTCGAGCGCGGCCGGCTGGTCCGGCGTCTCGCCGGGGCCGTAGTTGCGCTCGACCTCTTGGAGCGCGATCACATCGGCGCCACTCACGGCCTCGGCGATGCGCGTGATGTCCGCGCGCCCGTCGCGCCCGACGGCGTAGTGGATGTTGTAGGTCGCAAGCTTCATGGCCGGGCTCCGTTCGGGAGATCGGGAGGCGCGCCGGAGCTTTGCCTAGCTCGGCGGGCGAAAGCAAGGACGACCGTAGGATGCCGGCCTTTTTTTTTGGTTAATTTGGCGCGCAAGCGGAGCGAAGATTTGGAGCGGGTAGCGGGAATCGAACCCGCACGTCCAGCTTGGGAAGCTGGCAGGCTACCGTTACATCATACCCGCGAGAGTCCTGGTTTATAGGGCAGCGCTCGGGGCCATTCAAGCGGCCCGCCGGCGACCGATTCGGCGTGGCCGTATCGGCTCCGGCGGCCCGCCGCGCCGGCCCCCGCGTCACGCTTGCGTGAGCTGCGCCCCGCGGCGGCTGACAGGGGCAAGCCGCCGCTGTAGTCTGTTTGGCGCGGAACCGTATATCGAAAAGGGAGATCGAGGACCCATGCACGGCCCACGCCGACTGGCTTTGCTCGCCCTGAGCGCCGTGCTCCTGCTTGGCGCCGCCGAGCGCCCGCGCGCCCAAGTGCCGGGCTGGGACCAGGCGCTCGCCAAGGCGCGCGGCCAGAGCGTTTTCTGGAACGCCTGGGGCGGCGACGAGCGCATCAACGCTTACATCGCCTGGGTCGGCGGGCGCGTGGCCGAGGACTACGGGATCACCCTGCGCCACGTCAAGCTGGCCGATACCGCCGACGCCGTGGCGCGCGTGCTGGCCGAGAAGGCGGCCGGGCGGGCCGCGGGCGGCTCGGTGGATCTCATATGGATCAACGGCGAGAACTTCGCCGCCATGAAGCGCAACGGGCTGCTGTTCGGCCCGTTCACCGAGCGGCTCCCCAACTACCGCCTGGTCGACTTCGAGGGCAAGCCGACCACGCGCATCGACTTCACCGTGCCGGTCGAAGGGCTCGAGGCGCCCTGGGGCATGGCCAAGATCAACTTCGTCTACGACAGCGCCCGGGTCGGGGCCACGCCGCGCTCGATCCCCGCCTTCCTCGACTGGGCCGCGGCGCACCCGGGGCGCTTCACCTATCCGGCGCCGCCCGACTTCGTCGGCTCGACCTTCCTGAAGCAGGCGCTGATCGAGTTGACGTCCGAGCCTGGTCTCTTGCAAAAACCGGTGCCGAGCGATGCCGCCTTCGCCGAGGCGACAGCGCCGCTGTGGGCCTATCTCGAGGCGCTGCACCCCCGCCTCTGGCGCGGCGGCAGGATCTTCCCGGCCACGGGCACGGCGCAGATCCAGTTGCTCGACGACGGCGAGGTCGATATCGCGATCTCGTTCTACCCTTCCGACGCGGCCTCCATGATCCTCAACGGCCGCCTGCCCGAGAGCGCGCGCGTCTTCGTGCTCGACCGCGGCACCATCGGCAACACCCATTTCGTCGCCATCCCCTACAACGCGCGCAGCAAGGAAGGCGCCATGGTGGTCGCCAACTTCCTGATGAGCCCGGAGGCCCAGGCGCGCAAGCAGAGCCTGGAGACCTGGGGCGACCAGACCGTGCTCGCCATGGCCAAGCTGGCGCCCGCGGACCGGCGCCGCTTCGAGGCGGGCGCCAGCCACCCGGCGCTGCTTGCGCCCGAGGCGCTCGGCCCGACCCTGCTCGAGCCCCATCCCTCGTGGATGACCCTGATCGAAGCGGAATGGCTGCGGCGTTTCAGCAACTAGGCCCCGGTGCGGCGGCGAACGCGTGGCGGACGGAGATGCGCCGGAGCGGCCTCCTGCGGTTCGTCCCGGCGCTGACGCTGTTACTGTTCCTGGCGCCGATCGCGGCCGGCCTGATCGGCACTTGGCTGCCCGCCTTCGGCTACCTGCCGGCCTTGGGCGGCGAGGGCTTCAGCCTGGCGCCGTGGCGCGATCTGCTGGCCAGCCCCGGCCTGGCCACGTCCCTGCGCCTCACGCTGACCAGCGGGTTCCTGGCGACCGCGGTCTCGCTCTCGTTGGTGATCGGCTTCGTCGCGGGGTGTCACGGGACCAGGCTGTTCGCGCGCCTGCGCCGGGGCTTGGCGCCGTTGCTTGCCGTGCCCCACGTCGCCGTCGCCATCGGCGTCGCCTTCCTGATCGCGCCGAGCGGCTGGGCCCTGCGCCTGTTCTCGCCTTGGGCGACCGGCTGGCACACCCCGCCCGACGTCGCCCTGGTGCAGGACCCCTACGGCCTGGCGCTCGCCTTCGCGCTGGTCATCAAGGAGGTCCCCTTCCTGCTGCTCATGACGCTCGCCGCGCTCGACCAGACCCGCGCGCCCGAGCGCCTGGCGGTCGCCCGCTCGCTCGGCTACGGGCCGGTCACCGCCTGGCTCAAGACCGTGCTGCCGGCGGTCTATCCCCAGATTCGGCTGCCGGTCTATGTGGTGCTCGCCTTCTCGCTCTCGGTGGTCGACATGGCGCTGGTGCTGGCGCCGCTGGTGCTGGCGGCGCTGTTGTCGG
>JACZWN010000246.1 GCA_022572105.1 Pseudomonadota bacterium | reverse complement strand
GCGGTCGCGGTCCTCGGCTTCCACGGCCACACGATCCTGCACGAGCCGGAGGCCGGCCGCACCCGGCAGATCGGCGACGGCGCCCTGCTCGCCGCCGAGACCGGGATCGACGTGGTCTGCGATTTCCGCACCCGCGACGTGGCCGGCGGCGGGCAGGGCGCCCCGCTCGCCCCGCTCTATCATGCGGCGCTCGCCGCCGAGCTGGCGAAGCCCCTGGCGGTGCTCAACCTGGGCGGGGTCGCCAATCTGACTTGGATCGGCCCTGGGATCGGCCCTGGGATCGGCCCTGGGATCGGCCCGGGCGCGGTCGAAAGCGAGGGTGCGATCCGCGCCTTCGACACCGGTCCCGGCAACGCGCTCCTCGACGATTGGGCGGATCGCCACAGTGGCCGGCCACTCGACCGGGACGGGGCGCTGGCGCGCGCCGGCCGGGTCGACGAGGCGGCGCTGGCCGCGCTCCTCGACGATCCCTATTTCGACCGCCCGCCGCCCAAGTCGCTCGACCGCGACGCCTTCGATCCCGCCCCGGTCGAGCGCCTGTCGCCGGCCGACGGCGCCGCGACGCTCACCGCCTTTTCCGCGGCCGCGGTGGCCCGCGCGCTCGATCACCTGCCGGCCCCGCCCCGACGCTGGCTGGTGACCGGCGGCGGGCGCCACAATCCGGCCTTGATGGCGGCCCTGCCGGAGCGTCTCGAGGCGCCCGTGGCGCCGGTCGAGGCGGTCGGCTGGGACGGCGACGCCTTGGAGGCGCAGGCCTTTGCCTATCTCGCCCTGCGCAGCCTGGACGGCCTGGCCCTGTCGCTGCCCGGGACCACGGGTGTCACGCACCCGATGCCCGGCGGCGTCGTGCACCGCGCGCCGGCGGGCTGAGGCCTGACCGGTCGGGGGAAAGGCCGGCCCATGGCAAGGTGGCCGCGGGGTTTCGGATCAGCGGACCGCGGTGGCCGGATTCATCGCCAACACTTTCCCGAGGTAGTCTTCGAGGTGCCGGTTCAGCTCTTCCAAGCTGTCGTGGAAGAAGTGGTTGGCGCCCGGGATCAGCCGGTAGTCGATGTCGAGGTTGCGCTGGCTGGTGAGCTTCTCGACCAGCTTCTGGACCGAGGCCGGCGGCACGATCTCGTCCTGCTCGCCTTGGATGACCAGGCCCGAGGCGGGGCAGGGCGCCAGGAAGGTGAAGTCGAACAGGTTGGCCGGCGGTGCGATCGAGATGAAGCCGCTGATCTCCGGCCGGCGCATGAGCAGTTGCATGCCGATCCAGGCGCCGAAGGAAAAGCCCGCGATCCAGCAGGCGCCGGCGTTCTCGTTGAAGCCCTGCAGCCAGTCGAGCGCCGAGGCGGCGTCCGACAGCTCTCCCTCGCCGCGGTCGAAGGCGCCCTGGGACCGGCCGACGCCGCGGAAGTTGAAGCGCAGGACCGAGAAGCCGTGGCGCGCGAAAGTGTGATAGAGGGCGTAGACCACCTTGTTGTTCATGGTCCCGCCGTGCTGCGGATGCGGGTGCAGCATGAGCGCGATGGGCGCGCCCGGCGCTCGATTGTGCTGATAACGGCCTTCCAGCCGGCCGTCGGGACCGTTGATGATCACATCGGGCATGGAATCGGTCGTCCCTCGTCGCCCAAGAATCTCTCTGTGGTTGTAAAGTTGACTTCGTTCATTGGTTATTCGCCTAACGTGAGCCTAGCGTGGATTGTGCCGTTGTTCCGAGCTGCGTATAATTCTTGACCAAATCAGTCGGATAATATATACCCCTACTGAAAGTCTGTGCTTTGGCATTGCGCTTTCCGCCCCGGGGCCCTAAATCCTGGAAGCGGTGAGCGAACCGATCATAGCATGATGGGCGAAGCCATGTTCAAGTCTATCCGGGACGAGATCGATGCCATGATGGCGCGCGATCCCGCGGCCCGGTCACGATTAGAAGTAGTGGTCTGCTATCCCGGTTTCCAGGCCCTGTTGTTTCACCGCCTGGCCCACGGCTTGTGGCGGGGTGGCTGGCGCCTGCTGGGCCGCTTGGTCTCGCAGTTGGGTCGCTGGTTGACAGGCATCGAGATCCACCCGGCGGTGGTGATCGGCAAGCGCCTTTTCATCGATCACGGCATGGGCGTGGTGATCGGCGAAACCAGCGAAATCGGCGACGGCGTGACCTTGTACCACGGCGTCACCCTGGGCGGCGTGGCGCCCAGCGTCGACAGCCACAACCAAAGAAACACCAAGCGCCACCCGACGCTCGAGGACGGCGTGATCGTCGGCTCCGGGGCGCAGGTGCTGGGCCCGATCACCGTGGGCAGGAACGCCCGGGTCGGCGCCAACGCGGTCGTGACCAAGGACGTCCCCAGCGGGGTGACCGTCGTCGGCATCCCCGCCCGGGCGGTCCAATCGCGCGGGAAGCCGAAGCAGGCCGAGCCGCGCTTCGTCGCCTACGGGACCCCGATCGGCGACCTTTCCGATCCGATCGCGCGCTCCATCGACGGGCTGCTCGACGAAGTGCAGACGCTACGCGCGCGGGTCAACCGCATCGAACAACGGAGCGTAGGGGGCGCGCTCGACGTCGAGGATGGAACGGTCGAGCGCGGGCGCGAAGGCGAGGGACGCGAGGCGTCGGACCCGCCGCAAGGCAAGTGTTGATGGCCCCGCGGCCGCGCGGCCCCGCGCCGAGATCGAAGGGAGAGTGACGTTGAAACTCAGCACCAAAGGCCGTTACGCGGTCATGGCGATGGTCGACTTGGCCATGCACAGCGATAACAAGCCGATTTCCTTGGCCGCCATCGCCGAGCGTCAGGAGATTTCCCTATCCTATCTGGAGCAGCTGTTCGCCAAGCTTCGGCGCGGCGGTCTGGTCAAGAGCGTGCGTGGCCCGGGCGGCGGTTACCTGCTCGCGCATACCGGCGAGGAAACGCGGATTTCGGACATCATCCTCGCGGTCGACGAGCCGATCCGCGCCACGCGCTGCACGCCGGGCCAGCCTTTCGGCTGCCGCATCAACAAGAGCCGCTGCATGACCCACGATCTGTGGGAGGAACTGGGAAATCAGATCTATCTGTACCTGAGCTCGGTCAGCGTGGCGGACGTGATCGCCAAGCGGGTCCTCGGCACCAGCGGCGTGATCCAGGCCAAGGAAGGCGGCAAAGGCCCGGCCTACGCGGCCGAGTGACCGGTTCCGCGGAATCGGGCTGGGCCGGACCCGAAACCGATCTCATGACGCCCGCGGTCTATCTCGATTACAACGCCACCACGCCGGTCCGGCCCGAGGCCGCGGCTGCGGTCGCCGACGCGCTGGCTCTGACCGGCAACGCCTCCTCGGTGCACCGCTTCGGGCGCCTGGCGCGGCGCAAGCTGGAGGACGCGCGCGAGGCGGTTGCGGCGCTCGTCGGCGCGCCGGCCGAGCGGGTCGTCTTTACCAGCGGCGGCACCGAGGCCAACAACCTGGCGCTCAGCGGCACGGGGCGCACGCGGCGCCTGGTTTCGGCGGGCGAGCACGATTCGGTCCTGAACGCCGCCGACGGGGTGGAGGGGGGGGCGGAGCGGATTCCGCTCAGGCGCGACGGCGTGGTCGATCTCGACGCGCTGGAGGCGCGGCTCGGCGAGGATTCGCGGCCGGCGCTCGTTTCGGTCATGCTGGCCAACAACGAGACCGGCGTGATCCAACCCATTGCCCGGGCCGCCGAGACGGCGCACGGCCGTGGCGCGCTGGTTCACTGCGACGCCGTGCAGGGCGCCGGCAAGATCCCCGTGGACATGGCCGCGCTCGGCGTCGACCTGCTCAGCCTGTCGGCGCACAAGCTGGGCGGCCCGCAGGGCGTGGGCGCGTTGATCGTCGCCGAGGGGCTCGAGCTCGCCCCGCTGATGCGCGGCGGCGGGCAGGAGCGCCGCCACCGGGCGGGAACCGAGAACCTGCCCGGGATCGCCGGCTTCGGCGCCGCGGCCGAGTGCGCGCTTGCCGGCCTGGAGCGCATGGCCGACCTGGCCGAGCTCCGCGACCGGCTGGAGC
>JACZWN010000062.1 GCA_022572105.1 Pseudomonadota bacterium | reverse complement strand
GCGACTCGGACATCGACGGCGTGCTGCTGTGGTACCGGGAAGCCGATCTCGCCCGTGCGCCGTATGCGGACCGGCTGGCGCCCGATCCGTTCGCGAAGGTGCGCAAGGAACGGCAGAAGTTGCGCGAGCAGCGTGCGCTCGCGAAGATCGATACGGCGAAGAGCGCGGCGCTGCCGCAGCGCGAGTTCGGCACGGCAACCGACTGGCAGCTCGGCCAGGCGCTTGCGGCGCTCGCCGGGCGCCCGCTCGCGCGGTTGCTGCCGCCGGACAGCCCGGTCCTCGGCCTGGTCGAGCAGGTCAGACAAGGCGGCCATTCGGTGTCGGAATTCGGCATCACGATCGAAACGCCCAGGATCGGCACCCACTTCGTCTCGCTCGGCGTCTCCGCCATGCCCGAGCCGGCGGGCAGCGTCGTGGTTTCCCTCCAGGAGCGCTCGACCGCGCGCAAGATCGACGATCAGCTGATCCACCGCAACGCCGCGCGCTCGGTCACCGCCATGGCGGCGATGCTGGCGCACGAGGTCAAGAACCCGCTCTCCGGCATCCGCGGCGCGGCCCAGCTCCTCGAACGCAACGCCGGGGCCGGCGACCGGGAGCTGACCCGGCTGATTTGCGAGGAGACGGACCGGATCGTGGCGCTCGTCGACCGCATGGAGATGTTCTCCGACGAGCGGCCCCTGGCGCGCGGGCCGGTCAACATCCACGAGGTCCTGGAGCGCGTCCGCAAGCTG
The DNA here is from genome assembly GCA_022572105.1 of Pseudomonadota bacterium. Lineage (GTDB taxonomy): Bacteria > Pseudomonadota > Alphaproteobacteria > Kiloniellales > J153 > JACZWN01. Next base: position 14,790 of record JACZWN010000062.1, on the reverse strand, counting down.
GCCCAGAGCGGCTTTGCCCGCCACGTGCGTTTCATCGAGCGCTACGACCCCTCGCTGCCGCCGGTCTACGGCAAGCGCGACCTGCTCGTCCAGGCGCTCCTCAATCTGGTCAAGAACGCCGCCGAGGCGGTGCCGGAGGAGGGTGGCGAGATCGTGCTTTCGACCCGCTACCAGCAGGGCGTGCGCCTGGCCGTGCCCGGGCTCGACAGCCGGGTCGAGCTGCCGCTCGCCATCAGCGTCCAGGACAACGGTCCCGGCATCCCGGAGGACCTGCGCGACCACATCTTCGATCCCTTCGTGACCACCAAGGTGGGCGGCAAGGGTTTGGGCCTGGCGCTGGTCGCCAAGATCGTCGGCGATCACGGCGGCGTCATCGAGTTCGACGGCGCGCCGCGCCGCACCGTGGTGCGCATGATGCTGCCCGTGGCGCCCCCCGATGCGCCCCCCGAAGCGCCCCGAGACACGTCCCCTGGGGAGCTCGCCGGGGCGCCCGGAGAGGCGGCCGAGCGATGAGCGGAGCCACCATCCTGATCGCCGACGACGACCGCGCGATCCGCACCGTGCTGAGCCAGGCGCTCGGCCACGAGGGCTACGAGGTGCGCACGACCGGAACCGCGGCCGGCCTGTGGCGTTGGATCGAGGCGGGCGAGGGCGACCTGGTGATCACCGACGTGGTGATGCCCGACGAGAACGGCCTCGACCTCATCCCCAGGATCCGCAAGCTGCGGCCGGGCCTGCGCGTCATCGTGATGAGCGCCCGGAACACGCTGCTCACCGCGGTCAAGGCGACCGAGCGGGGCGCCTTCGAGTACCTGCCCAAGCCCTTCGACCTGCGCGAATTGGTGATCGTGGTCAAGCAGGCGCTGGCCGAGCCGCGGGCGGGCGTAGCGGCCGAGGCCGCGCCGGGCCGGCCGTCGGTCGAGGAGCAGTTGCCGCTGATCGGCGGTTCGCCCGCCATGCAGGACATTTACCGGACGCTCGCCCGGCTCATGGGCACCGACCTGACGGTGACGATCTACGGCGAGTCGGGCACCGGCAAGGAGCTGGTCGCCCGGGCGTTGCACGACTACGGCAAACGGCGCCACGGGCCCTTCATCGCGATCAATATGGCCGCGATCCCGCGCGAGCTGATCGAAAGCGAGCTGTTCGGCCACGAGAAGGGCGCCTTCACCGGGGCGGTCGCGCGCTATGTCGGGCGCTTCGAGCAGGCGGCCGGCGGCACGCTGTTCCTCGACGAGATCGGCGACATGCCGCTCGAGGCCCAGACCCGGTTGCTGCGCGTGCTCCAGGACGGCGAGTACACCACCGTGGGCGGCCGCGCGCCGATCCGCGCCGACGTGCGCGTCATCGCCGCCACGCACCGCGAACTGCCTCAAATGGTGCGCCATGGCCTGTTTCGGGAGGACCTGTTCTACCGCCTGAGCGTGGTGCCCATCCGCCTGCCGCCGCTGCGCGAGCGCGTCGAGGACATCCCGGAGCTGGTCCGCCACTTCTTCGCCCGGGTCCAGGAGGAAGGTCTGCCGGCCAAGATGCTCGATGCCGACGCCATGGCGGCTCTCGCCACCTACCGCTGGCCCGGCAACGTGCGCGAGTTGGAGAACCTGGTGCGGCGCCTGGCGGCGCTCTACAGTCAGGAGGTCATCGGCCGGGAGGAGATCCGCGCCGAGTTGGCCGAGGCCCCGTCCGAGCCGGCGGCCCAGGCGCCCCGCGCCGAGTCGCTGGGTCGCGCGGTCGAGCGGCACCTGGAAGAATATTTCTTCGCCCACAAGGACGAGCTGCCGGCCTCGGGCCTGTATGAACGGGTGCTTCGAGAGGTCGAGCGGCCGCTCATCGAGCTGTCGTTGGCGGCCACGCATGGCAACCAGATCCGCGCCGCCAAGCTGCTCGGACTGAACCGAAATACCTTGCACAAGAAGATTCGCGACCTGAATATTCAGGTGATTCGCGGCCTCAAATAGCCGGACACACTTCGACCATAGACTGTGGCAAAATTGCACGATAGACTGTGGCAAATCTACAACAGGCAGGTCTGCAACAGGCACGTCTGCAACAGACTGGGGGCGCAGAGACCGGTATGAGCACGCCGAGCGAGGTGAAGCTGGGCGCACAGATCCCTGGGAGCCTGCCCCAAGGGCGCTATCGGCGCGTCGCCGTCTGGGCGCATCGGGTCAACCTCGAGCGCAAGCTGGCGGTCGCGCTGCTCGTCGCGACGGTCGGCGCGGGCACGGTGACCTTCGCGGCCATGACCGGCAAACTGCCCGTGGTCCTGGATACCCAGTCGATCCTTCTGCTGCTCAATCTGGACCTGATTTTGCTGCTCGGCCTAGGCGCCCTGATCGCGCGGCGTCTGGTGATCCTCTGGGTCGAGCACAGGAGGGGCCTGGCCGGCGCCCAGCTGCATGTGCGCCTGGTCGGCCTGTTCAGTCTGGTCGCGGTCACGCCGACCATCGTGGTCGCGACCTTCTCGGTTCTGCTGTTCGATTTCGGACTGCAAGGCTGGTTCAGCGACCGGGTGCGCACCGCGGTCAAGGAATCCTTCGTGGTGGCCCAGGCCTACCTGGAGGAGCACCGCCGGTCGATCAGCTCCGACGCCTTGGCCATGGCGCAGGACCTCAACCGCCGGGGCGTATCTCTGGTCCTCAACCCCTATCGCTTCAACCAGGCCCTGGCCGCCCAGGTGCGCGTGCGCTCGTTGACCGAGGCTATCGTGTTCGACGGCGCCGGGCGGATCCTCGGACGGGCCGGGTATAGCCTGCTGCTCGACTTCGACCCGCAGATTCCCGATTGGGCGCTCAAGCAGGCCCAGGACGGCGAGGTCGTCATCATGACGGCCGACACCGAAGACCGGGTGCGCGCGCTGTTGCGCCTCGACCGCTTTACCAACGCGTACCTCTACGTCGGGCGGCTGATCGATCCTCGGGTGCTCTCGCATATCGACACCACCAATAACGCCGCGCGTCTTTACGAGGAACTGGAGGGCAAGCGTTCCTATCTCCAGGTCACCTTCGCCCTGATCTTCGTCGTGGTCGCGCTCATGCTTCTGCTGGCTGCCGTCTGGGTCGGCCTCGCCTTCGCCAACAACCTGACCCGGCCGATCGGCAAGCTGATCCTCGCCGCCGAGCGGATCGGCTCGGGCGACCTCAGCGCCCGGGTCGAGGTGGGCGACAGCCCCGACGAGATCGGAACCTTGTCCCAGGCGTTCAACCGCATGACCGGCGAATTGCAAAGCCAACAAGAGGAGCTGCTCAAGGCGAACCGCGAGCTCGATTACCGCAACCGGTTCATCGAAGCCGTGCTGGGCGGCGTTTCGGCCGGGGTCATCGGCCTCGACAAGGCCGGAGAGATTACGCTGCCGAACCGTTCGGCCTGTGCGCTTCTGTCCATGGAGCCGGACCAGCTTCGGGGCCGAAAACTAACCGAGGCCGTGCCCGAAATGGCCGAGCTGCTGGTCGAAGCGCGCCGCCGCCCGCGCCGGCGCAGCGAGCGTACGATCGTGCTCTCGGGCGTCGATGGAACCGCGCGCCACCTGCTCGTGCGCATCGCCGCCGAACTCGACCGGAAGAAGATCGTCGGCTTCGTCGTCACCTTCGACGACATCACCGAGCTGCTTTCGGCGCAGCGCAAGGCGGCCTGGGCGGACGTGGCCCGGCGCATCGCCCACGAGATCAAGAACCCTCTGACGCCGATCCAACTCGCGGCCGAGCGCTTGCAACGCAAGTACCTGGGCCAGATCAAGACCGACCCGGAGACCTTCCGTACCTGCACGGACATCATCGTCCGCCACGTCGGTGATATCGGGCGCATGGTCGACGAATTCACCGCCTTCGCGCGCATGCCCGCGCCGGTGATGGCGGACGAGGATCTGACGCGGTTGATCGAAGAGGCCATGTTCCTGCAGCGCGGCGCTCACGCCGATGTCGGCTTCGGGTTCGAGCACCCGGACCATCCGGTGATCGCCGCCTGTGACGGCGAACAGATCGGCCGGGCGCTGACCAACCTGTTGCAAAATGCGGTCGACGCGATCCAGGCGCGCCGGCCCGCGGGTTCCGAGGCGCCGCCGCCGGGTCGCATCACCGTGCGCATGATCGACACCGAAGCGCTCAGGGCCATCGAGGTCGAGGACAACGGCCGCGGCTTGCCGAAAGTGAACCGGCACCGTTTGACCGAGCCTTACGTCACGGCGCGCGACCAAGGCACCGGGCTGGGCCTGGCGATCGTGAAGAAGATCATGGAGGACCACGGCGGCGATCTGACCCTGGAGGATTCTCCGTCTGGCGGTGCCCGCATCCGTCTGATATTCCCTTTGCCGGACGAGCAGGCCGAATCGGCCGCGCCGGCGCAGGCCGACGTCAAACCGAAAGCCGAGGTCCATGGCGCGTGACATTCTGATCGTAGACGACGAGGCCGACATTAGGATGCTGATTGCCGGCATCCTGCGCGATGAAGGCCACGGCACCCGAGAGGCGGCCGACAGCGACGCCACCTTGGAAGCGCTCGCGACCCGCCGACCGGGCCTGGTGATCCTCGATATCTGGCTGCAGAACAGCCGGCTCGATGGCCTCGAGGTCCTGAACACGATCCAGCGCGAGCACCCGACGGTTCCCGTGGTGGTAATCAGTGGCCACGGAACGATCGAGACCGCGGTCAGGGCGATCAAGCTGGGCGCCTACGATTTCGTCGAGAAACCCTTCAAGGCCGACCGCCTCATCCTGGTCGTCGAACGGGCGATAGAGGCCGCCAAGCTGCGCCAGGAGAACGAGGAGCTGCGGGTGCGGGTCGGGCCGGAGACCGAACTGATCGGGAACTCGGCGCCGATCAATCAACTGCGCCAGGCGATCGGCAAGGTCGCGCCGACCGGTAGCCGGGTGCTCATCACCGGACCGGCCGGCACCGGCAAGGAGGTCGTCGCCCGCGTCCTGCACGAGCAGTCGAAGCGCGCCTCGGGACCCTTCGTGGTGCTCAACTGCGCGACCATGAATCCGGAACGGCTGGAGCTCGAGCTGTTCGGCTGCGAAGCCGGTATCGATGGCCCCGGTGCCCCGGGCAGGACCGGCACCTTCGAGCGGGCCGACGGCGGCACCCTCCTGCTCGACGAGGTCGCGGACATGCCGCGCGAGACGCAGGGTAAAATCGTGCGCGTGCTCCAGGACCAGAGCTTCGCGCGCATCGGCGGCGACCGGCACGTCGAGGTCGATGTCCGGGTGATCGCCTCGACCAATCGCGATCTCGCCAAGCGCATCGCGGAAGGGCGCTTCCGCGAGGACCTGTTCTACCGCCTGAGCGTGGTGCCGCTGCGGGTGCCGGCGCTCAGCCATCGCCGCGAGGATATCCCGGCGCTGATCCGACATTTCATGGCGCGCGCCGCCGAGGTGGCGGGACTGCCGCTCCGACGCATCGGCGAGGACGCCATCGCCACGCTTCAGGCCTATGACTGGCCCGGGAACGTGCGCCAACTGCGCAACGTCATCGACTGGATCCTGATCATGTCGCCCGGCGGTTACGAGGATCTGGTGTGCTCCGAAATGCTGCCGCCGGACATCGGCTCGATCGCCCCGTCCGGCCCGGACGGCGAGGCCGGCGCGGAAATGATGGCCCTGCCGCTGCGCGAGGCGCGCGGAGTCTTCGAACGGCAATACCTGGAGGCTCAGGTCATGCGTTTCGGCGGCAACATCTCGCGCACGGCGGGCTTCGTCGGCATGGAGCGTTCGGCCTTGCACCGCAAGCTGCGATCCCTCGGCATCTCCGCGCCCGAGCGGCAGTAAAGAGCGATTCGGTCTAGAGCGATTCGGTTCCCGACATGCAGGTCATCATTTGCGGCGCCGGGCAGGTCGGCTTCAACATAGCCCGCTATCTGTCCACCGAGAACGCCGACATCACGGTCGTCGACCAGTCGCCGGAACTGGTCGGGAAAGTGACCGAGTTGCTCGACGTCAAGGGCCTGGTCGGTTTCGCCTCGCATCCCGACATCCTCGAGCAGGCCGGCGCCGCGGACGCCGACATGATCATCGCGGTCACCTACGCCGACGAGGTCAATATGGTGGCCTGTCAGATCTGCCATTCGATCTTCGACGTGCCGACCAAGATCGCCCGGATCCGGCACCACAGCTATCTGGACCCCATGTGGGCGGACCTGTTCAGCCGCGACCACATGCCGATCGACGTGATCATCTCGCCGGAGATCGAGGTCGCCAAGGCGATCGAGCGGCGTCTCGAAATTCCGGGCGCGTTCGACGTGCATCCGCTCGCCAACGGCAAGGTCAGTCTGATCGGCGTGCACTGCACCCCGGAGACGCCGATCCTGGATACGCCGCTGCGCGAGCTGACCGCGCTGTTTCCCGATCTGCATATCGTCGTGGTCGGGATCTGGCGCGACGGCCAGGGCATCGTGCCGCGGCCGGAGGACGTGCTTCTGGCCGGCGACGACGTCTATTTCGTGTCCGAAACGACCCATGTGGCGCGCTCCATGGCGACCTTCGGGCACGAGGAGACGGAGGCGCGCCGGATCATCATCGTCGGCGCCGGCAATATCGGCCTGAACCTCGCGAGCGCGATCGAGAAGAGCCATCCCCAGGTCTCGCTTAAGCTGATCGAGATCGACAAGGCGCGCGCCGAGACCGCCGCCCAGGCGCTCGATCGCGCGGTCGTGATCCACGGCAACGCGCTCGACGCGGAAATTCTCGAGGAGGCCAACGCGAACCTGGCCGAGACCGTGGTGGCGGTGTCCAACGACGACGAGGTCAACATCCTGACTTCGCTCTTGGCCAAGCGCTACGGCTGCCAGCGCGCCGTGACCCTGATCAACAAGACCTCCTACGCGGCGCTCGTCGGGCCGCTCGGGATCGATGCCGTGGTCAGCCCCCGAGCGATCACGGTGTCGACCATACTCCAGCACGTGCGCCGCGGGCGGATTCGCTCGGTCCATTCGATCCCGGAGGGCTTCGGCGAGGTGATCGAGGCCGAGGCGCTTGAGACCTCGAGCCTGGTGGGGGTTCCGATCCGCGAGGCGGACCTGCCGGACGGCGTCATCGTGGGCGCCATCGTGCGCGGCGACGAGGTCATCATCCCGCGCGGCGATACCGTGGTTCGCGCCAACGACCTGGTGGTGATCTTCGCCGCGACCGCGGCGGTCAAGAAGATCGAGAAGCTGTTCGCGGTCAAGCTGGAGTTCTTCTGATCGATTTACAGGAGGTGTTGTAAGGCATGCCCCGTCACGCCTACGTCAACGGCCGCTATCTGCCGCACGGTCAAGCCGCGGTGCATATCGAAGACCGCGGCTACCAGTTCGCCGACGGCGTCTACGAGGTGGTCCCGGTCTACAAGGGCATCCTGGTGGACGAGGGGCCGCACCTGGACCGGCTCGAGCGCTCGCTCGGGGAGCTGCGCATTCCCATGCCCATGTCGCGCGCGGCCTTGAAGCTGGTCTCGCACGAGCTGATGCGGCGCAACGATTTGAGCCACGGCTTCCTCTACATGCAAGTCACCCGTGGCGTGGCGCCGCGCGATCACAAGTTCCCGGAGCGCGCCCAGCCGGCGCTGGTCATGACCACGCGCCAGACCAAGCCGCACAGCGAAAAGATGCTGAGCGAGGGGCTCAAGGTGATCACGGTGGCCGACATCCGCTGGCAGCGCTGCGACATCAAGTCGACCTCGCTGTTGCCCAACGTGCTGGCCAAGCAGCAGGCGGCCGAGGCCGGCGCCTACGAGGCCTGGCAGGTCGATGCGGAGGGCCGGATCACCGAGGGCAGCTCGACCAACGCCTGGATCGTCACCGCCGAGGGCAAGGTGGTGACCCGCGATGCCAGCCACGCGATCCTCAACGGCATCACGCGGCTGGCCCTGATCGAGCTGATCCGGAAGGCGGGCTACGGCTTCGAGGAGCGCGCCTTCACCATCGACGAGGCGAAGGCGGCGCGCGAGGCCTTTCTCACCTCAAGCACCTCCTTCGCGCTGCCGGTCACGCGCATCGACGACACGCCGGTCGGCAACGGCCACCCGGGAATCCTGTTCGCCAAGCTGCGCGCGCATTACATGGACTACATGGCCGGCCTCGAGGAGACGACGTGACACCAACCCGGCCGCGCGCCCTCCTGTTCGACTGGGACAACACCCTGGTCGATACCTGGGGCGCCATCCACCATGCGCTCGAAGTGACCTTCGAGGCCATGGGCCAGGAGCCCTGGACCCTCGACCAGACCCGCGCGCGGGTGCGCAGATCGGCGCGCGAGGCCTTTCCCGCACTGTTCGGCGTGCGCGCCGAAGAGGCCATGGAGATCTTCTACGGGGCCTTCGAGCGCGATCACCTGGAGACCTTGCGCCCGGGCGACGGGGCCGAGCCGATGCTGCGCGGCCTGGCGGACGGCGGGGCGCGTTACCTCGCCGTGGTCAGCAACAAGCGCGGCGACCTGCTGCGCCGGGAGGCGGCGCACCTGGGATGGGATAACTACTTCGGCCGCCTGGTCGGGGCCCTCGACGCGGCCCGCGACAAACCTGCCGTCGAGGCGGTGGAGCTGGCTCTGGCGGGCTCCGGGCTGGCGCCGGGGCCGGAAATCTGGTTCGTCGGCGACACCGATATCGACATGGCCTGCGCCGTCGGGGCCGGCTGTCTGCCGGTCCTGCTGCGGCCGGACCCGCCCGGGCCGGACGAATTCGAAGGCGCCGCGCCGCGGCTTCACGTGACCGGCTGCACACACCTGTTGGAGACAGTTAGCGGGTTATGAATTTTATCTTCGCATCAAAGCGTGATAGTGAACTAATATAACCCCGGTCGACTCCGGCGGCGGGAATTCGCCGGGACCTCCAGACCGGCCGTGGCGCCAGCACGGGCGCCGCGGCGGGGCTTGGCGGGATCGAGTCGAATGAAGGTGCTACAATAACGAAAAAGGTGGCTTCAATGGCCGCGGAAAAATCTCAGAACGTCCAAGACGTCTTTCTGAACCATATTCGCAAGAATAAGGTTCCGGTTACCATTTTTCTGGTCAATGGCGTCAAGCTGCAAGGCATCGTCACTTGGTTTGACAATTTCTCGGTGCTGTTGCGCCGGGATGCCCACTCGCAGCTTGTCTACAAGCACGCCATATCGACGGTGATGCCGGCGACCCCGGTACAACTCTTCGAGCCGGCGAAAGAACAAGCTCAGGAGACGCAAAACGCCTAAACAGAGCACCCGGCAACCGGGGGGAAACCGCGCCGATGGCGCCGCTTCGGACGGGAACGGCGCCGCCGGGCAGGGAATCGGCCGGGCTCTTGTTTTGCATCCGGATATCCGCTCGGGCCGTGCACCGTTGCGGGCGGCCCAGGGGCGCCTCGACGAGGCGCGGGGCTTGGCGCTCGCCATCGGCCTGGACGTGATTCACGCAGAGAGCGTCGCGCTCACCCGGACCCGGCCGGCGACCCTGTTCGGCAAGGGCGTGGTCGAGCGCTTCGCCGGCTTCGTCGCGGCCCAGGAAATCGACGTGGCGATCGTGGATGCGGCGCTGACGCCGATTCAGCAGCGCAACCTGGAGCGTGCCTGGAACTGCAAGGTGATCGACCGCACCGGGCTGATCCTGGAGATCTTCGGTGCCCGGGCGCGCACCAAGGAAGGCCAGCTCCAGGTCGAGTTGGCCGCGCTCAGCTATCAGCGCTCGCGCCTGGTGCGGTCCTGGACCCACTTGGAGCGCCAGCGCGGCGGCTTCGGCTTCCTGGGCGGTCCCGGCGAGCGCCAGCTGGAGATGGATCGGCGTATCATCACCGATCGCATCACCCGCCTGAAGTCCGAGCTCGAGCAGGTCAAGCGGACGCGCGAGCTGCACCGCGCGGCCCGGCGCCGGGTGCCCTATCCGGTGGTCGCGCTGGTCGGCTACACCAACGCCGGTAAGTCGACCCTGTTCAACCACCTGGCCCGGGCCGAGGTCTTCGTCGACGCCCAGCTCTTCGCCACCCTCGATCCGACCATGCGCCGGGTGCGTCTGCCGTCCGGGCTGGAGATGATCCTGTCCGACACCGTCGGCTTCATCTCCGAGCTGCCCACCGACCTGGTGGCGGCGTTCCGCGCGACCCTCGAGGAGGTCACCGAGGCGGACCTTATCGTCCACGTGCGCGACATCGCCCACCTCGACAGCGAGGCCCAGCGCCGGGACGTGGAGGACGTGCTGGAGAAGCTCGGCCTCGGCGACCGGTTGGAAGACGAGATAATCGAGGTGCTCAACAAGATCGACCTATTGGACGCCGACTCGCGTCAGTTCCTGCGCGCCAAGGCGGCGCGCGGAAAGGGCCAGGTGCTCGCTTCGGCGCTGACCGGAGAGGGCCTGGACGACCTGCTGGCTGCGATCGAGCGCCGTCTGGCCAAGGGCAGCCGCACCGTGAGCCTCTCGGTGGCGCTCGTCGACGGTGCGGCGATCTCCTGGCTTTACGACCACGGCCAGGTCCTCGGACGCCGCGACGACGAGCGCTTCGCCCATCTGCGGGTCAACCTCGATTCCGCGGACCTCGCCCGTTTCCACCGCCGCCAGGCCGGGTAAGCCGGCCGCGAGCGCTTAATCTTGAACCCGAATCGCCGAATCAAAGGGAGTGAAAAACCATGAAGTTCAAGCCGTTGCACGACCGCGTCGTGATCGAACCCATGGAGCAGGAGGAGAAAACCGCGGGCGGCATCATCGTCCCCGACACCGCCAAGGAGAAGCCCATGCAGGGCAAGGTCCTTGCCGTCGGGCCGGGCGCCCGGGGCGAGGACGGCACGCTGCAGCCGCCCGACGTCAAGAAGGGCGATACCATCCTCTACGGCAAGTACTCGGGCACCGAGGTCAAGATCGACGACAAGGAACTCCTGATCATGCGCGAGTCCGACATCATGGGGGTCCTGACCTGAGCGCAGCAGGTCACCCCGTCCTGCCTCCCATAGCCTCCCGCCATGCCGGTCGATCTCGACACCGTGGCCATGATCCTCGAGGAGGTCGCGGCCGAGGAGGTGCTGCCGCGGTTTCGGAAGCTGCGCGATCACGAGGTCCGGGCCAAGGAGGGCGGCGAGCTGGTTACCGTCGCCGACCTCGCCGCCGAGGCCCAGATCGAACGCCGCCTGCGCGACCTCTTGCCCGGGTCCCGGGTCGTGGGCGAGGAGGCGGTGGCCGAAGACCCCGGCCTGCTTGACCTGTTGGAGTCCGAGGACGATTGGATCTGGGTCGTCGACCCGATCGACGGCACCGGCAACTTCGCCGGCGGCACCCCGGTGTTCGCGGTCATGGCCGGCCTGGTCCGCCGGGGCGAGACCGCCGCCGCTTGGATCCACGACCCGGTCGGGGGGCGCACCGCCACGGCCGAGCGCGGCGCGGGCGCCTGGCTGAACGGGCGCCGACTGAAGCTGGCCGCGCCGCCGCCCTTCGAGGATCTTCGCGGCACGCTCCACGCCGGTACCTTCGCCCCGCCCGCGATGGTGCGCCAGGTGCAGGCCCGGCGCGCCCGGGTCGGCGCCATCAAGAGCCTGCGCTGCGCCGGTTGGGAATACCTGCGCCTGGCCACCGGCGAGATGCAGTTCTCATTGTTCACCAGGCTGAAGCCCTGGGACCACGTGCCGGGCGCGCTGATCTACCGGGAAGCCGGCGGCCTCGCCCGCACCCTGGACGGCGCGCCCTACGGCGCGCGCAGTCACCGCGCGCCGGGCCTCTTGCTCGCCCCCGACGAGGCGAGCTGGCAATGGCTCCACGACACCCTGTTCGGCGACCCGGCGCCGGATCGGACATAAGACCAAGTCTCGTTGATATAAGCTGGCGGCGCGGGGTGCGTGGCCTCAAAAGAAGCCGGCAACTGGCACTAGCCGTCGCCGCGATCGAGGAATAGGGTGCCCCTGCTCGACAGGGTTGCCGCGCGCGAAAGGGGAGGTCGGCCCGTGGCCAAGCCATTACCGGACGAGACCCGCGTCGTCGTCATCGGCGGCGGCATCATGGGCTGTTCGTTGGCCTATCACTTGACCAAGTTGGGTTGGCGCGACGTGGTGCTGCTCGAGCGCAAGAAGCTCACCTGCGGCAGCACCTGGCACGCGGCCGGGCTGGTGCGCGAGGTGCTCGGCAGCTACACCATGACGCGCCTGGCCCAATACTCCATGACCCTGTTCAAGGCACTGGAGGAGGAAACCGGACAGGCCACCGGCCTCAAGCAGAACGGCAGCATCGGCATCGCCGTCAACGAGGCCCGCTGGGAGGAGCACCGGCGCGCCGCCGGCCTGGCCAAGGCGCGCGGCGTCGAGGTCGAGCTGATCACCCCGCAACGGGCCAAGGAGCTCTATCCGTTGCTCAACATCGAGGACGTTCTGGGGGCGATCTACTTCCCCCACGACGGCCAGACCAACCCGGCCGATACCACCATGGCGCTGGCCAAGGGCGCGCGCATGGGCGGCGCGCGGATCTTCGAGGACACCAAGGTGACCGGCATCCTGAGCGCGCGGGGCCGCGTGGCCGGGGTGCGAACCGAGCACGGCGATATCAAGGCGGAGGTGGTCGTCAACTGCGCCGGCCTGTGGGCGCGCGAGGTTGGGCTCATGGCCGGGGTCGCGGTGCCGCTGCACGCCTGCGAGCATTTCTACGTGGTCACCGAGCCCATGGACGGGGTGCCGCCGGACCTGCCGGTGCTGCGCGACATGGACGGCAGCGCCTACTACAAGGAGGACGCCGGCAAGCTGTTGATCGGCGCCTTCGAGCGCGCGGCCAAGCCCTGGGGCATGGACGGCATCCCCGAGGACTTCGCCTTCGACGAGCTGCCCGAGGACATGGACCATTTCATGCCGGTGCTGGAAGGCGCCATGCACCGCATTCCGGCGCTGCAAGAGGTCGGCATCCGCACGTTCTTCAACGGCCCGGAGAGTTTCACGCCCGACAACCGCTACATGCTGGGCGCGGCGCCGGAGCTGGGGAATTTCTACGTCGCCGCCGGGTTCAACTCGATCGGCATCCAGTCGGCGGGCGGCGCCGGCCAGGCGCTGGCCGAGTGGATCGTCGGCGGCGCGGCGCCGTTCGACCTGTCCGATCTCGACATCCGGCGCGTGCAGCCGTTCCAGAACAACAAGGCTTACCTCTTTCACCGCGCCTCCGAGGCGCTCGGCCTGCTCTACGACCTGCACTGGCCGTACCGCCAGTTCGAGACCGCGCGCGGCGTGCGCCTCTCGCCGCTGCACGAGCGCTTGAAGGAGCGCGGCGCCTGCTTCGGCGAGGTGGCCGGCTGGGAGCGGCCCAACTGGTACGCGCCCGACGGCGTCGAGCCCAAATACGAGTACAGCTACAAGCGCCAGAACTGGTTCGACCATTCGGCGGCCGAGCACCGGGCGGTGCGCGAGGCGGTCGGGCTGCTCGACCAGACCTCCTTCGCCAAGTTCCTGGTCCAGGGCGCCGACGCCGAGACGGCGCTGCAGCGCATCTGCGCCAACGACGTGGCGGTGCCCGCGGGCAAGGTGGTCTACACCCAGTGGCTCAACGAGCGCGGCGGGATCGAGGCCGACCTGACGCTGACCCGGCTCGCCGAGGACCGCTACATGGTGATCACCGGCGCCGCCGTCGGGCCGCACGACCTCGACTGGCTGAACCGCCACCTGCCCGAGGGCGCGCGCGTCACGGTGACCGAGGTGACCTCGGGCTTCGCGGTGATCGGCATCATGGGACCGAACGCCCGGGCGCTGCTCGCGCGCCTGACCGGCGCCGATCTGTCGAACCAGGCCTTTCCCTTCGGCACCTCGCGGGAGATCGAAATCGGCTTCGCCACGGTCCGGGCGACCCGGATCACCTACGTCGGCGAACTGGGCTGGGAGCTTTACGTCCCGACCGAGTTCGCGCGCGGCGTCTTCGACGCGATCGTCGCCGAGGGCGGGGACTTCGGGCTCAAGCCGGTCGGCATGCACGCCATGGACAGCCTGCGCATCGAGAAGGCGTACCGCCACTGGGGCCACGACATCACCGGCGAGGACACGCCCATCGAGGCCGGGCTCGGCTTCGCCGTGCGCCTCGACAAGAACGTGCCCTTCATCGGGCGCGACGCGCTGCTCCGCCAGAACGACAACGGGGTCAAGAAGCGCCTGGTCCAGTTCGCCCTCGAGGACCCGGAGCCGCTGCTCTACCACAACGAGCCGGTCCTGCGCGACGGCGAGATGGTCGGCTACCTGACCTCGGGCAATTACGGGCACCACCTGGGCCGGGCCGTCGGGCTCGGCTACGTGCGCCATCCCGGCGGGGTCGACGCGGACTTCGTCGACTCGGGCAGCTACGAGATCGAGGTCGCCGGCGAGCGCTTCGCCGCGCGCGCCAGCCTGCGGCCGCTGTACGACCCGAAAGCCGAGCGCGTGAAGGCGTGAGCGGCCGTTCGAATCATCGCCGAAGCGGGAGAACGAGGCCATGCTGATCGGGGTTCCCAAGGAGATCAAGGTCGAGGAGTACCGGGTCGGACTGGTGCCGGGCACGGTGCGCGAACTGGTGCATCACGGCCACCGGGTCACGATCGAGACCAACGCGGGCGGCGGCATCGGCTTTACCGACGACAACTACCGCAATGCCGGGGCCGAGATCGCCGACAGCGCCGAGGAGGTCTTCGCCAAGGCCGACATGGTGGTCAAGGTCAAGGAGCCGCTGGAACAGGAATACCGGCAACTGCGCGAAGGACAGGTGCTGTTCACCTACCTTCATCTCGCTCCCGACCTGGTCCAGACCCAGGGCCTGATCGATTCGGGCTGCATCGCGATCGCCTACGAGACCGTGACCGGCGCGGGCGGCGGCCTGCCGCTGCTGGCGCCCATGAGCGAGGTCGCCGGGCGCATGTCGGTGCAGGTCGGCGCCCACT
>JACZWN010000061.1 GCA_022572105.1 Pseudomonadota bacterium | reverse complement strand
GCACCCCCCAGGGCACCGCCCCGGGCACCCAAGATGGCGACGCCCGGGTCCAGAGTGGTCCGACCGCCAGCGCCCCGGCGCTCGCGACCTCGCCCGAGCCCGGCACAGCCACGAACGCCCCGGGCCGGGGCTCAGCGAACCCGAACGCCCCGATCCAGGCCGCTGCCGAGCGGGGAACCGCGAACCCACGGAACGTCCAGACGCCGTTCGCCGAGTCTCTGAACGCGCAGGCGACAAACCTCGCGGCCCAGACCGCGGAGGCGGGTACGCGGAACGGCCTGGCCCAGAACGGCCTGGCCCGGAACGCCCGCACGGCGGGCGCGCAGACGCAGACCGCCCAGTCACAGGGCACGCCCGTGCCGAGCGGAGAGACCGTCGAGGCAGCGGCCGAGCGCACCACGGCAAGCACCGGACTGCCACAGAGCGCGCAAAGCGCCGCCAGTGCGGGCGCGCGCACGAACGCGCCCGAGCGTGGCGGCCAGGCAATCGAACAGGCAACGACCGGCGCGGCAAACACCGCCGCCAAGGCCATGGACCGTGCCGTCACACCGGCCCCGGTCCAACCGGCCGAGGGCAGCGGATCGACAGGCTCGAGCCCCTCCGGCGTCGGCGTGGTCGGCCTGATGCAGGCGGCGGCGCGCATCTCCGCGATGATGCCGGCGCAGGCCCGCCCGGCGGCGGCTTCCCCGGTCCCGCTCGACCAAGTAGCCGTGCACATTCAGCGCGCCGCGGCCGCCGGCCAGGACCGCATACGGATTCGCCTCCATCCGGCCGAGCTCGGCCGGATCGACGTCAAGCTCAAGCTCGCCGGTGACGGGGTCGTGAAGGTCGTCGTCACCGTCGATCGGCCGGAGACTTTCGAGCTGCTGCAGCGCGACGCGCGCGGCCTCGAGAAGGCGCTCCAGGACGCCGGGCTGAAGACCGATTCCGGGAGCTTGAGCTTCAACCTTCGCGGCCAGGCCCAGTACGGGTCGGACGCCGGGCGCGGAGGCTCCGGGTTCGAGCCCCAGGGCCCCGGGACCGACCCGGAGGCCGAGCCGCAGATCGACCCGCAACTCATGGCCGCCGCCAATGCGGCGAGCTCCGACCGCCTCCTGGACATGCGCGTCTAGGCAGTCGCCAAGGAAAAGGTAGTCCACAATGGAAATCAACGGCGTAGCCTTCAAGGACCCGACCTCCGGCGGCGGCACCAGCGCGGCCGCGTCCACGCTTGTGGATACCTTCGACACTTTCCTGGCGTTGCTGACGACCCAGCTCAAGAACCAGGACCCGCTCGATCCGATGAAGAGCTCGGAGTTCACCTCGCAACTGGTCCAGTTCGCCGGCGTCGAGCAGTCGATCAACACCAACAAGAAGCTCGATCAGTTGGTCCAGCTCCAGACCAGCAGCCAGCTCAACAGCGCGGTCTCCTTCATCGGCAAGACCGTGGAGGTGATCAGCGACCTGCTCCTGCTCAAGGACGGCGCGGCCAAGGTCAGCTACGGCCTGGACCGCAACGCCGCGCAGACGATCATCAGCATCACCGACCAGAACGGCCGGGCGGTGCGCTCGGTTCGGGGCGAGACCGACGCCGGCCGCCACGAGTTCGAGTGGGACGGCCGCGATTCGAACGGCCTTCAGATGCCCGATGGCGTGTACGGCTTCTCCGTGGTCGCGACCGACGGAGACGAGGAGACGATCGACACGATCGCCGCTTCCTTCGGGCGCGTGACCGGCGTCGAGGTCGTGGACAACGCGCCGCGGCTCAACATCGGCGAGCTCGGCGTGCCCTTCGATGCGGTCTTCGCGGTGCGCGAGAGCGAACCGAGCGATTGAAGGATTCGCTAGAAAGTGGGTTTTAGCCCGCCGGCCCGGAGCCGGACGGGGACGAAAGCAAAACGACCATCGCAGCGGGGCAGGATGCCCTTGCTAGCCAAAAGGAGAGATCAGGATGAGTATCTTCGGTGCGATGTTTTCCGGTGTTACCGGACTGAATGCCCAGAGCCAGGCGCTCGGCATGATCGCGGACAATATCGCGAACGTGAATACAATCGGCTACAAGGGCACGACGGCCCACTTCTTCAGCCTGGTGACCCAGGCCGCCTCGCGCACCACCTACACGCCGGGCGGCGTCGCCTCCTCACCCTCTCAGGGCATCGACCGGCAGGGCCTGCTGCAAGCGTCCGTGTCGGAGACCGACATCGCAATCGCGGGACGCGGTTTCTTCGTGGTCAGTCAGTCGACCACCGCGGGCAGCGGACAGTTCCTGTTCACCCGCGCCGGTTCGTTCGAGCCGGACCAGAACGGCAACCTGGTGAACACGGCGGGCTACTTCCTGCAGGGCTGGCCGTTGGCCAACGGCACCACGCTGCCAACCAATACCAGCACGCTCTCCAGCGTAACCACGGTCAATGTCGCCAACCTGGCCGGCACGGCGACCCCGACCTCGACCGTTAACCTGTCCCTCAACCTGCCCTCCACCGCCCCGGCGGCGGCGGGCGGCGGCCAGATCAACTCGTCGATCTCGACCCTGCTGAACGGCGTCACCGACATCGACTACAAGTCCTTCGGCACGCTGAACGACGTCGCCAGGATCGACTACGTCGCCACGGGCAGCACCATGACGATCACCATCGGCGGCCAAACCGGGACCTTCGACCTGAGCAGCCGCCTGGCCGGGATCTACAAGAGCACGGGCACGCTCGCCGGCATAGAGATCACGCTGGCTTCGTCGTTCGACTTCACCACCAATATCTCCTCGACCACGCAAACGAACACGGTCTCGGAGACCAACCGCATCGGCGCCGAGCCGAGTAACTTCTCGCTGGCGACCGATCTGACCGGCATTACCTCGATATCCCTCAACGCTTCGGCGAACGACAACATCCTCACCATCGACTACGACAAGTCTACCGGCGTGCTCACGATCACCGACGCAACCGCGTCCCAGTCGGGCACGGTCACCATCGGCACCACCGGCAGCACCGGTACCAAGGACTACACCGTCGCCTCCGGCGCGCTCGCCGGCACGATCGTGACCATCAACACCAGCACCTTCGACTACGCGACCTCGTTCAACAACACCACCAACGCCAATGGTGCTACGAAATCGGGTGGTTCGTCCTCGCAGACGCTCACCAGCGTCACCACGGTGATCGACGGCGGTGCCTTGCGCGAGCTCAATCTCACGGCGGCCACCGACTTCGTGTTCACCATCACCCAGGAGGCCAGCGCCAATGACACCATTGTCCTCGACTCCGGGCCGACCGGCTGGGTTGTGACCAGTCCCTCGACCACCGGCGACCTGAGCGGCGCCGACGTGACGATCACGTTCACCAAGGGCGGCAAGAGCTTCACGGCTCAGGTCGTCACCGCCGGCAACGTCACCGATGGCGAGACGATTCAGGTCACGCTTCCCCTCAACGAGCTCAAGAACAAGATCGCCGCGGACAGCGACGACCTGGTGGTCACCGTCGCGACCGCGCCGACGCTGACCAACTGGGACGCGGGCGATCTGGCGGCGCTGAGCAGCACGGTCTTCAACTTCAACGTCGACGCCAACGGCCGGGTCCTGGTCGCTAGCGGCCCGACCGGGTTCACGGTCGATCAGACCGCGACCCAGGCCCTGAACGCGACCGGCACCCGGAACATCGTGGTCACCGACGGCACCAACTCCTTCACCATCACCCTGACCGTAGGCACCGCCATCACCAAGGGCAGCGCGGATCTTACGGTCGATCTGAAGGAAGCGGTGAACAGCTTCGGCCTGGGCACCGCGTCCGGCGGGGGCAGGTTCTCCGCGACCATGCAGATCTTCGATTCGCTCGGCAACGCCCACGACCTGATCATCGATTTCGACAAGACCGCGACCAACCAGTGGCAGATCCTGGTCAATGACCCGGTCCTCGCCAGCACCGGCGTGACGAGCGGCACCGTCGCCGCCACGAGCCGGAGCATCACCTTCAACGGCGACGGCACGCCGGCCTCCATTACCTTCCCGGCGATCGCCATCTCCGCCTGGACCACGGGCGCCAACGATTCCAACGTCGTGATCAACCTGGGCACCGTCAACACGGCCGCAGGCGTCACCCAGTTCGCCGGTGCTTTCGCGCTCAGCTCCATCGATCAGAACGGCGTCACGTTTGGCGGCTTCGTCGGCGTCAACATCGCCGACGACGGCAAGGTGACCGCCGTGTTCGACAACGGCGAGCAGTTGGCCATCTATCAGCTGCCGCTCGCCCTCTTCGCCAACCCCAACGGCCTGGACGCGGTGACCGGCAACGCCTTCCGCCAGACCGACAAATCCGGCGACATCCTGCTTCAGCAGGCCAACACCGGCGGCTCCGGCTCGGTCGCCTCCTCGGCCCTTGAATCCTCGACCGTCGACCTGGCCGAGGAGTTCATCAAGATGATCACCACGCAGCGCGCCTATTCCGCCGCCGCCAAGATCATCACCACGGCCGACGAGATGCTCGAGGAGCTGATCCGGATGCGTCGATAGCACCTAGACCGACCGCCCAGAGACCCGGCCCGATTTAGGCGAAATAGCCTGAATCGGGCCGGTCGTTTTCGCCCTCGAAACGACGTTTTCGGGCCCTTTCATCATTACCGAAAATTTAGCTTAACCTTTGGAATTAATGGTTTTTCAACAGCGAAACGATACTCTGTGGCCAATCGTATCGACAAGGATTGGATAAGAAGGGGAGTAGTCGATGGTTTCCGATAGCCCAGGTAGGCCGAGGACCGTCATTGGACCGGCAGGAGAGCCGCTGACCGTCGACGACCTGCCGCCGCCCGAGACCAAGCGTTGGGTCATCCGACGCAAGGCCGAGGTCGTGGCGGCGGTGCGCAACGGCCTGATCAGCCTCGAGGAGGCGTGCAATCGCTACAAGCTTTCGGTCGAGGAGTTCCTCTCCTGGCAACGCTTGATCGACCAGCACGGCATGCGCGGCCTGCGCACGACCCGCCTGCAGCAGTACCGCCGGGACACCAACGAAGCGCCCCCGTCGACGGCCGATTCCCCGACCCCGAAAGCCACGCTCTGAGCGCGGCGCGGATCCGTCCCGCCTCGATCGAGGATGGGCGGCATGGACCGGCGCGGGCGCAGCTAGGCGACCGCTCGGCGCGCGCCGTTGCCCGACCCTGGAATTCGTTTGGCTACATATAAGTCCGGTCCGCGCCCGCCGGGCCGGAAAATTTTTCCCTATTGCTAGGCAAAATTTGCCTGCGTTAACGGCAACTTTACCGCCCTCCTTTAACCTATTCACAAGGCAGGCGAGGGTCGCCTCGGCGTCTCCCGTTTCCTAGGCGCGAATTCCCTTAAAATGCTGTGCATACCAGGTAGGCGGAACCTCCAGGACGGTCCTTTTGAACAGCTTTACCGACACGCTTCGCAGCTTGGGCCCCGCGCGGCTCGGAATGATGGTCGCCGTCGCCGCCGGCACCATCGCTTTTTTCATCTATCTGACGAGCCGACTCTCGACACCGGACATGGCGCTGCTCTACGCCGATCTCGATCCCCAGGATAGCGGGCAAATCGTCAGCCGTTTGGAGCAGATGGACGTCGGCTACCGGCTCGACCCGAACGGCAGCCAGATATTCGTGCCCAGCGACCAAGTGGGGCGCCTACGCGTGGCCATGGCCGGGGAGGGCCTGCCCAGCGGCGGCTCGATCGGCTACGAGATCTTCGACCGATCCGAAGGCCTGGGAACGACCAAATTCGTCCAGAACATCAATCACTTGCGCGCGCTCGAAGGGGAACTCGCCCGAACCATCCAATCGATCTCCCGGATCAAGACTGCGCGGGTCCACCTGGTCCTGCCCAAACGCGAGCTGTTCACGCGCGACCGGCAGGAACCGACCGCCGCCATCATACTCACCACCCGGGGCGGCCAACGCCTCGAAAAGCGGCAGGTGTTCGCGATCCAGCACCTGGTTGCGGCCGCGGTGCCGGGCCTGAAGCCGGGCATGGTGTCGATCGTCGACAGCACCGGCACCCTGCTCGCCCGCGGCAGCGACGAGGACGACCTGACCGGCGCGGCATCGACCGCGGAGGAGATGCGGGTCGCCTACCAGTCGCGCCTGGCGCGCACCATCGAGCAACTGCTGGAGCGCTCCGTCGGCCCGGGCAACGTGCGCGCCCAGGTCACCGCGGCGATGGACTTCGACCGCATCACCGAGAATTCCGAGATCTTCGACCCGGACGGTCAGGTCGTCCGCTCGACCCAGACAATCGAGGAAGAGTCCGGATCCAGCGACGGTCAAAGTATTCCGCCCGTCACCGTGGCCGGCAACCTGCCGGACGTCACCTTGCTTTCACCCGAGGGGAGAGCGAGCAAGTCGAACACACTGCGCAACGAGGAAACCGTCAATTACGAGATTTCCAAGACCGTCAAGACCCACGTCCGCGAGACCGGGGTGGTTCGCCGCCTGTCGATCGCCGTGCTCATCAACGGCAAGACCACGACGACCGAGGAGGGCGAAACGGTTTACGAGCCGCGCGCACCCGAGGAAATGGAGCAGCTCGCGTCCCTGGTCCGCTCGGCCTCCGGCTACGATGAATCGCGCGGCGACACGATCGAAGTGATCAACATGCGCTTCGTGAATCCAGCCGAAGGCCTGCCCGAGGAAAGTGGCGAGGGTTCGTTCGGCTTCGGCGGCGCTCAGCTGATGCGCGCCGCCGAGGTCCTGGTGCTCGGTGTCGTCGCGGTCCTCGTCCTCCTACTCGTGGTCCGGCCCCTGATCGGCCGCATGGTCGAGGGCGGGTTCGAAGGCGGCGCGGTCAGGCTGTCCGACGAAACCGAGGCGCGGGCCGCCATCGCCGCTCCGCTTCCGCAGGACGCGATCGAAAGAGGGCCCACCCAATCGGAAGTCGTCGCCGACGAAATCGAACAAATGATCGACATCGGCAAGGTCGAAGGCCGGGTCCGCGCCTCCTCGGTCAAGAAGATCGGCGAGATCGTGGAGAATCACCCGGAGGAGGCCGTCGCCATCATCCGCAACTGGCTGTACGCGGAAAGCTAAGGGTTAAGCGAAGATGCGCCTGAGAGAAGACTATCGCACCATGAGCGGCGCGGAGAAGGCCGCGCTCCTGCTGATGTCGGTGGGCGAGGACAACGCCACGCACCTGTTTGCGCTCATGGAGGACGACGAAATCCGGGAGCTGTCCCAGGCCATGGCCAATCTGGGCAACGTCAGCGCCCAGATGGTCGAGCGCCTGCTGGTCGAGTTCGCGGATCAGATCTCCTCCACGGGCTCGCTGGTCGGCAACTTCGACAACACCGAGCGCCTTCTCGCCAAGGTGATGGACCAGGACCGGGTCGGCAACATCATGGAGGAGATCCGTGGGCCGGCCGGGCGCACCATGTGGGAAAAACTCGCCAACGTGAACGAAACCGTGTTGGCGAACTACCTCAAGAACGAATACCCGCAGACCGTCGCCGTCGTTCTCTCGAAGATCAAATCCGAGCACGCCGCCCAGGTGCTCACCCTGCTACCCGAGCCCTTCGCCATGGAAGTGATCATGCGCATGCTACGCATGGAATCGGTGCAGAAAGAGGTGCTCGACGACGTCGAGCGGACCCTGCGCAACGAGTTCATGTCGAACCTGGCGCGCACCAACCGGCGCGACTCCCACGAGTTGATGGCCGACATTTTCAACTTCCTCGACCGCAACATGGAGAGCCGCTACCTGACCGCGCTCGAGGAGCGCAACAAGGATTCGGCCGAACGCATCAAGGCGCTGATGTTCACCTTCGAGGACCTCGGCAACCTCGACCCGGGCGGCGTCCAGACCCTGCTGCGCAACGGCGACAAGGACAAGATCGCGATCGCTCTCAAAGGCGCGTCCGAGGAGCTCAGAGACCTGTTCTTCTCCAACATGTCCGAGCGCGCCGCCAAGATCATGCGCGAGGACATGCAGGCGATGGGCCCGGTCCGCCTGCGCGACGTCGACGAAGCCCAGATGCTCCTGGTCACGCTGGCCAAGGACTTGGCCGCCAGCGGCGAAATCATCATCGCCGACACCAAGGGCGAAGACGAGCTCGTCTATTAGATGGAAACCGGGTCGCGCATGAGCATGTCGGCAAAATTCCTCTTCGATACCTCCTTCGATCCGGAGGACATGGACCGGTCGGGCATGCCGGGTCGGAAGCCGGCCAAGCCCAAGTTCGGCGAGGAGGACCTGGAGAAGGCCCGCACGGACGGTTTTGCGGCCGGCAAGGAGAGCGGTCGGCAAGAAGTCCTGCAGTCCATCGAGCAGCAGATTTCAACAGCGCTGAACGCCATCTCCGGGCAGTTGACCGGACTGTCGCAGGCTCAGGTCCAGGCGAGCGAGCGCCAGGCCCGCAGCGCGGTCGAAGCAGCGCTCACGGTCATGCGCAAGATGTTCCCACACTTGGCCAACCGGCACGGTCTGGCCGAGATCGAGTCCCTCGTGTGCGACTGCCTGGAGCGCCTGCGCACCGAGCCGCGCATCGTCATCCGCGTCGCCGACTCGCTCCTCGACCGGGTCGAGCAACGCGTGAGCCAGCTGGCGGCGTGCGCCGGATTCGACGGGAAAATCGTCTTTCTGTCCCAGGAGGGACTGCACCCGGGCGACATCCGGGTCGAATGGGCCGACGGCGGCGCCGAACGCGACAGCGATCGACTGTGGCACAAGATCGACCAAATCATCGCGCGGACCATCGGCCCGATGCAACCGGCGGCGGACGCCGTCGAACCGGCGCCGGTCCCCGCACCGACAGACAAAATCGCGCCCGAGCCGGCCCCTTCCGGCCCGGTCGCCGACGGCGCGGTGGTTTCCGCGTAACGCCAAATTCCCAAGAGGAGGATTCCCATGGCTGAAGATGACAACCTCGAACTCGCCGAACTGGAGAGCCAGGATCCGAGCGATCAAGACGTCTCGAAGACCGACGGAGCCGCGTCCGCCGAACCTCAGGCGCCGCCGACCAACGCCAAGGAATTGGAGGCGGTCTACGACATACCCGTGCAGGTTTCGGCGGTGCTCGGCAAGGCGACCATGAAGGTCAGCCAGCTTCTCAAGCTCGGGCGTGGCGCGGTGGTGGAGCTGGACCGCAAGGTCGGCGAGGCCATCGACATCTACGTCAACAACAGGCTGGTCGCGCGCGGCGAGGTGGTCGTCGTCGAGGACCGCCTGGGCGTGACCATGACCGAGATCATCAAGATGGAGCGGTCCTAGCCCTTCGGGCGCGAGGAGCGATCGAGGCCATGGCGACGATCAGCGAAAGCGCCAAGGATCTGCAACGCGCGTTGGGCCCCGGGTCCGTGGTCGCGGTGCCGACGATCGACTTCGCCACGCTTTTCGGCGTCATCGGCGCCTTCCTGGTGATCGGCCTGGCCATGGTGCTGGGCGGATCTCCCGGCTCCTTCGTCGATGTTCCCGCGATTCTGATCGTGGTCGGCGGCACCTTCCTGGTCACGACGATCTCGTTCACGCTGGGCGAGGTCGCGCACGCGCAAAAGGTCATGCTCCGCGCCGTCCTCTATCACGCCGAGCCGCCCGAGGCGGCCGCCAGGCACGTGCTCCAATTGGCCGATGTGGCGCGCCAGAAAGGTCCGTTCGCGCTGGAAGCCGAGCTCGGGTCCATGCACCACGGCCGGTTCCTCGCCCAGGCGGTTTCACTGGTGGTCGACGGGCTGCCCGCCGAGGAGGTCGAAAACATCCTCGGCCGCGAGCGCCACGCGACCCACGAGCGCCACATACGATCGGCCGGTGTCTTGCGCCGCGCCGGCGAGGTCGCCCCGGCCATGGGCCTGATCGGCACGCTGGTCGGACTGGTGCAGATGCTGGGCAACCTCGAGGATCCGTCCTCGATCGGTCCGGCCATGGCGGTGGCGTTGCTCACCACCTTCTATGGCGCCGTGCTCGCCAACATGGTCTTCCATCCGCTCGCCACCAAGCTCGAGCGGAATTCCGACGTCGAGTTGATGGTCAACCAGATCTATTCGATCGGCGCGACCTCGATCAGCCGCCAGGAGAACCCGCGGCGGCTGGAAATGACGATCAACGCGATTCTCTCACCCACGCAACGGGTGAACTACTTCGATTAACCCAGGTTTAGGGGTGCGTAGGTATGCGACTTCTCATCGTTGGCACGCTAGACGGTCATATCACAACCGCCGGCAAGATCGCCCTCGAGCACGGCGCCAAGGTCGCCCACGTCGATACCGTCGACGCGGCGCTGACCGCGCTTCGATCCGGCCAGGGCGCCGATCTGATCATGATCGACGTCTGCCTCGACGTGGCCAGGCTGTGCACCAGCCTCAAGTCCGAGCGCATCTCCGTGCCCGTCGTGGGCTGCGGCATCGGTGCCGATCCGAAACTGGCGGTCGACGCGATCCGCGCCGGCGCCAAGGAATACATCCCGCTGCCGCCCGACGCCGATCTGATCGCGGCGGTTCTGGAAGCGGTGGCGGAGGAGGCCAACGCCCTCGTGCACCGGGACCCGGCAATGGCGAAGGTTCTGCGTTTGGCCGATCAGATCGCGCCGTCGAACGCCAGCGTGATGATCACCGGCGAGTCGGGCACCGGCAAGGAAATCATCGCCCGCTACCTCCATTCCAAGTCCAACCGCGCCAGCAAGCAGTTCATCTCGCTGAACTGCGCGGCGATTCCCGACGCGCTCCTCGAATCGGAGCTCTTCGGCCACGAGAGGGGCGCCTTCACCGGCGCCGTCAGTCGACGCATCGGCAAGTTCGAGGAGGCGAGCGGCGGCACTCTGTTGCTCGACGAGATCTCGGAGATGCACCCGCGGCTGCAGGCGAAGCTGTTGCGCGCCGTCCAGGAGCGGGAAATCGATCGCGTCGGCGGCTCGCAGCCGATCAAGGTGGACATCCGGCTGCTCGCCACCTCGAACCGCGACCTCGAGGAAGAGGTGCGCCGGGGCAATTTCCGCGAAGACCTCTATTTCCGGTTGAACGTGGTGACCATCACCCTGCCCGCCCTGCGCGACCGTCCCCAGGACATCGAGCCGCTGGCCCAGCATTTCGTCACCAAATACGCCGAGGCCAACGGCATGCCGACGCCGGCGCTCAGCCCGAAGATCCGCGAATTGCTGCAGAACCACTTCTGGCGCGGCAACGTGCGCGAGCTGGAAAACACCATGCACCGCGCCGTGTTGCTTGCCCAGGACGGCGTGATCACCGAGGACTCTCTGCTCCTGACAGGGACTTCCCTGGGCCCGTCCGGCGTCGAGGAGGCGGCGCGGACGAACACCGCCGCGGCCCCCGCTCAGCCCCAGGCCGCGGCCGGCAACGAGGTGCGCGCCCGGGTCGGCAACACCGTGGCCGACGTCGAGCGCGACCTGATCCTGGACACCCTGCAACATTGTCTGGGCAATCGCACGCATGCCGCGAACATCCTCGGGATCTCGATACGGACGCTCAGGAACAAGCTCAAGTTGTATAGCCAGGGTGGCATCGCGATCCCCATGCCGGGAGCGGCCGAGCCTTCCCCCGCGTGACGCCCGCAGTATCGCCCGAGCGGAGTGCTTCCTAGCCGATGACCGACACCAGCACGCAGCATAGCGGCAACCTCCCCGCTACCACGCCGGGCTCCGGGACCCTTGGCCTGGCCCGCGTCTTCGACGTGCTGAGGCACGGCGACATCGCGCTCGCGCTGGGCATCGCCTGCATCCTGGTGGTGCTCATCCTGCCGATGCCGAGCTGGATGCTCGACATCTCGCTGGCGATTTCCATGGCCTTCTCGGTGCTGATCCTCATGACCGTGTTGTTCATCCACCGGCCGCTCGATTTCAGCTCCTTCCCGACGGTACTGCTGATCGCCACGATGCTCCGGCTCGCCCTCAACCTGGCCTCGACGCGGCTCATCCTGGCCAACGGGCACGAGGGCCCCGACGCCGCCGGGGAAGTGATCCAGGCCTTCGGCAACTTCGTCATGGGCGGCAACTTCGTCATCGGGATCATCGTTTTCGGTATCCTGATCATCGTGAACTTCATCGTCATCACCAAGGGCTCGGGGCGCATCGCCGAGGTCTCGGCGCGTTTCAGCCTGGACGCCATGCCGGGCAAGCAGATGGCGGTCGACGCCGATCTCTCGGCCGGCCTGATCGACGAGAACGAGGCGCGCACCCGGCGCCGGACGCTGGAGGACGAGAGCAACTTCTTCGGCTCCATGGACGGCGCCGCGAAATTCGTCCGCGGCGACGCCATTGCCGGCGTGCTCATCACCTTCATCAACATCGTCGGCGGCATCATCATCGGCGTCGTCCAGAAGGACATGAGCATCGGGGACGCGGCACAGGTCTACACCCTGCTCACCGTGGGCGACGGCCTGATCACGCAGATACCCGCGATCATCGTCTCGACCGCCGCCGGCCTCCTGGTCTCAAAGTCGGCGACCGATGGCTCGGCCGACAAGGCGCTGTTCGGCCAGCTCGGCGGCTACCCGAAGGCGCTCGGTCTCTCGTCCTTCCTGATGTTGTCGCTGGCGCTCCTGCCCGGCATTCCGGCGATCCCGTTCCTGCTGATGGCGGGCGCGGCCGGCGGGTTCGCCTGGTCGGCCACGCGGCGCGGCGACGCCGCCGCCGACGCCGTGGCACGGGAGGCGGAGGCCGAGGCCGAGGCCGCCCCGGTGGTCGAGGAGCCGATCAGCAACACCCTCCAGATCGACAACTTGCGGCTCGAGCTGGGCTACGGCCTGCTGCCGATGATCAACGCCGAGGGCGGCCAACGCCTGACCGACCAGATCAAGGCGCTACGCCGCCAATTGGCCCAGGACGCCGGCTTCGTCCTGCCCTCGGTGCGCATCCAGGACAACCTCCAGTTGCCGGCCAACACCTACGTCGTGCGGGTCAAGGAAATCGAGGCCGGGCGCGGCGAGCTGCGGCCCAACATGCTGCTGGTCATGGACCCCAAGGGCGAGCAGATCTCCCTGAGCGGCGAGGAGACGACCGAGCCCACCTTCGGCCTGCCGGCCATGTGGGTCGATGCCGGGGTCCGCGAGGAAGCCCTGTTCCGCGGCTACACCGTGGTCGATCCGCCCACCGTGATCACCACGCACCTGACCGAGATCGTCAAGGACAACATGGCCGAACTCCTGTCCTACGCCGAGACGCAGAAGCTGCTCGACGAGCTCGACGAGGACCAACAGAAGCTGATCGCCGACCTGGTCCCCAACCAAATCTCGGTCGGCGGCTTGCAGCGCGTGCTCCAGAACCTGCTCGGCGAGCGCATCTCGATCCGCGACTTGCCGACTATCCTGGAGGGCGTTTCGGAGGCCTGCGGCTTCACGCGCAACGTGAACGGGATCACCGAGCACGTGCGCGCGCGCCTCGCGCGCCAGATCTCCAACGCGCAGATCAACGAGCAGGGCTTCATTCCGATGCTGACGCTCTCGCCGCAGTGGGAGCAGGCCTTCGCCGAGTCGATCGCGGGCGAGGGCGACGACAAGCAGTTGTCCATGGCGCCGACCAAGTTGCAGGAGTTCATCCGGGTCGTGCGTAGCGGCTTCGAGCAGCACGCCTTGATGGGCGAGACGCCGGTGCTGCTGACCAGCCCGGGGATCCGCCCCTACGTGCGCTCCATCGTCGAGCGGTTCCGGCCGACCACGGTGGTGATGTCCCAGAACGAGGTCCACCCGAAGGTCCAGATCAAGACCTTGGGACAGATCTAGCCCCCCCGGGAAACATGATGGGGAACGGGGCGAGACAAGGGAGATGACCGGTCCATGCGGTTGAAGAGCTTCACCGCCAACTCCTTGCCCGAGGCCATGCGCCGCGTGCGCGAGGCGCTCGGCCCGGACGCGGTTATCCTCTCCACCCAGCCCTCCGACGACGGCAAGGGCGTGCGGGTGACCGCCGCGCTCGAGGATAGCCCGCTCGAGAGCTTGGCGTTCGATGACCCGGAGGACGCTGCCGTATCGATCGACGAGATCGGCGAAGCGTTGGCCTACCACCGCGTTCCGCCGGGCCTTTTCGATCGCCTAATCGGCGCCTCGGCGGCGCTGCCGGCCGAAAATGAAATCCTGGCGCTGGGCGGTGCGCTCGACAACGAGTTCGACTTCGCCGCATTGCCCGAGGGACCGACGCCGCGGCCGCTCATGCTGATCGGGCCGCCGGGAGCGGGAAAGACGGCTGCGGCCGCCAAGCTGTGCGCCCGCGTACGCCTGGCCGGCGGCCAGGCCAGCCTGATTACCATGGATACGGTGAAATCCGGCGGAATGGCGCAAATCACCGCCTTTGCCGAGGCGCTCGGCGCGCGCCTCGAATCGGCGCCGGACATCGACACGCTGGCGGCCCTCGCCGAGGCCTGTCCGAAGGATCGTTTCGTGGTGATCGACACCGTCGGCGCCAATCCCTTCGACGGCCAGGATATGGGCCGCCTGGCACGCGCCGCCCGGGCGGCGCGCGCCGACCCGATCGCGGTCCTGCCCGCCGGCGGCGACGCCGCCGATTGCGCGGAAGCGGCGATCGCCTTCGCGGAGGTCGGCGCGGCACGTCTGATCGTCACCAAGATCGACACGGCGCGGCGCTTCGGCGGGTTCCTGAGCGCCGCACAGGCCGGCGGCCTCGCCCTGATGGCGGCCGGCGCCTCGCCCCATATTTCCGACGGCTTGCTGCCGTTCAATCCGGTCTCGCTCGCGCGCTTGCTGCTGCCGGCGCGCGCAATATCCAGGCAAACCGCCTCAGCCAGGGAAACGGGTTAATGGTCGAAGTTATCGAAACACGGGACGGTCCGGCCAAGACCGTCGAGCTCGGCAACGCCATCGCGGTCGCCTCGGGCAAGGGCGGCGTCGGCAAGACCTGGCTCTCGATCACCCTGTGCCACGCGCTCGCGCTGGCGGGCCGCAAGGTGCTGTTGTTCGACGGCGACCTCGGCCTGGCCAACGTCGACATCCAGCTAGGCCTGGCGCCGGACCGCGATTTGGGCGGCGTGCTCGCCGGCCGCTACGGGCTCGGCGAGGCGGTCTTCGCCTATGAGGAGGGCGGTTTCGACATCATCGCCGGCCACTCGGGCTCGGGCAGTCTGGCGAGCCTGCCGGCCGACCGCCTGGCCCGACTGACGGTCGAGCTGGCCGAATTGGCGCCGGCCTACGACCGGGTCGTGCTCGACCTCGGCGCCGGCGTCGAGCGCACGGTTCGGCAACTGGCGGCCCGGTCGCGCAGCTGCCTGGTGATTTCCACCGACGAGCCAACCTCCATGACCGACGCCTACGCCTTCATCAAGCTGATGCTGGTTCAGAAGCCCAAGGCGGACCTGCGCGTCGTGGTCAACATGGCCGCCTCGGAGCACGAGGGCGAACGGACCTACGCGACCCTGCGCAAGGCCTGCGAGTCCTTCCTCAAGGCGGTGCCGCCGCTCGCCGGGATCGTGCGCCGCGACGACAAGATCAAGCAGGCGATCCGCAACCAGGCGCCCCTGCTGGTGCGCTATCCCAACACGCAAGCCGCCACCGACGTCGAGGCCCTGGCGCGGCGCCTGGTGGAGATGCCATGAACGACCTGGTCCGCGCCTCCTCTCTGTTCGGCGGCCAGCGCGCCCCGAGCGCCGGCCTGTCCGGCGTCCTCGGGACCGTGGCGAACCCGCCGCCCGAGGTGGCGCAGCTGCCGGTCGGGACCACCC
>JACZWN010000060.1 GCA_022572105.1 Pseudomonadota bacterium | reverse complement strand
ACTTAAGTCGTGGCGGATGGGGTGGGATTCGAACCCACGAGACGCTCTCACGCCTGCCGGTTTTCAAGACCGGTGCCTTCAACCGCTCGGCCACCCATCCGTGTCTTGTATGCCGACACTTTAGGAAAAAAGAAGGAGCCTTGGAACACCCTCCAAGGCCCCGGCTGCAATCCCATCGAAGCCCGCGTCGTTATAGTATCGTTGGAAAGCCCTCGCCCTTCCACCCCTCATACCAAGAATCAGCTCTCCCGGAACGCCCGGTTGAAGCTTTTCATCAGCGGCTCCAGCAGGTAATCGAGCGCGCTGCGCGCGCCCGCGGGGACGGGCAGGGCCAGCGTCTCGTCGCGCGCCGACGCGGCGGCGACGACCTGCTTGATCCGGTTGTAGGCCGCGCGCGCCGACCGCGGACTCCCAGGAATAGATCGCCCGGTCGACCGGCGCGAGCGTCAGCGCCGCCATGCGGGAACAGCTTTCAGGCGTTGCCTCAGGGCGGGGCAACGGGTACCAAGTCGGATGCCGTTCGCGATATCGAAGGTTCTTTGGGCAGTCTTGAGCCCGGGAAACCTTTTGCTTCTCTGCGCCCTGGCCGGAACCCTCGGCCTTGTCAGCCGCCGGCCCCGGGTGCGGAACCTGGGCCGCGGCCTGCTGGCGTTCGGCCTGGGAGCCATGGCCGCGATCGCGGTCCTGCCGCTCGGCGAATGGTTGCTGGCGCCCCTGGAGGAGCGGTTTCCCAGGCCGGCCGAGCCGCTCGGGCGCGTCGACGGCGTGGTCGTTCTGGGTGGCGCGATCGATCTCCGGGTCTCGGTCGAGCGTGGCCGGCCCGAGCTCGGCGCCTCTGCCGACCGCCTGATTGCCTTCGTCGCCCTGGCCCGGCGCTACCCGCAGGCGCGGCTCGTTTTCACCGGCGGCTCCGGCGCGCTTTTCGACACCGGACACAGCGAGGCGAACGTGGCCGAAAACCTGATCGCGGAACTTGGTCTCGACCCCGCGCGCATCGCATTCGAGCGCGCAGCGCGCAACACCCGTGAAAACGCGCTCCTCGCCATGGCGCTCGCCCAGCCGCAAGCGGGCGAGACCTGGCTGCTGGTCACCTCCGCGTTCCACATGCCCCGCGCCATGGGCAGTTTCAGGCGTGCCGGCTGGCAGGTGACGGCTTATCCGGTCGACTATCTCACGGCCGGGCCGGGGGCCTGGCGCCCGGGCTTCAATTTGATGCTCGGACTGTCTCTCCTGACGGTGGCCGAGAAGGAATGGATCGGGCTGGCCGCCTATCGCCTGCTCGGCTGGACCGATCGGCTGTTTCCCGGCGGGGATGTTTGAAGGGCGGGCGGCGTAACTCCGGTTAACAAAAGTTTAACGGGCGCGTGGCAAGGTTACGGCCGGGGCGAAGGCCCCGGCACGAGGTTTTACCGGCCGGCGCGGATTGCGCGGCTCGGGGGTCCTGTGGCGCAAGGGTTTGGCCGGCCGGCGCGAGGCGCGGGTCCGGCCGCGTGCGGAGAGCATCCAATGGCACGATTGCCGGTTCGGCTGCGAGGCTTGGCGACCATCGCCGTGGCCGGGCTCGTCCTTGCCTGTTCTTCGATCCCGGGAGCCGTGGCGCAGCCGTCCGCCTTCGACGCATGGCTCGAGGGGGTCAAGCGGGACGCCGCCGCGGCCGGCATCTCCGAGACGACCATCGAGACCGCGCTGGCCGGGCTCGCGCCGATCGAGCGGGTGCTCGAGCTGGACCGCAAGCAGCCCGAGTTCACCCGGACCTTTTGGGCCTACCTGGACCGGGCCGTATCCGCGCGGCGCATCGAGCGCGGCCGCCGGATGCTGGCCAAGCACCGGGCGCTTCTGGAGCGGGTCCGGGGCAAATACAACGTCCAGCCGCGCTACCTGGTCGCCTTCTGGGGTTTGGAGAGCGACTTCGGCAGGTACACCGGGGGCTATTCCGTGATCGGGGCGCTGGCGACTCTGGCCTACGACGAACGGCGCGGCGCGTTCTTCCGCGCCCAGTTGATCGACGCCCTGCGCATCCTCGACCAAGGCCATATCGCTCTGGCAAACATGCAAGGCTCCTGGGCCGGCGCCATGGGCCAGCTTCAATTCATGCCCTCGACATTCACCAGCTACGCGGTCGATTTCGACGGCGACGGGCGCCGCGACATCTGGACCGACCTGCCGGACGTGTTCGCCTCGGCGGCCCATTATCTCTCCAGCATCGGTTGGCGCGGCGACGAGATCTGGGGCCGCGAGGTGCGCCTGCCGGCCGGGTTCGACTGGGAGTTGGCGCGCCTCAAGATGCGCAAGCCGATCATGGAATGGCGGCGCCTCGGCGTGCGCCGCGCCGACGGAAGCGAGCTGCCGCGGGCCGACATCTCCGGTGCCATCGTGCTGCCCGCCGGGCACAAGGGGCCGGCGTTCCTGATCTATGGCAATTTCGACAAGATCATGAACTGGAACCGCTCCCTGCTGTACGCGATCGCGATCGGGCACCTGTCGGACCGGATTGCGGGCCGGAGCCCGCTGCTCGCCGCCAGACCGGCGCAGGAAAAACCGCTGTCCCGCGCGCAGGTCGAGGAAATGCAAAGCCTTCTGGTCGACCTCGGCTTCGACCCGGGCGCGCCCGACGGCGTGGTCGGCTCCAAGACCCGGGACGCGTTGCGCGCGTTTCAACGCCAGGCGAAGATGGCGCCCGACGGCTATCCCACCCCGGAGCTGCTCGCCGGCCTGCGCCAGGTCGCCACGGCGCGCTCGAAAACCAACTGAGCGCGGGCGTTGCGGTTTCGAGGATAGGCCCTTAGACTACAATATATGTGAAAAGGAC
Organism: Pseudomonadota bacterium; assembly: GCA_022572105.1. Taxonomy (GTDB): domain Bacteria; phylum Pseudomonadota; class Alphaproteobacteria; order Kiloniellales; family J153; genus JACZWN01. Next base: position 12,789 of record JACZWN010000060.1, on the reverse strand, counting down.
ACAGTAGACCCACAAGATGATGTGCTCTTTCCGCCGAAACTGGTTTCTGTCGATCCTCGTCCTCGGTCTCGGGGTGGTCCTTGCCGGCTGCGCCCAGAACCGCCTGGGCGAGCGCACGGCCAAGCCCGCGAGCGGGCCGGTGCAACCGATTACGGATCAGCGACCCAGCGCCTACAAGGTCGGCGATCCCTACCAAATCGGCGGCACGTGGTATTACCCCAAGGCCGACTACGCCTACCGCGAGACCGGCATCGCGTCGTGGTACGGGCCCGGATTCCACGGCCAGGCGACCGCGAACGGGGAAATCTTCGACCAAAACGCCTTGACCGGCGCCCATCGCACCCTGCCCATGCCCTCGATGGTACGCGTCACCAACCTCGACAACGGCCGCTCGATCCAGGTGCGGATCAACGACCGCGGACCCTTCAAGAACGGGCGGATCATCGATTTGTCGCGGCGCGCGGCGGATCTCCTCGGCTTCCGGCGCATCGGCACGGCCAAGGTGCGGGTCGAAGTCGTCGCGGACGAGAGCCGCGCGCTGGCCACCGCCGCGCTATCCGAGGAGGCCGCGGAACTGGCCCCCGACGCGGCCCCCATCGTGCCGGTGGCGGTCAAAGATTTGCCGGACGCCGTGAACGCCGCGGCCCAGGCGACGCAACCGGCGACGCCGGCCGCCAGCCAGACCGCCCGGGCGGTGCCGCGCCGGAGCGAGACTCCGGACCGGCCGCCGCTGCTGGTCCCGACGCCGGACGGCATCGTGACCACGGTCCCGGTTCGAACGAGCCGGATTTTCGTCCAGGCGGGCTCGTTCACACGGATCGCCAACGCGCACAAGCTGCGCGCCAGGCTCGCCGGGGTCGGAAAGGCGCAGATCGCCCAGGCGGTCGTCAAACACCAGCGGTACTTCCGGGTGCGCTTTGGACCCATGGGATCGGTCGAGGACGCCGACCGCCTGCTCGCTCTCCTGCTCGACAACGGGCATGCCGACGCACGCGTCGTCGTCGACTGAGGCGGCCATCGGAACGCCCTATGCCGCCCGACGCTCGGTGGTCATGGCTTCGGCCAAATCGCGCGCTAGCCCTAAGATCAACGAGATTTGGTGTTAATCGCGCGCTAGGTTATGTCTAATACCAAGGAACGTCGGTAATGACCCATCGCAGATTGCGCAATGCCCTTTCGATCCTGGCCGCGGCCGGCCTGGCGGCGGTGCTGGCTTCGGCTCCCGTCTCGGCCATCGAAACCACGGCGCGGGAAGCCTTCCTGGTCGACGCGACGACCGGCCGGGTCTTGCTGGACAAGAATTCGGACGTCTCCATGCCGCCGGCTTCCATGAGCAAGATCATGACCACCTATATGGTCTTCGAGCGCCTCAAGGACGGACGACTGTCGCTCGACGACGAGCTGCCGGTCAGCGAGAAGGCCTGGCGCATGGGCGGCTCCAAGATGTTCGTGGAGGTCGGCAAGACGGTGCGGGTCGAGGACCTGCTGCGCGGCGTCATCGTGCAGTCGGGCAACGACGCCTGCATCGTTCTCGCCGAGGGGCTGGGCGGCACCGAGGAGGCCTTCGCCGAGGAGATGAACCGCAAGGCGCGCGAGATCGGCTTGACCGGCAGCAGCTTCGCCAACGCGACCGGCTGGCCCGACCCCAACCAGCGCATGACCGCGCGCGACCTGGCGACCCTGGCGAAGCGGATCATCGAGGACTTTCCGGAGTACTACCACTACTACGCGGAAACCGAGTTCACCTACGGCGGCATTCGGCAAATGAACCGGAACCCGCTGCTCTACAAGTCGCTCGGCGCCGACGGCCTCAAGACCGGCCACACCGAGGAAGCCGGCTACGGTCTGACCGCCTCGGTGGTCCAGGGCGAGCGGCGCATCATCCTGGTGCTCAACGGCCTGGACAGCCGGAAGGCGCGCGGCGAGGAATCGGCCCGGCTCATCGGATGGGCCATGCGCGAGTACGACAACTACACGCTGTTCAAGCCGGGCGAGACCGTGGACCAGGCCCCGGTGTGGCTGGGCGAGGCGGCCAACGTGCCGCTGGTCATGCCCGAGGGCGCGACCGTCACCCTTTCGCGCAAGGCGCGCCGCGACATGCGGGTCAAGGTCGTCTACGACGCGCCGATCCCGGCGCCCCTGCGGGCCGGCCAGGAGGTCGCCAAGCTGGTCGTCGCCGCACCCGGCGAGGAGCCGCTCGAATTCCCCCTGATGGCCGGCGCCGACGTGGAACGGCTCGGGATCTTCGGGCGCATCACCGCTAGCCTGGAGTACCTCGTCTTCGGGGCCCAGTAATACCAACGAGTAACACCAACGATCGGCCGGGCCGGCCCGATTGACCGGGGCCGGCGGGCTCGGCAGAGTGGCCCTATGGCAGGCGCGAAGTTCATCACCTTCGAAGGCGGGGAGGGCACCGGCAAGTCCACCCAGATCGAGCTTCTGGCCGTGGCCTTGACCCGAGCCGGCCTCTCCGTGCGCACCACGCGCGAGCCCGGCGGCAGCCCGGGCGCCGAGGAGATCCGCCGGCTCCTGGTGACCGGCCCCCCCGACCGCTGGGACGCCATGAGCGAGGCGCTGCTCCACTTCGCGGCGCGGCGCGACCACCTGCGCGGCGTCGTCTTGCCGGACCTGGAGGCGGGTCACTGGGTGCTCTCGGACCGCTTCGCCGATTCGACCATGGCCTATCAAGGCTACGGCCACGGCCTGGGACGCGAGGCGATCGAGGCGCTCCACGCGCTCGTCGTCGGCGATTTCGCGCCCGATCTCACGCTCATCCTCGACCTGCCGGTGGAGCTGGGGCTCGAACGGGCGCTGGCGCGCCGCAACAGCGAGGACCGCTACGAGGGCCTGGACCGCGCCTTCCACGAGCGCCTGCGCCAGGGCTTTCGCGAGATTGCCGGGCGCGCGCCGGAGCGCTGCGCCCTGATCGACGCGAGCGGCGAGGTGGACGCGGTCCAGGAGGCGGTCCGGGCCTGCGTGGCGGCGCGCCTGGGGGTCGCCTTCCCATGACCGAAACGCGCGAGAAGGACGACGGCGCGCCGGCGCCGCGCGCCAACCCGGAGCTGCGCGGCCACGAGGCCGCCGAAGGCACGCTGCTTCGCGCCTTCGAATCGGGCCGTCTGCCGCACGCCTGGCTGATCGTGGGACCGCGCGGCATCGGCAAGGCGACGCTGGCCTACCGCTTCGCGCGCTTCGTCCTGTCCGGCGGCGGGGCGCCCGACCTGTTCGGTGGCGCACCCGCGAGCCTGGCCATCGATCCGGGGAGCCAGACCTTCGAGTGGGTCGCCGCCGGCGGACATCCGGACCTGCGGGTCCTGGAGCGCGGGATCAACCCGAAATCCGACAAGCTGCGCACCGAAACCATCGTCGACGACGTGCGCGCGACCAACCACTTCCTGCGCATGACCGCGGCCCAAGGCGGCTGGCGCGTGGTGATCGTCGATTCGGCCGACGACCTGAACCCGAACGCCGCCAATGCGCTGCTCAAGGCGCTCGAGGAGCCGCCGGCGGACGCGCTGCTGCTGCTGGTCAGTCACGCGCCCGGCGGGCTGCTGCCGACGATCCGCTCGCGCTGCTGCCATCTGGCGCTCGGGCCCCTTGCCGAGGACACCGTCCGCGACCTGCTCGCGCGCCACGCGCCGGCGCTCGACGAGACCGACCGGGCGGCGCTCGCCCGCCTGGGCGAAGGCAGCATCGGGCGCGCCCTCGACTTGGCCGCGGGCGGCGGGCTCGAGCTGTATCGCGAGATGATCGCGCTGCTCTCCGACTTGCCCGAGCTCGACGTGCCGCGGGCGCACGCCTTCGGCGACCGCCTGGCGCGCGAGCGCGACGGCTCGACCTTCCGGACCGGCATGGAGCTGTTGATCTGGTGGCTCGCCCGCCTGGTGCGCGGCGGCGCCGAGGGCCGCCTGCCGCCCGAGGTGGTGCCCGGCGAGGCACGCGTGATGGCGCGTCTCCTGGAGGGCCGCGCCCTTGCACGCTGGCTCGGGCTATGGGAGAAGACCGCGCGCCGCTTCGCCGGCGCGGAGCACGTCAACCTCGACCGCAAACAGGTCGCCATCACCACGCTGCTCGACTTCCAGGCCGCTGCGTCGTAAGGCGAAATCGGCCGAATCGGTGAGCGGCGAGAGGGAATGTTGCGCGGGCGGGCGAGCGCGAGGCGCGAGGAGAAGAGAGTCCGATGTCCGGGTCCAAGCCCCGCTACTACGTGACCACGCCGATCTACTACGTCAACGACGTGCCCCACATCGGGCACGCCTACACGACTCTGGCCTGTGATGCGCTGGCGCGCTTCATGCGCCTCGACGGCCTGGACGTGATGTTCCTGACCGGCACCGACGAGCACGGCCAGAAGGTCGAGAAGTCGGCGCACGCGGCGGGCATGGAGCCCAAGGCCTTCACCGACAAGGTGTCGCAGAACTTCCGCGACCTCTCGGCCACGCTCGACTTCTCCAACGACGATTTTATCCGCACCACCGAGGAACGCCACAAGCGCTCGTGCCAGGCGATCTGGACCAAGCTGATGGAGGCGGGCGAGATCTACCTGGGCACCTATGCCGGCTGGTACGCGGTGCGCGACGAGGCCTTCTACACCGAGGCCGAGCTCGAGGACACCGAGGACGGCCGGAAGATCGCGCCCTCGGGCGCCGAGGTCGAGTGGGTCGAGGAGCCGTCCTATTTCTTCAAGCTCTCGGAATGGCAGGACCGGCTGCTCGCGTTCTACGAGGCGAACCCGGACTTCATCCTGCCCGAGAGCCGGCGCAACGAGGTGCTCTCGTTCGTGCGTGGCGGTCTCAAGGACCTCTCCGTCAGCCGCACCACCTTCAAGTGGGGCGTGCCGGTGCCTGGCGATGCGGACCACATCATGTACGTCTGGCTCGACGCGCTGACCAACTACATCACCGCGGTCGGCTATCCGGACACGGACTGCGCGGCGTATCGGACCTACTGGCCGGCCGAGGTGCACATGGTCGGCAAGGACATCCTGCGCTTTCACGCGGTCTACTGGCCGGCCTTTCTGATGGGCGCCGGGATCGAGCCGCCCAAGCGGGTCTTCGCCCACGGCTGGTGGACCAACGAGGGCCAGAAGATCTCCAAGTCGGTGGGCAACGTCATCGACCCGCACGAGTTGGTCGCCAGGTACGGCCTCGACCAGGTGCGCTATTTCCTGCTGCGCGAGGTGCCGTTCGGCAACGACGGCGACTTCTCGCACCGGGCCATGGTCGGGCGCATGAACAGCGACCTGGCCAACGACTTCGGCAACCTGGCCCAGCGAGTGCTCTCCATGATCGCCAAGAACTGCGGCGGCCGGGTGCCCGGGCCCGGCGACCTCACCGCGGCCGATGCGGCGCTGCTGGCGGCGGCGAGCGCGCTCCTGGAGCGGTTGCGCGGCGCGTACCGGGTGCAGGCCTTCCACAAGGCGCTGGAGGCGACCTGGCAGGTGATCGGCGCCGCCAACCGCTACGTCGACGAGCAGGCGCCCTGGGCGCTGCGCAAGAGCGATCCCGCGCGCATGGCGAGCGTGCTCTACGTGGCCGCCGAGACAGTGCGGCGCCTGGCCATCCTGAGCCAGCCGGTCATGCCCGGCGCCATGGGCCGCATGCTCGACCAGTTGGGCGTGGCGCCCGAGGCCCGCAATTTCGCCGCGCTCGACACCGCGCTTGCCGCCGGCACGGTCCTGCCCAAGCCCGAAGGCGTGTTCCCGCGCTATGTTGAGCCGGAAGGGACGGGCGAGGCCGTGTCCGGAGCGTAAAGCCGGGGCGCGCCACGCCCGCGCCCGCGCCTCATTTACCGCTCGGGCCCGGGCAGGCCGATGTGCTCCCATGAAATGGGTCAATATCAAGGATCGTCGGTATTAGATGACCAACGCGATCGGACGGATGGGACAACCGGTCCCCTCCCGCAGCTTGAGAGGCGCCGCGACGAGCAGGAATTCCTTGCCCGCGAGGGCACCGAGATTGCACATCTGCTGGATCATGCAGATACCGGCCTCGAGCCAGACCCGGTGCGTCGGCCACCACCACTCGGCGGGGTCGTCCATACCGATCAGATCCGTACCGAACAGGGTGATCTCGCGATCGACGAGCCACCTTGCCGTTTCCACGGGCACATAAGGGCGCTCGGTCTCAAACCCCGGATTCCCCCAATCCCCATCCACGCCCGTCCAGCACAGCACGGCCGTACCGCCGCCAATTCTCCGCCCGGATCTTTGCTCTGCCTTCTCCAAGTCCGCGATGCTGATCGCCTCGCCCTTCGCTTTGGCCGTGAGGTCGAGCAGGTGGCCCGGCAGCACCAGCCGTTCGAGCGCTACGCCCGCCACGTCGGTCCCGTTCGGCAAGCAGTGCCGTGGAACGTCGAGGTGGGTGCCGCAGTGCTCGGGAAGAAGCATCATCTTCGATTCCATCGAGAGTTTTCCCCCGCTGATGGTTTCCAGCTTTTTGAAGGAACTCGTGGGCCAGAACGCGACTTGTGCTCCCCCGATGTTGGCCATGCCGTGGAAAAACTCACGGCCTAGGTCGATGATTTCCTTGAACGGTCTATCCATTGATTTCTCCTCCGGGGTCTCGCTGGGTCTAGAGGTGGGCCCCAATCGTAGGACGGGTTGGCGGCGTTTGTTGGGTGGGATCCCATGCTAATTTTCATGCCGCCACCGTCATGGAGCCGGAGAATGGGCTGCACCGCAAGGTCATGCGGGTCCAGCACTCATGTCGAGATTTCCGATCTCGCGCTCGAGCCCGAGATGACCGGCCACGGCAAGATCTACGTCGGCGAGCGGCGCCTGGTGCGCCTCCTCGGGGTCGAGTTTCTGGTCATGGTGTCAGCGTGGACAGCGGGCCGGCCATGGATTAACCCTTGCCCACGGCCCGCCGGGACGTGATATCACTAACGATACGTTAACATATAAGACCTAGATTCCAGCGCATCGGACAGGCCCATGGACCTTTTCGGCACTTCCCAACGGAACCGCACGGACGTCGATTCGATGACAGCTGAGAAAATCCGGACGCTCATGTGCGACCGCCCGCCGCCGCCGCGGTCGATCGCCGAAACCGGGCTCGGGCTGAACAACATGATCAGCCTGTTGCTCAAAACCATGTACGTGCGCGGCCTGGAGACCTCTTCTCAGCTTGCCGACGCGCTCAAGCTCAACTCGGCGATTGTCAATTCGCTGATGGAGGAGATCAAGGACCGGGCGCTGATCGAGAACCTCGGCCTGGCCGGCGACGGCCAGCATTCCGAGTTCAGGTATTCCCTGCTTGGCAAGGGACGCGAATGGGCCATCGAGGCGCTCGGCCTGTCCCAGTACATCGGGCCCGCGCCGGTTACCCTGGCGGACTATCACCGTCAGATCGACCGCCAGCGGATCCGGCACGAGGAGATCGACCGCGAGGCCCTGCTCAAGGGGCTGGAAGGCTTGGTCGTTCCGGAAAAGCTGGTCCGTCGCCTGGGGCCGGCGATCAACGCGGAGCGTTCGCTCCTGCTGTACGGCCCCCCGGGCAACGGCAAGACGACGATCGCCGAGGTGATCGGCGGGATCTTCAAGCAGATCATCCACATTCCCTACTGCCTCGACGTCGACGGCACCACCATCAAGGTTTTCGATACGACGCTGCACAAGGCGGTGGACGATGTTTCCCACCCGGAACAGACCCTGTTTTCGAGCGTCAGCCTGCGCATCGACGATATCGACCGGCGCTGGGTGGCTTGCACGCGCCCGGTCATCATCACCGGCGGCGAGCTGACGCTCGAGATGCTCGATCTCAGCTTCAACCCCCACGCGCGCTATTACGAGGCGCCGCTCCACCTCAAGGCGATCGGCGGCACCTTCATCGTCGACGACCTGGGCCGTCAGTTGGTCCGGCCCGAGGACCTGCTGAACCGCTGGATCACGCCCATGGAAAAGCGGGTCGACTACCTGACCCTCAATACCGGCAAGACCTTCTCCATCCCCTTCGACGAACTCCTGATATTCTCCACCAACCTGTTGCCGGAAGACATCATGGACCCGGCCTTCCTGCGCCGGATTCCCTACAAGGTCGAGCTCGCCGCGCCGTCGATCGAGAGCTACCGCACCCTGTTTCAGATGCTCTGCGCGCAGCATGACCTCGAGTATCGGGACGAGATTCCCGAGTTCGTGGCGCACGAGTTGCAGACCACCTTCGAGCAGCCGCTTTCGTACTTCCAGCCCAAGTTCGTCGTCGAGCAATGCATCGCCGCCTGCAAATACCTGGGCCTGGAGGTGACGATGAGCCGCGAGTTCCTGATCGATGCGATGGAGAATCTCTCGGCCAAGAGCGAGACCGCGCGCAGCAAGGACGGGGCACGCGCGAACGGCGACGGCGCGAGTCACACGGCGGCGAAGGGCATCGCGAGCCAAGGGTTCTCGATTTCCAAGTAAAGAAAGCCCGGTCACGAGTGGCCGCGGGCCGCGCGTCGGGCGGTTGACCGCGCCCGAAGACTTGCGCTATCTGCTAACCTGGCCGTGCCGATCCCCGAAATCGTCCCGAACCCCGTGCTCATGCTGGTCGATTCCCACTGCCACCTGGATTACCTGGAGCGCGACGGCGACCTCGACGAGGTGGTCGCGCGGGCCCGGCGGGTCGGCGTCGGCGCGCTGATCACCATCTGCACCAAGCTCTCCGAATTTGACCGGGTGCGCGCCATCGCCGAGCGCTTCGACGACGTCTACTGCTCGGTCGGGGTGCATCCGCACGAGGCCGCGGGCGAGGGCCTGAGCGAGCCCGCGCGCCTGGTCGAACTGGCCGCCCATGCCAAGGTCGTAGGCATCGGCGAGACCGGCCTCGATTACTACTACGAGCACGCGCCGCGCGCGTGCCAGCAGGAGAGCTTCCGCGCCCATATCCGCGCCGCGCGGCAGGCCCGGCTTCCGGTGATCGTCCATACCCGCGACGCCGACGAGGACACCATCGGGATCCTGCGCGAGGCCCACGCGGAGGGGCCGTTCACCGGCGTCATCCACTGCTTCACCGCGGGCCCCGAGTTGGCCCGGGCGGCACTCGAGCTCGGCCTCTACATCTCGGTCGCGGGCATCGTGACCTTCAAGAAGGCCGAGGCGCTGCGCGCGACGCTCGGCGAGGTGCCGCTCGAACGCCTGCTGGTGGAGACCGACGCGCCCTATCTCGCGCCCGTGCCCAAGCGCGGCAAGCGCAACGAGCCGGCCTACGTGGTCCATACCGCCGCCGCTCTGGCCGAGGTGAAGGGCGTGTCGGTGCAGGAGCTGACCCGGATCACCGGCGACAACGCCTTCCATCTGTTCGCCAGGGCGCGGCGGCCGGCGCACCGCGACCCGGGGCCATGAAAATCACCGTCCTCGGTTGCGGCGGCTCCGGCGGCGTGCCGTTCGCCGACGGAACCCCCGGCGGCAACTGGGGCGCCTGCGACCCGGGCAATCCGCGCAACCGCCGCCGCCGCGTGTCGATCCTGGTGGAGGAGGGGCCCACGGTCCTGCTCGTCGACGCCTCGCCCGACCTGCGCGCCCAGATCATAGACGCCGGGATCGAGCGGATCGACGCCCTGTTCTTCACCCACGCCCACGCCGACCATTGTCACGGCCTGGACGAGCTGCGCGCCATGGTCTACACCCGCGCCGCGCCGATTCCCGCCTATATGGACGCGCCGACGCGGGCCATTCTGACCCGGCGCTTCGACTACGCCTTCACGTCGAGTTGCGACCCGGACAACCTCTACCGCCCCCTGCTCGACGACATCCCGATCGAAGGACCCATGGAACTCGGCGGCATCGCGATCGTGCCGTTCGTCCAGGGCCACGGCCCGGAGACGAGCCTGGGATACCGATTCGGCGACGCCGCCTACTCGACCGACGTGGTCACGCTCGACGAGGCGGCTTTCGCGGCCTTGGCCGGGGTCAGGCTGTGGATCGTGGACTGCCTGCGCGACAAGCCCCATCCGACTCACGCGCATTTCGAGCGGGCTCTCGAATGGGTCGAGCGCGTGCGCCCGGCGCGTGCGGTGCTCACCCACATGAACCACCAGATCGACTACGAGGACCTCAAGTCGCGCTGCCCGGCCGGGGTCGAGCCGGCCTACGACGGCATGGTGCTCGAGGTGTGACGGAGGCCGAGGATGCCCGTGGGCTCGGCGTCGCCACCGCGACCGGACACCGGCTTGGAGCCTAGACCGGATCAGGATCGATCGAACCCACATCGTGGGTTCGATCGATGCTGTGAATCCGGTCTACATCAATAAATTAGATCAGATCGCCTGGGCCGTACGGGGTTCGGCGGTATTGCTTGCAGTAAGTAACGCGCAGACCGAGCAGCCCGTATTCGTCGATCAGCCGCTGCCAAGAGGCGAACTCCTCGGCTGACAACCGATAGCGCCGGCAGGCTTCCTCGAGGCTGATCAGGCCGCTGCGCACCCCGGCCACGACCCGCGCCTTTAGGTGCGTGTGCCAACGTATAGTGTCGGGAGAGGGCAGATCGTCGACGCTCGTGGGAATGCGCCGCGCGTCGTTGGGTGCTTTCGGGATCATCTAACGGTCAAGCTCGCTATTTCGCCTTTTCGGAATCTGAATCGACCTAAGAATATAAGGGCTTAGGAGGGATGATTGAAGTCCGGAATAATACCTATGCGGCCGAACGCCGGGGCCGGGAGGCGCTCCGGCGGGGAAGGCGAGGGCGGTGTTGCCGCGCCGCGGGCCCGGGCTCTCAGGCGTCTTCGTCGGGCTCGACGGCGAGCGCCATGCGAACCAGGTGGGACAGGCTTTGGGCGTGCATTTTCTCCATGACGCGGGCGCGGTGGACCTCGACGGTCCTGGGGCTGATAGCCAGCTTGGCGGCGATAATTTTGTTGGAATGACCGACGACCAGGTGATCGAGCACCTCGCGCTCGCGCGGCGTCAACCGCTCGATCCGATGCGCGGCATCGGCGGCCAGTTCCCCTTTCGCCCGGGCTCGCTTGCCGATCTCGATGGCGCGGCGAATACTACTCAAAACGAGCTCACCGCCGAACGGCTTTTCGATAAAATCGACGGCGCCCGTCTTCAGCGCCTTGACCGCCTTGGGCACGTCTCCGCGGCCGGTGATGACGATCACCGGAATCCTGATCCCATCGGCCTTGAGCCTTTCCTGAAGCTCCAGGCCGTCCATCCCGGGCATGTGGATGTCGACCACCAGGCAACCCTCGCACCCGGTCTTGAAGGCGTCGAGGAGTTCCTTGGCCGATCCATAGGCTTCCGCCTTGAGATCGGCGGTTTCGACTAGGTCGACCAGGGAAGACCGAAGATCCTCGTCGTCGTCGACGATGAATACGGTGATTGCGCTCATCTCGAAATCCGAATAGCAGTTTTTCTGTGGGAACGCACGCCAAGATGCAATCATGGAGCGCAACATTCTGTCGGCGCCCCCGTCGCGTCCCGCGCGCTCCGTCCGTCTTAGATTATGCCCCTAACTCTGTGACATTCCTGTGAGAACAGGCTTTCGGCGCAGCGCCGGAGCCAGTGGCTCAAATTTTCCATAATATGTCTTATGCGCGTTTTTTGGGGATCGATTCGGCACCGCCTTGAAGGCCCCGCTTCCGGAAACGGTCGGGTTTTCCGGGGTATAGCAAACGATGCTCAGATCTAATACCAGGGAGCGTTGATACTGACCCATAAAAAAGAAATCGCGCAGGCGATCCGCCGGGCCACCGGGCAGGTAGCAGGAAAGTCGCGGGCGATGCGGGCATCCGCCCCACTGCAGCGGCAGCGCCGCCGCTGCGGAGGGCGGGTCGTCGAGGCTTGCCGACGCCCGCACCGATTCGCCCCCTGCCGGTTAGCCGGCGCGACCGGAACGGCGGTTTCCCAGGGCTTTCGGACGGCCCCAATGCTTTTGGACGAGGCGCAGGGCGCGGCGATGCCCCGCATCGCCGCGCTACGCGCTCCTGGCCAAAAACCTTGGGAAACCGTGTGATGGGTCATTATCAACGCTCCTTGGTATAAGTGAAGCCGGGTGGCGCGCGGCGGCATCGCCCAAAGAGGGTCGCGGGTGCGATGCAAGTTCTCTGAAAATGCCCGACCGCGGGCGTTCGAGCCGGCGGATGTTCGCGGCGGCGGGCGCCTCGAGGCGGTGATCTCGGGCCGGCGGCCGGCCAGCGGTCCCGCTCTCCTCAGGTCTTGACGCCGAGATCCTCGAGCCGCTTGGCGGCCCATTCGTGACCGCGCGCGGCGGACCTGCGGAACCAGCGGATGCCCTCCTCCAGGTCCTTCTCGACGCCCCAGCCGTTTTCGTACATCTGGCCCATATTGTATTCGGCGTAGCTGTCGTATTTTTCGGCGGCCTTGCGAAACCAGCGCAAGGCTTCGGAGTAGCTCTGGGTCACGCCCCAGCCTTGGCGGTACATGTAGCCGAGATCGTTCATGGCGTTGACGTGGCCCTGCTCGGCGGCGCGCTGGTACCACTTCACCGCCTCGCTGTAGTCCGCTTCGACGCCCTCGCCCTTCTCGTACATCCAGCCGAGCCGGTTTTGCGCCGCCGCGTGGCCGAGGTCCGCGGCCTTTCGGTACGAGCGTAGCGCGAGCGCCAGGTTCTTGCGCACGCCCTGGCCGTAATAATGCCGGTCGCCCTTCTCGAAGTGTTCCTCGACGCTGGCGCTTCCGCGCCCCGCTATCCAGGAGAAGAAGCTGCCGGAGCGCCGTTTCCGGGGCCGGGACTCGGACGTCGCGGCCGGGCCGGGCGCGGCATCAAGGGTCGGGGTCGGCGCGTCCTTCACCTTCGGCGGCGGCTCGGCCGGCGGCGGCTCGGCCGGCGCCGCCGCAGCCGTTTGCGGCGC
>JACZWN010000059.1 GCA_022572105.1 Pseudomonadota bacterium | reverse complement strand
GGCGATGCAAGGCATCGCAAGCCCTGCGCGACGCCGTCCGAAAGCCTTGGGAAACCGCCGTTCCGGTCGGGCAGGCGAACCGCCGGAGGGCGTCGGAAAGCCTCGACGATGTCCCGCATCGCCCGCGGCTTCCCTCCTGCCCGGCGGATCGCCTGCCCGATCTCTATGGGTCATTATCAGCGCTCCTTGGTATTACGAGCCGATCAGGCCGAGCTGGGGGCTCGAGGGTTCGGCGTAGTCGCGCTTGGGGATGCGTCCGGCCAGGCGCGCCGCGCGCCCGGCCGCGACCGCGTGGCGCATGGCGCCGGCCATGCCGACCGGATCGCGCGCCTTGGCGACCGCCGAGTTGAGCAGCACGCCGGCGCAGCCCAACTCCATGGCCAGCGCCGCATCCGAGGCGGTGCCGAGGCCGGCGTCGAGGATCACCGGGACCGTGCTGCGCGCGCAAATGAGCGCGATGTTGTAGGGGTTGCAGATGCCCATGCCCGAGCCGATCGGCGCGCCCAGCGGCATGACCGCGGCGCAGCCGATATCGGCCAGCTTCTGGCAGGTGACCGGGTCGTCGTTGCAATAGGGCAGCACGGTGAAGCCATCCTGGACCAGCGCCTCGGCGGCCTCGAGCAACTGCGCGACGTCGGGATAGAGGGTCTCGCGGTCGCCGATCAGCTCCAGCTTGATCCAGTCGGTCTCGAGCGCCTCGCGCGCCAACTGGGCGGTCAGCAGCGCGTCGCGCACGGTCGCGCAGCCGGCCGTGTTGGGCAGCAGGCGGCTGCGCCCGCCGAGCAGGTCGATCATGGATTCGGCATAGCCCTCGAGGCTGATGCGCCGGATCGAGACGGTCACCATCTCGGTTCCGCTGGCCGCGTGCGCGTCGAGCATGACCTGCTGGTTGGGATAGCCGGCGGTGCCCAGGAACAGGCGCGAGGTGAAGCTCTGGTCGGCGATCTTGAAGCTGTCTGGCATGGCTGTATTCGTCGCTTTCGGGTTTGGGGGCGTTCGGGCTCAGCCGCCGGCGAAGAGCTTGACGATCTCGACCTCGTCGCCGGGGGCAAGCGCGGTTTCCGGCCAGGCGCGCCGCGGCACCACCGCGCCGTTGACCGCGACCGCCAGGCCGCGCGTCTTGGGATCGATGCCCGCGGCCTCGAGCAGCCCGATCACGCCGTCCGCGCCCAAGGGCCGCTCCTCGCCGTTGACCCGGATGGTCGCTGGCAGGTCCATGGCCGCTCCCCCGGTCACGCCGCCACCGCGCCGCGCGCGAAGCGCGCGATCCCGAACGGCTCGGTGCCGGCGAGCGGCCGGCCGGTCAGCACCAGGCGCGCCAGCGCCTCCGCGGTCACCGGCGCGAGCAGGATGCCGTTGCGGTGATGGCCGGTCGCCAGCACCAGGCCGTCGACCGGGGTCGCGCCCAGGATCGGGGCGTCGTCGCGGCTGCCCGGGCGGAAGCCGACCCAGAGCTCGTCGATCGCCAGATCCTCCACGGCCGGCAGCGCGCGCCAGGCGGTCTCGAGCAGGGCGAAGACGCCGCCGGCGGTGAGCGACTCGTCGAAGCCGCGCTCCTCGACCGTGGCGCCGACGAAGAGTCGCCCGTCCTTCCTCGGCACCAGACAGATCCCCGGCCCCCACACCACGTGGCGGAGCAGCGGGGCGTCGGCCGGCATCGCCAAAGAGAGCATCTGCCCCTTCACCGGGCGCACGGGCGGACGCAGATGATCCGGCAAGCCTTTGAGATTGCGCGACCACGCCCCGGCGGCGATGACCACGGTCTCCGCCTCAACCCGTTCGCCGCCGACCAGGACTCCGCGCACGGCCCCGCCTTCGACGAGGATTTCCTCGACCTCGGCATGTTCGCGCAACGCGCCACCGGCCTTGACGAACGCCGCTTTGAGAGCCACCACCGCCTTGCGGTTATCCACCTGGTGGTCGAGCGGGCTGAAGACCCCGGCGGCGACCCCGGACGCGAGATGGGGCTCAAGCCGGCGCGCCTCGGCCCCGGACAGCCATTCCATCTCCAGCCCCATCGAGCGGTGGTAGTCGTAGGAGAATTTCAGGCGCTCGGTGTCGTCGCGGTCGAGCGCGACGACCAGCGTGCCCTCGTCACGGTAATCCACCGCCAGGCCGGAGGCGGCCTCGAGATCGCGGCCGAACTCGGCCCACATGGCGCGGCTTTCCAGAAGCAGGGGCAGCAAGCGCTCCTCGCCCGGCTCGGCCTCGACATGGGCCGCGAGCATGCCGGCCGCCGCCCAGCTTGTAGCCATGCCGGACCGGTCGCGATCGCCCACGGTGACCGCGCAGCCGGCCTGGGCCAGGCGCCAGCCGATGCCGAGGCCGCAGACCCCGGCGCCGATGATGGCGACCCGCGGCCGCGCGCCGCCGGAGCGCGTGGCGCTGGTTTTCGTGGATGTCCCGGAAGTCTCCGTCATGGCACGGCTCCCTTCGCTGGCATGACCCAGATCAGGTTCGACGGGTGTGCTCTCAGCCGGCCAGACGAACCGGCACCCCAAGCCTAGGTTGTCAGATAGTGTACATCACGGGGATGGCAAGTGGCCAGCGCGTTGGAGAGCCAGGGTCGCCCAATCACGGAACCGAGCACCCGTCACCTTCGGGCCGGTCACGCCCCGTAGGTCTCGTGGAACCGCGCGACCACGGCTTCAAGGTCGTCGGTGAGGTAGGCGCGCGCCGGCGCCGCGATCTCCTCGGGCAGGCCAAAGAGCGCCTCGGCCAGGCCGCCGGCGATGCAGGCCACGGTGTCCGTGTCGCCGCCGATGGAGACCGCGTTGCGCAGGGCGTCCTCGAAGTCCTCGGCCTCGAGGGCGCAAATCAGCGCGGGCGGCACGGTGCCGGCGGCCGAGACGTCGAAGGTATAGCGCGCCCGGATCTTGGCCACGTTCTCGGTGAGGTCGTAGCCGAAGCGCGCCGCGATCCCGGCCCGGATCGCCGCCCGGTCCCGGCCCTGGCGCGCCAAGTAGATCGCCAGCGCCACGGCCTGGGCGCCGGCGACCGCGTCCGGGTGGTCGTGGCTGACCGCGGACGAGCGCGCGGCGAGCGCGAGCGCCTCGTCCTCGTGACGCGCGGCGAAGCCGACCGGGCCGACGCGCATGGCCGAACCGTTGCCCCAGGAGCCGTAGGCCGGCAGGTCGTCGCTTAGCGCCCAGCGCCGAAACATGGCGCCGTAGCCGCGCCGCGGGTGCGCCCGGGTATAAGCGCGCAGGGTCTGGGCGAAATCGCCCTCGTTCAGCAAACAGTCGGCGACCGCGACGCTGAGCACCGTGTCGTCGGTGAAGCGACAGCCCGGTCCGAACAGCGGGAAGTCCTTGGTCTTGATATTGGCGTGCTCGTAGATCGAGCCCACGATGTCGCCGGCAATGGCGCCCAGCATGGCGGTGCCTCCCCTCGCCCAAAGGCTCCGGCACGCCAGGCCGGACCCGATTGCGCGAGCAGTTTACACCCGCGCGAAAGACCGCGTGTCCCCGTTTTCAAGAAATCGGTGAAGGTTGGTGGAGGGCGTCCACTCCCAAGACCATAGCGAAGACTTATGGCACACACTTACCAAAAGCGCTTGTTGGCGAAGGCCTTGCCCGATCCGGATTTGAAGTACCGTTCGAGTTCACGTGCGGTCCCTTCGGTCTGTACGGCGACGTAGGATGTCAAGGCGGCGGGCAGGCGCTCTTTTGTTGACGCCACCTGGCCCCGCCCGTGGGAAGCAACCCTGCGTCGAAGATCGCCTGTCGACCCGACGTAAATATCGCCGTTACGAAGGCGAAGGAAATACACGTACCACATGCGAGCGATCGTCTCCCTACGCTCCTACCGGAGCTTCGGGAGACACTCCTACGCCTAAGCGCCTTCGGGCGCCAGCCCACAAGGGTGGCCTGCCACCCGAAGCCGAAGGCGTAGGGTGGCGGAGAGGGTGGGATTCGAACCCACGATGGGCGGTTAACCCATACTCCCTTAGCAGGGGAGCGCCTTCAGCCACTCGGCCACCTCTCCGCAAGCGCGGCGTCCATCTGTAGATAGGCCCGCCGGAACGGCTCTTCTAGCCGCCCCATCGCCGGGCTGTCAACGGCGGCTCAGCCGTAGCTCCAGCGCTTGTAGGCATCCATCATCTCGGCGCGCGCCTGCTCGAGCGCCTCGGGATCGGGCGTTTGTGCCGCGGAGGCCCGTCTGAAGGCGTCGCGCGAATCGACGTACGCGACCCAGAGGTCGGCCTGGACCAGCGCGCCACCGGCGCGCCGTTCCGCGGGCGCGCCGTGGAGGGCCCCCTCCACCTCCTCGAGCGCCCGGCGCAGCACCGCGGCCACGCCCAGCGCGCCCTCGGCGTAGGCGTGGCCGAAGGCGGCCAGGATCTTGTCGCTCAGGCGCCGGTCGTGCTTCGGCGTCCCGGTCGAGACGACGATCTCGGAATGCGGCGCCAGGGCGTCGAACGGTCGCATGGCTGGCCCTTGTCCTCTCTAATCGGGGTCCTCGCTAATCGGCCGGTCGCGTGCGGGCGGCGCGCATCGGTCACGCCGCGAGTTTAACGTCGGCCCCTTTAAGACCGTGTTAAACGCGCCGCCGTGACGGGACGAAATTCCTTAACGAAATTAAGAACTTCCGCGCGACAAAAAAATCTTGGGAAGGCCGGAATCGGCCGCTCCCATTCATGCAATTTTAAAAATATGTCGCGCAAGCTCGGGGCAACGAAACGTTCGAAAAAAGAGGGTACAATGTCTTTGTCCAAGCGCGTCATCGAGACCTTGATCGATCTGGTCGAGATCAAGTTGAGCTGCATCGAGGTCTACGATCGGGAGGATAAGCGCGAGATCACCGGGCTCGAGCGCTGCCGTCAGGAGCTGCAAAACCTGCTCCAGGGCACGGGCGGCGCGGCGAACGCGGTGGTTGCCTTCCCCGCCGAGCTCAAGGGCGGCTCTCGGGCCGCCGTTTGACCCGGTCGCTTCCGGACTCGCCCGAGTGATCCGAGCCCCATGACCCGGTTCTTTAGGAATCGGGAGGCGTCCAGCCCGAGGGCTTGCCTTCGGGCACCTCCATGCCGCGGTTGACCGCCGGGCGCGCGGCCAAGGCGTCGTACCAGCGCTTCACGTTCGGGTAATCGGGCAACGAGATGCCCTGCCAGGGATGGCGCGCCGCCCACGGCAGCGTCGCCATGTCGGCGATGGAGTACGCGCCGGCCAGGTACTCGACCTCGGAAAGGCGCGTGTCGAGCACCCTATAGAACCGCTGCGCCTTCTCGCTGAAGCGCTCGGTGGCGTAGGGCGCCTTACCCGGGTTGAAGCGGCGGAAGTGGTGCAGCTGCCCCAGCGTCGGCCCGAAGTTGCCCATCTGCCACATCAGCCACTGTTCCACCAGGCCGCGGGCGCGCGGCGCCTCGGGCAGGAAGCGGCCGGTCTTGCGTGCCAGATAGAGCAGGATCGCGCCGGTCTCGAAGACGCCGATCGGCTGACCGTCGGGTCCCTCGGGGTCGACGATCGCCGGGATCATGCCGCTCGGGCTGATCGCCACGAACTCGGGCGCGAACTGCTCGTCCTGGCCGATGTTGATCGGATGGACGTCGTAGGCCAGCTCCATCTCTTCGAGGGCGATGGAGATCTTGCGCCCGTTGGGCGTGCTCCAGGTGTAGAACTCGATGGTCACGAAGGCTCTCCCCGTTAGTTTTCCGCGGCGCGTGCCAGGGCCTGCTCCAGATCGGCGATCAGATCCTGCGGGTCCTCGATGCCGATGGACAGGCGCAGGAGGTCGGCCGGCACCGGGCTGGTCGGGCCCTCGATGCTGGCACGGTGCTCGATCAGGCTCTCGACCCCGCCCAGCGAGGTGGCGCGCACGAAGATCCGCACGCGCCTGGCGACCTCGAGCGCGCCCTCGGCCCCGCCCTTCATGCGCAGGCTCAGCATGCCGCCGAAGCCGCCCGTCATCTGGCGCTTGGCGATCGCGTGGCCGGGATGGCTCTCCAGGCCGGGATAGAGGACGGCGGCGAGCTTGGGGTGGCCCTCGAAGTGGCGCGCGATGGCGAGCGCGCTCTCGCTCGCCCGCCCGACCCGCAAGTAGAGCGTGCGCAGGCCGCGCTGCAGCAGCCAGGCCTCGAAGGCGCCGAGCACGCCGCCGCCGCGGTGGCGTTTGTCGCGCAGCTTGGCCCAGAAGTCGTCGGCGCGCGCGGTGACCAGAACGCCGGCCATGACGTCGCCGTGGCCGTTCAGATACTTGGTGCCCGAGTGAAAGACGAGATCGGCGCCCAACGCGATCGGTTGGGTCAGGACCGGGGTCGCCACGGTGGAGTCGACGGCCAGGAGCGCGCCGGCGCCATGCGCGGCCTCGGCGGCGGCGGCGATGTCGATCACGTCCCAGGTCGGGTTGCACGGCGATTCGATCCACACCAGCTTGGTCGCGCCGGGCTTGAGCGCCCGCGCCAGCGCCGCCGGGTCGCCCTGGTCGAAGAGATCGACGCCGAGGCCCCAGTTGGCGGCGAACTGGAGCAACCAGTCGCGCAGGCCCCAATAGACCACCTTGGGCAGGACCACGTGATCGCCGGGCGCCAGCGACAGCCACACCGCCGTGGCGGCGGCCATGCCCGAGGCGAAGACCATCGCGCCCGCGCCGCCTTCGAGCCGGGCGAGCAGGGATTCGATTTCCGGGTAGCTCGGGCTGTCGGCGCGGCTGTAGCCGCCCTGGCCGCCGATCTGCCGGTAGTCCTGGTCGCGCGCGTAATTGGTGGACGGCCGGAGCGGCGGCGCCACGTCGCCGCGCTCGGCATCGGGCGTGCGCCCGCCGTGGGCGGCCAGGGTTTCGGGCTTGAGGTCGGGCTCGTCGGTCATGGCCCAGGGTTACCCGGCGCGGGCCGAAAAGCCAAGGGGTGTCACGCCGGCCCGCCCGCGCGCGCCTTCCTTATGAAATGCGCGACCAGCGGCAGTCGGTCGTTGCCCCAGAACAGACGTTTCCCGACGAAGAAGGTCGGCACGCCGAAGGCGCCGCGGCGGTGCGCTTCCTGCAACGCGGCCTCGTGCAACTCGGCCGTCGCCGGGTCGTCGAGGCGGGTGCGGAAGGCTTGCGCGTCCAGACCCGCGTCCGCGGCGAATCCGATCAGGTCGGCCTCGGCGATCGCCCCGCCCTCGACGAAGATCGCCTGGAACAGGCGCCGGCTGTAGGCCTCGACCGCGCCCAGGCGCTTGGCCGCGCTCGCCGCCACGGCGAGGTAGGCGGGATCGACCCGGAACTCGACTGGCTCCCGGTAGGGCACGCCGTAGTACTCGGCCCAGGCTTCCGCGTCGAGCCGGCGGTACGGCCATTCGTACTGTCCGGAGGCCGGCTCCCCGCGGAACGGATGGCCGCCGCGCAATTCCATGAGCGCGCCGCTCTTGAGCGGATGCCAGTCGAAGCGGCAGCCGGTTGCGGCCGCGATGCGGTCGAGCTGGGTCGAGGCCAGGTACGAGTACCGGCTGCCCAGTCCGTAGTAGAAGTCGACGGCAAGCGCCATTCCTACACCGCACCGTAGATCGGGAAGCGCGCGGTGAGTTCGCGGACCTCCACGAAGACCGCTGCCTCCAGGGCGCCGTTGCCCGTGGGATCGCGCGCCAAGCCGTCGAGCACCTGGACGATCTTGGCACCGACGAGCCGGAACTCCGCCACCCCGAAGCCGCGCGTGGTCGCGGCCGAGGAACCGAACCTGAGACCCGAGGTCACGGTCGGCTTCTCGGTATCGAAGGGCACGGCGTTCTTGTTGCAGGGGATGCCGGCGCGCTCCAGGCTGTCCGAGGCGGCGTTGCCCTTGAGGCCCTGGCGGCGCAGGTCGACCAGCACGATCGGCGTGTCGGTGCCGCCCGAGACCACGTCGTAGCCCTTGTCCATAAGCGTCGCCGCCAGCGCCCGGGCGTTGGCCAGTACCGCCTCGGCATAAGCGCGGAACGCGGGTTTCAAGGCCTCGCCCAGGCAGGCCGCCTTGGCCGCGAGGCCGTGCAGCAGCGGGCTGCCCTGGACGCCCGGGAAGATCGCCGCATCGATGCGCTTCATGAGCGCCTCATCGTCGCCCAGGATGATCCCGCCGCGCGCCCCGCGCAGGGACTTGTAGGTGGTCGTGGTGACCACATGGGCGTGAGGAAATGGGCTCGGATGCGCGCCGCCCGCCACCAGCCCGGCAAAGTGCGCCATGTCCACGAGCAGAGTGGCGCCGACCGCATCGGCGACGGCGCGGAACCGCGCGAAATCGATGGCCGGCGGATAGGACGAGCCGCCGGCGACGATCAGCTTCGGGCGGGTCTCCTCGGCCAGGCGCGCGACCGCGTCGTAGTCGATGCGCCCGTCCTGGCGGCGCACGCCGTAGTGGCTGGCGGCGAAGTGCCTGCCACTCATGTTGAAGGATGCGCCGTGGCTCAGGTGCCCGCCGGCCGAAAGCGCCATGCCGAGCACCGCGTCGCCGGGCTGGAGCAGGGCCTGGAACACCGCCTGGTTGGCCTGGCTGCCGGAGTGGGGCTGGACGTTGGCGAAGCGGCAGCCGAACAGCTTGCCGGCGCGCGCGATGGCCAGGCGCTCGACCGCGTCGACGTTGACCGCGCCGCCGTGGTAGCGCGCGCCCGGATAGCCCTCTACGGTCTTGTTGGTCAGCACCGAGCCTTGGGCCTCGAGCACGGCGCGGCTGACGATGTTCTCCGAGGCGATGAGCTCGACCACCTCGCGCTGGCGGGTCAGCTCGTCGTCGATGGCCGCGGCGATCTCCGGGTCGGTCTCGGCCAGCCCGGCGGTGAAGTATCCGGGGTGCAGGACGTCCGCGCCCATTATCACGCTCCTTGGTATAACCGGACCGTCCCGGCTCAAGCCGCCCCGGCCGGCGCCGGCGCCAGCAGGCAGTCGTCGGCGAGCGGCCGGACCGGGGCCGGGTCCCGGTGGTGCTTGTGGTCGGGGCGCTCGAACCTGGTCTGGGCGTTGGCGACCGGGTTCAGGATCAAGGAGAAGATACGCCGGTCGTAGGGCGAGAGGTTGCCCGGCGAGGCGTGCACCATCAGGTCGCCGAAGATGAGCGCCGTGCCGGCCGGGCCGGTAGCCGCGACCAGGCCGGTCTCGTGGGCAAGCGCGCGCACCGTATCCCGTTCCACGACCCACAGGGGATAGCTGGTGGTCGCGGTGTCGAGGGTGGCCGGCGCCGCCCCGTGCTGGTGCGAGCCGGGGATGAAGTAGAGCGGCCCGTTGATCTCGGTCACGGGATCGAGGAAGACGTGCAGGTTGAGCGCGAGCGGCTCGGGCACGCCGTCCTCGCCGTGGTGCGTGGCGAAGTCGTAATGCCACTGCCAGACTTCGCCGGTGAAGGCGGCCTTCACGTTGACCTTTACCTGCTGGATGTAGAGGTCCTGGCCCAGGATCTGCAGCGCCGGCTCGACCAGGCGCGGATGGCGCACCAGCTTGGCGAACAGGGGATCGCGCAGGTGCAGGCCCATGGCGGTGCGCACCTCGTCGCCCTGCCTCTCGCGGACGTTGGCCGGCGTGTCCTCGGCATAGAGCGCGGGCAGGCGCGCGCACAGGGCCCTGACCTCGTCGCGCGAGAACAACCCGGGCAGGATGAGGAACCCGTCCCGGTGGAAGCGCTCGAGCTGATCCCCAGCGAGCTTCATGGGACCGCCTCCGTCAGCGCCGCTGGTACTGCGCCGCGCCGAACATAATCTCCCGTTCCTTATCGGTCATCGGCCCCGTACGCCGCCGGTCGGCCAGGACCTCGAGGGCGCGCTGGACCGCCGGCCGCTCCAGGAGTGCCTCACGCCAGCGCAGGTAGTTCGGATACCCCGACTCCTCCACGCCCTGATTGTGGGGCCGGCGCATCCAGGGAAGGATCGCCATGTCGGCGATGGTATAGGCCTCGCCGGCCACATACAGCGTCTCGCCGAGCCGCTTGTCGAGCACGCCATAGAGCCGTTTGGCCTCGTTCTCGTAGCGCTGGACCGCATAGTCGAGCTTCTCGAGCGCGTAGTTCCGAAAATGGTGCACCTGGCCGAGCATGGGCCCGATGTGGCCCATCTGGAACATCAGCCATTGCAGGGTCGCGTAGCGGGCATGCGGCTCCTCGGGCAGGAACCGACCGGTCTTGTCGGCCAGATAGATGAGCATCGCCCCCGACTCGCTGAGGGCAATCGGCTTGCCGCCGGGACCCTCGGGATCGACCATGGCCGGCATCTTGTTGTTCGGGCTGATCTTGAGGAACTCCGGGTCGAACTGGTCGCCGGCGCCGATATCCACCGGGATCACGTTGTACGCCAGCCCGGTCTCTTCGAGCATGATATGGATCTTGTGCCCGTTCGGCGTCGGCCAAGTATAAAGGTCGATCATCTCGGTGTCCTTCCCGTCCCCTTATACCAAGGAGCGCTCTTGTTCCTTCTAGGAACAAAGTGATGCACGGCGCGCGCGGCCGTGACAAGCCCGCGCACGAACGGCCCATGCCCTGGGCAAATTTTCACAAGCGATTCGCTTGCGAAGACGTTTCGAAATCTGATAGCATAACGTCTTGAAAACTAAGAATACCGGCCGGGTGGCTTCGGGGTTCGATCGTTTGCGTTCAAGCCACCAAGGCCTCGGTAGGGGAACAGACTTCGGCCCATGGTGGCCGCGGTCGGGGGCATGGCGAGACTGTTATGAAAGTGCTTGCGTCCGAAGCGCGACGCGTCGCCTTCGGCGGTCCGTTCCGGCCTTGGATTGCCGGTTTGGCCGTGGCGTTGCTGATGGGCGCCGCCCCCGACGGCGGCTGGTCGGTGACCGGATCGGCCCGGGCGCAAAGCCTGGCGCGGCCGGACGGACCGGTCATCGTCACGGTCTCGGGACGGATCAGCCGCACCAACGGCGAGGGCGTCGCCGAGTTCGACCGCGCGATGTTGGAAGCGATGCCGGCGGCAACCATCGAAACCGTGACTCCCTGGACCGACGGGGTGACGAAGTTCGAGGGCCCCTTGGCCAGCGATCTCATGAAGCGCGTCGGGGCCACGGGCAGCCGCGTCAAGGCCATCGCCGCCAACGATTATTCGGTCGAAATCCCGGTCAGCGACTTCGCGGCCTACCGGGTCATCCTGGCCATGAAAATGAACGGCGAGATCCTGCGCACGCGCAACAAGGGACCGCTGTGGGTGATCTATCCCTGGAGCGAGCGGCCGGAACTGCGCACCCAGGTTGTCTACGGGCGATCGATCTGGCAAATCAAGGAACTGATGGTCGAGGAGTGAGCGGACCCGTGCCCACCGTCCAAGCGGGGCCAAACGGGGATGGACGGCGGGCCGGCGGGGGAAAGAGCAAGGTACGGCGGATGACGAGGCCGGAGGGCAAGCGAGACGGCTCGAAGCGGCTGCTGCGGTGGCAGGCCCTGCCCTACGCCGTGCTGGCGGCCGGCATCGTCGTGCTCGCCATCGTACTGTACCTGATCGTGGTCGGGCTGGAGCGCGACACTCAACGGATCCAGGCCGAATACCGCGACAACGCGCCTTGGTTCGCCAGCCAGTTCGAACGCGAGATGATCGCGTTCGTCGTCGCGCTCGATTCCTACCGCCTTCAGGACTATCGGAGTGTGACCAAGGACGATCTCATCGAACGTTTCGACGTCTTCTGGAGCCGGCTCGACAGCGCCGACAAGGGCGCCGTCGGCGCGACCTACATGAGCTTCGAGGGCGTGAGACCGCTGATCGAGGAGGCGCGGCGCGTCATGCGGGACATCGAGCCCATGGTCACGATGCTTGAGCCGGAGGACGACGTCGCCTATCGATCGATCAAGGAAAGCCTGCGCGGCCTGCCGGCCGATTTCCACAAGGTAAGCCTTCTGGCGCTGCACCAGCAAAACCGGGAGGTGGCGGGTATGCATCGGCGCATGGAGGAGGCGCACGCCAAGCTGCTGGTGATCTTCGCCGGCGTGCTGGCCGGCAGCACGATCCTGATCGGCCTGATCCTGCTCGAGATGCGCCAAATCAACACCCTGCGTGCGTCCCTCGAGCGCCGGGTCGAGGAACGGACGCGCGATCTGCGCCAGGAGATCGCCGAGCGCCAGCAGGCCACGGAGGCCTTGCGCGACAGCGAGCAGCGCTTTCGGGATTTCGCCAGTTCCGCCTCCGACTGGTTCTGGGAGCTCGGGCCCGATCTGCGTTTCTCATACCTCTCCGGGCGTTTCGAGCCGGCGACCGGGATTTCCCCCGACCGCATGCTCGGTAAAGCGCACGACGAGGTCGGCCAGCCGGACCCGCGCGACGAGATTTGGATCAAGCACCTCGAGGATATGGAGGCGCACCGGCCGTTCCGCGATTTCCGACTGGTGCAGTTTCGCCTCAACGGGGAGACGGTTTACGTCTCGCTCAGCGGCACGCCCCGTTTCGACGAAACCGGGGCGTTCCTGGGCTACCGCGGAACCGGCGCCAACATCACCGAGCGGGTCGGGGCCGAAAAGGCGCTTCGCCGCAGCGAGGAGCGCTATCGCCGTCTGGTGGATCTGTCGCCGGACGGAATCCTGATTCACCTCCAGGACAGGATCGCGTTCGCCAACCCCGCGGCCGTGAGGCTGCTGGGCGCCAAAAGCGCCGACGATCTGATCGGGCGAAGCCTGTTTGACTTCGTCGATCCGCGGTTCCACAAGATCGCCAAGCTGCGCATCAAGGAAGTGCTCGACAAGGGCCGGGAACAGCCGCAGATGGAGCAGGTGTTCGTCGGCCTCGACGGCCGCAGCTTTCCCGTGCATTGCTCGGCCACGCGCCTGCCGCGCGAGGAAGGCCGCGCGGTCTTGACCGTGTTTCGCGACATCACCCAGGTCAAGCAGATCGAAGCGCAGTCGCGGCAATCCCCATAGGCGGCCCCATAGACGGCCGAGAGGGGCGGCCGCGCCCGCCGGTTCGCCGGCCCGGCCGCGTCGGGACTTTTCGCCGCCTTGGACCGGAACATCTAGCGGAACATCAAGCGGTGGCAAACGGCCCCCGACGGAATTACAATGGCCGTGCATCGACACGATCCCGGCGCGGAAATTCATAGGCAATGGCGGACACACTCAACGCGGACTTCACCCAGCGGGTGGTCATGGACACCGCCGAGATGGAGTGGCAGGCCAGCCCCAGCCCGATGGTATGGCGCAAGCGCCTCGATTTGGTCGGCGGCGAGAGCAGCCGGGTGACCTCGGTGGTGCGCTACGACCCGAAATCCAGCTTCCCCGAGCACGACCATCCCGAGGGCGAGGAAATCTTCGTGCTCGAAGGCATCTTCTCGGACGAGCACGGCGATTATCCGGTCGGCACCTACCTGCTTAACCCGCCGGGCTTCCGCCACGCGCCTTTCTCGCGCAAGGGCTGCACCATCTTCGTCAAGCTGCGCCAGTACGCCGGCGGCAGGCGCGAGCACGTGGTGGTCGATACCAAGACCGCCACATGGGCCCCGGGCCCGCTGCCCGGAGTCGACGTGCTGCCGCTCTACCGCAGCCCCTCCCATCCGGAATCCATGGAGCTCCTGCACTTCTCGGGCGGTGCCTCCCTGCCCCATCACGACTGTTCCGGCGGCGCCGAGATCTTCGTTCTGGACGGGGCCCTGGAGGACGACGATGGCAGCTACGCCGCCGGCAGCTGGTTGCGCTTGCCGGACGGCTGCCCGTGCGCGCTGCGCAGCAAGAAAGGCTGCACGCTCTATATCAAGCGCGGACACCTGGCCGCGCCCGATTAGCGGAGGCCGTTAGCTGTTCCAGGTCGTGGAGATGAAGTCGGGGTCTTCCTGGGCGTTGCGCTCGAAGGACAGAAAGTCATAGTAGCCGCAGCGCCCAGCACCCGGAAACTCGCGGCAGACGGCGGGGCGGGCCTTGTAGACCATGCACCTGCGGGTCTTGCGGTTCAGGAACCGGCAGACCGTGCCGAAGTGCTCGTCGCCCTTATGGCGGAGCACCCGCTCGCCCTTCTCGTGGCCGGCCTTGGTGAACTTCCGCCGCGCCTCCTCGATGGCGATCCCATGGTGCTTGGCGAGACGGGCCAAGTCCTTCTCGCCGACGATAATTCTGGGATAGGAGCAGCAGTACGCGGGACAGCGGCTACAGTTATAGAAAACAGGCTTCTTGCTCATCGGGGCAACCTAGCTGGACGGACCGGACCAGCGCAAGCGAAAGCCGCTCGGCATACGTAATGGACCGGAGCCTTCCTCGATAAAGCCGTGTTCGGCCCGCCGAACAGGCAATGCGCCCCCGGCCGGCGGTCGTACCAAGGATCAGGGCGCCGGCTGGCCCGGAGTCTTCGAGATCACGAGGGAGGAGTGGATCCAGCCGCGCTTGCCGCTGCCGTCGGGCATCATCACCTGGACCCACTCGCCGCGGCGTCCGATCTCGGGCAGGGCCGTATCGCGCACCACGCGGCCGATCACCCGCGCCGTCGTGGTCGCCTCGGCGCGCAGGTTGACGACGCCCGAGCGCACGAAGACGGTCACCGGCTCGGGTTCCGCAACGCTCGGGGCGAAGGCGGCCAGGCCGGCCTCGAGGGTCGACAGATCCCGGGTTGCGGTGAAGGTCGCGGCGGCCAAAAGCAGGAGTCCGACGCCGGCCGCGGCGAGCTTGCGTTGCGGGCGTTTGATCTCGAATCCCCGGGCGGCCTGCATCACGCCGAGCGCCGTCCTGCGGTGGCGTCTATCGGCGACGCGCCGGCCCTCCAGCTTGGCTTGCTGCCGGCGTTCCTCGAGCGCCTGTTTCGCTTCCTCGGTTTCGCGCTTGGCCTCCTCGATGGCCGCGCGCGCGATCGCGCCGGGGTCCGGCTCCATCCATATGTCCTGGGCGGGGGAATGCTGGCCGACCGTCGCGGCTGGTTCGGGCGCAAAGGACTCCGCCCCCGCCTCGGCCGCCGCCAAACGCGCGGTCCACTCCGCCTCCACGCGGGCCAGGCGATCCGCCGCCTCGGATTCCCAGGTCTGGCGCACCTTGGCGAGTTGCGCCTGCGCCTCGGCCTGCCAGGCCTCCCGGACCGTCGCCAGGCGCTGCCCCTCGTCCGCTTGCCAGGTCTTCTTCGCGGCCGCCAGGCGCCCGGCTTCGTCCGCCTCCCAGCAGGCTCGCGCCGCCGTCAGCTGCTCCTGCCCCCGGCCCTCGCCCTCGGTCATGGTTGCGGTCAGGCGCCGCTTGGCATCCAGGTCCCACGCTCCCTTGGCTTCGGCGAGGTGGCTTTCCTCGTCCTGCTTCCAGGCCACTTCGGCCTCGACCAGACACCGCTTGGTATCGAGTTCCCATGCGTCCTTGGCCTCGGCCAGGTGTCGCTCCTCCGCGTTCCGACGGGCCGCCTCGGCCTTGGCCGATCGTTCCTGCTCCTCGAGGTCCCAGGTCTTCCGGGCCTCGGCCAGGCGTTGCTCTTCGTCCGCCCGCCAAGCCTTCTTCGCGACCGCCAGGTGCTCGGCTTCCTCGGCTTCCCAGCCGGCCCTCGCCGCCCCTAGCTGCTCTTGATCCAGGCTCTCGCCCTTCGACATGGCCGCGGCCAGGCGCCGCTTGGTATCGAGCTCCCATGCGTCCTTGGCCTCGGCGAGGCGTTTTTGCTCCTCCTTCTTCCAGCCCGCATTGGCCTTGGCCAGGCGGTTCTCGATTTCCTTGGCCACGGCCGCCTCGACGTCGGCCAGGCGTCCCCGCGCCGCGTCGCTCCAGGTCTTCTTGGCCGCGGCCAGGCGCTCGCTCTCCGCCCGATCCCAGGATTTTCTGGCCTCGG
>JACZWN010000058.1:14821-15710 GCA_022572105.1 Pseudomonadota bacterium | reverse complement strand
GACAAACCGGCTCTCAGCATCCCGCGCGAAATTCCGCGCATGGAGCAGCTGTTGCGCGCCCGGCGCGCCGACGAGCTGGGTCTGGCGACCATGCTTCGCGACAACGGCGAACGCAATCCGGAAGTCATGGCGAAGGCGCTGCGCCAATTGCCGCGGCAGACCCCGCCGTCGAAGGCATCCATTCCGGGACTGCTCGACGGCTTCATCAACGTCAACCGGATGGTGAAGCAGCGTCTCACCAAGCAGCCGGGCGACGCCGTAATCGCCGGATCGCGTCAAACCGGCTAGTTAACGTGCGGGGCGCGGTTACATTCATCCTGAAGGGTTATCCACGGCTTTCCGAGACCTTCATCGCCCAGGAAATCAAGGCGCTCGAGGGGCGCGCTGCCGCCCCGGCGCCCGCCGCCGAGGCGGCCCCGCGCGAGGAGCGCGTGCGCATGACCCGTCTGCGCAAGCGCATCGCCGAGCGCCTCAAGGAGGCGCAGAACACGGCGGCCATGCTGACCACCTTCAACGAGGCCGACATGTCCGCGGTCATGGCCCTGCGCGCGCAGTACCGCGACAGCTTCGAGAAGAAGCACGGCGTGCGCCTCGGCTTCATGTCGTTCTTCACCAAGGCGGCGGTCGCCGCGCTCAAGGAGCTGCCCGCGGTCAACGCCGAGATCGACGGCGACGATATCGTCTACAAGAACCACTACGACATCGGCATCGCGGTCGGCACGCCGCAAGGGCTGGTGGTGCCGGTGATCCGCGACGCCGACCGGCTCGGCTTTGCCGAGATCGAGAAGACCATCGGCGCGCTCGGCCGCAAGGCGCGCGACGGCAAGCTGTCGATCGAGGAGATGACCGGCGGCACCTTCACCATCACCAACGGCGGCGTCTACGGCTC
>JACZWN010000058.1:0-14811 GCA_022572105.1 Pseudomonadota bacterium | reverse complement strand
GCCGCGGCGCTTCCCCACCCCGCCGCAATCGGGCATCCTGGGCATGCACAAGATCCAGGAGCGCCCCATGGCGGTCGACGGCGAGGTGCGCGTCCGCCCGATGATGTATCTGGCGCTCTCCTACGACCACCGCACCGTCGACGGGCGCGAGGCGGTCACTTTTCTGGTCCGCATCAAGGACTACATCGAGGACCCCCAGCGCCTGCTCATCGACATGTAGACGCGCGGCCGGGCGCTAGGCTGCTTTGTGGGAGTGGACATGGCCGAGCGCACAGCAAGGAAGAAGAGGACGGGCGCCATGAAACGCGCGGCCGAGGCGCCGCTCGCCGAGCGCATCGTCGACGCGGCGCTGGATCTCGCCGAGGAGGCCGGCTGGGAAGGCCTGCGCCTGCGCACGGTGGCCGCGCGCCTCGACGTGCCGCTCGCCGAAGTGCTCGTCCATTACCGCGACCTCGACGCGGTCGCCGACGCCTGGTTCCGGCGCGCCTGGTCGGCCATGCTCGCAGCCCCGCCCGCGGGCTTCGCCGCGCTGCCCGCGCGCGAGCGCCTGCACCTCGCGATGATGCGCTGGTTCGATGCGCTGGCGCCGCACCGGGAGGTGACCGGTCAGATCCTGGCCGCGAAGCTCTATCCCGCGCACCCGCACCACTGGATGCCGCTGGTCTTCAACCTATCGCGCAGCGTCCACTGGCTGCGCGAGGCGGCGCTCCTGGACGCCGTCGGCAGGCGCCGGCAGATGGAGGAGGTCGGGCTCACCTGGCTGTTCCTGATGACGCTCGCCGTCTGGCTGCGCGACGAGACGCCGAACCGGGAACGCACGCGCGATATCCTGCGCCACAGGCTAAAGGATGCGGACCGGGCCATGGTCCGGGTCTGGGGCAAGGCGCCGCCGCCGGGCGCCGCCGAGGCGGCGTGATACCTTCGGTGTGAGCGCTCAATCGCAGGCCGGCGGCGCGCGGCCCGAGAGCGCGTAGGCCAGGCCTTCGAAGAACTTCAGGCCCGGCCCGCCGCCCTGGCAGGACAACGCGACCTCGCCGCGCGGCGCCGTGGCCCAGCCCTCCGGGTCGGAGACGGTCGCCGGGACGAGCGCGTAGAGCATCGCGAAAACGACGCAGGCCGCGGCCAGGAAATGCCGGGCTTGGCGCGGCGGGCGCCCCTGCGCGCGCGGGCGCTCGAGCCCGAGGCGCGTGAGATCGGGCGTGGCCGAACGCAGCTCGCGCAGGATCTCGCGCGCGTAGTGGCGCGCCCAGGGCGGCACGGCGCCCGCGAACATGTAGGCGGCGAAGACGCGCTCCAGCACCCGGGCATCCGCTCCGCGCCCGAACCACCAGCGGTGGGCGAGGGCGACGAGGTCGAACTCCTTGACCTCGAGCGCCGCGGCGGCCGCCGGGACCGGACCGGCGCCCCAATCCGTGTCGCGCTGCTCCCGTGCTTGGGCGGTCATGTCGTCCCGTCTCCGCGGCCAACGGCCATCATCCTAACACGTGGGCGCCGGCCATCGTCACCGCAAGGCGGCGCGGGTCGTGCCTCGGTTTGAAATCCTGCCGAACCAACGCCCGGAATGTCGGCTTTCACGCCCAACGGCAGACCGTGGCGCAGGGTCATCGGTACAGCCGCTTTTGAACATCCCGCCGGATCGGGACCGGAATCGCCTTCGACCGCCATAATTGCTATGCTACCGGTGGCCGTGTGTGGTCATTCGGGGAATCTCGGATAACAAACCAACCAGCCTCCGGTGAGGTTGGCGGAGACCCAGGATGCCGCCCAAACCATGAAGGAATTTGGCGACCGGCGATGGAGGAGGTCCTAAGAGCGGTCTTCATTGAAAGCGTCGTGTTGCCCCTGGCGGCGTCGCTTGCATTGACGGGCGCCCTGCGCTTCGGCCTCGGCCGCGCGCGCGGCGAGGCGCTGGCGAGCCTGTCGATCGCGGTGGCCTTCCTCATTGCCTATGCCGCGATCCTGACCTGGCCCGGATTCCCGCCGGTGAGCTCCGGCCAGAAGCTTGCGTACATCGTGCTTTTCGGCTTGCTCGGCGGCGCGGCGATCGATCTCGCGGCGCGCCCGCCATGGCTGAAACGGACGGTGGCCGTCCTTTGGCCGGCGGTCATCGTTGCCTGGATAGCCTGGCCGCACCTAAAATCGCCGACCACGGAGATCCTCATTACCTCGGCCGTGCTGTGGGTCGTGGGACTTTTCGTCCTCGACAGGCTGCGAGCGGGTCGGGCGCCAGCGGCGACCGCAGCCGTTGTGCTGTTGGCCTCGGCGGTCGGGGCCAGTCTCGTCGCCTTGCTCGGCGCCGCGGAACTGTATGCGCAGCTCCTGGGCGTATTGGCGGCGGCGACCGGCGGCTTCCTGCTCTGGAACTGGCCGGTGCCCCGCCATCCCTTTGGCGAGGCCGCAGTGCTCGGCGCCGGTGGGGCGTTTCTCTCGTCAGTGACGATTCTGGTGTTATTCTCGGACATCAGTATTCTCGCTTTGGCGTTTGTCCTGCCGGTGTTCGGCGCTCCTCTGCTTGTGCAGCGGCTGCCGTTGGCGCGAAAGCGGACGCTTGCTCCCGTGGTTCTCGGAGCGATCTGTCTGATCCCTGTCACCGTCGCCGTCGCAATCGCATTTTCGTCAAATGCGGGCGTATTCGAACTGATCGAAAGAGACTCAACTAATTCATGAGGGAGACTGACATGCGTGTACCGAAATTCGTCTTTGTCGCGGCCGGAGCCTTGGTGGTCGCGGCGAGTGGACTTGGCCCGGTAACGGCCGCCGAGGTCTACGTGCTCGATCAAAAGCACACATACATCACTTTCATCCACGATCGAATGGGCTACACCAACATCCTTGGCCGTTTCGACAGATACGAAGGCGAGATCGTTTTTGACGAGGAAGATCTCGCCAATTCCAGCGTTTCGGTGACGATCTTCACCAATAGCCTTTCGACAGGCTACGCACGGCGCGACGAGGATCTGATAGGCCCCAACTTCTTCAATGCCAAGGAATTCCCGGAGATAACCTTCAAGAGCACCAAGGTCGTCGCGACCGGGCCGAAGACCGGCAAGATCACCGGGGACCTAACCCTTCTTGGCGTCACCAAGCCGGTCACGCTCGACGTCACCTTCAACAAGAAGGCCCCGAGTCCGCGGAATAAGAAAATTTTCATCGGCTTCGCCGCCGAAGGCGAATTCAACCGCGTGGATTACGGCATGACCTACCTGACCAACGGCGACGTCCAGATGGTCGGACTCCGCCTCGAGGTGCTGGCGGTTTTGAAAGAATAGGCGCTCGGGGCCTTCCGCCATCCAGCCGCTTTGGCCCCTGCGTCGGAACAGAACCGCGGTAGACGACTTCGTCCACCAGCATCACGAGCTTCCGATTCTGGCTGAGAACGGCGGTTCGGCCACGTCTTCATCGATGACTGCTCGTCACCGATAAGCCGACGTTACGGTGCCCGCTTCGTGCTTTCCGCGCGTCAAATTTCGAACTGAGACAGTACCGCGGCGCGCGAACGATTCCCCCGACTCGATTCGCCATGCCATACTGCCTATCCGAACCCGCTTCCCGGGCCCGAGCCGCGCCGCAAACCACGCCCGCCATGGAACAGAGCAGCCTCAACCCGATCGACGCCGCCGCCGTTCTGGTCGTGCTCGCCGCGGTCTTCGGCTACGTGAACTACAGGGTCATCAAGCTGCCGCACACCATCGGGCTGACCATCATGGGCGCGCTCGCCTCGCTCGCGGTGGTGGCGGCCGATGCGCTCATTCCCGGCTTCGCGCCGGGCCAGGCGGTGCGCGGATTCCTCCAGGGCATCGATTTCGAGACCGCGCTCATGGAGGGCATGCTCTCCTTCCTGCTGTTCGCCGGCGCGCTCCACGTCGATCTCGCCGCCCTGCTGCGGAGCAAGTGGCCGGTGCTCGCCATGGCCACCGCCGGGACCATGATCTCGACCGTCGTCGTCGGCCTGGGCTTCAAGGGGGTCACCCTCGCGCTTGGCCTCGAGGTGCCGTTCATGTGGTGCCTGGTGTTCGGCGCGCTGATCAGCCCGACCGACCCGGTCGCCGTGCTCGGCATCCTGAAGGTGGCGAAGGTGCCCGAATCCCTCGCGGCCAAGGTCGCGGGCGAGAGCCTGTTCAACGACGGCGTCGGGGTGGTGGTGTTCTCGATCCTGCTGGCCGCGGCCTTGAGCGGCGGCGAGTTCTCGCTGGTCCACGGCGCCGAGATCTTCCTGATCGAGGCGGTCGGCGGCGCGCTCTTCGGGCTCGCCGTCGGCTGGATCGGGTTCCGGGCCATGAAGGGGATCGACGAGCACAACCTGGAGGTCCTGATTACGCTGGCCGTGGTCATGGGCGGCTACGCGCTGGCCGGGGCCCTGCACGTAAGCGGGCCGGTCGCCATGGCGGTCGCCGGGCTGTTGATCGGCAACCACGGCGTCGCGCTGGCCATGAGCGAGACCACGCGCCGGCACCTGCTCGGCTTCTGGTCGCTGATCGACGAGATCCTGAACTCGGTGCTGTTCCTCCTGATCGGCCTGGAGGTCGTGGCGATCGCGATCGAGGCCTCGTTCCTGGTCGCCGGCCTGATCTCGATCGTCATCGTGCTCGCCGCCCGCGCGATTGCCGTCGGCGTGCCGATGGTAGTGCTGATGCGGTTCCTGCCGTTTACCCGCGGCGCCTTCCCGTTGCTGGTCTGGGGGGGCTTACGCGGCGGCATCTCGATCGCGCTGGCGCTCTCGCTCCCGGACGGACCGATGCGCGACCTGATCCTGAGCGCGACCTACGTCGTGGTCGTGTTTTCGGTCGTCGTCCAGGGCGCGACGGTCGGCGCCGCGGCGCGGCGTTTCGTCGGCGATCCGGAAAAGCTGGAACGGCCGGAGGATTAAGCTACGCGCGGTGCGTTCGGGGCCGCACCGGCGACCGGCCGGGGCGCGAGGGGCTGGGTGATATTGAGCGAAACTATCCACATAGTACGCTTGACGTACTACGCATGGTATAGTATCATAAGCCGTGATCCAATCGTGGGCAAACAGCGCCAGTCGACGGTTCTACGAGAAAGGCAAGTCCTCGAAGTTTCGCGGCCTGGATGTCGAGGCAGCAGAGGAGCTTCTGGCGAGTCTCGATGCGGCGACGTCTCTTCGCGATCTCAGCCCGCTCAAGAGTGTCGGGTTGCACAAGTTGCGCGGAGACCGCGCCGGGCAATGGGCGATAACGGCGAACGATCGCTGGCGCATCTGTTTTCGTTTTGAGGATGGCGATGCCCATGACGTCGAAATCGTGGATTATCATAAGGGCTAAAGGTCATGACACCCGTCCATCCGGGCCGAATTCTCAAGCGTGAACTCGCGGTACGCGGTTTGTCCGCCAACAAGCTGGCCTTGGCGCTGCGCGTGCCCTCCGGGCGCATCACGGGGATCCTGAACGCCAAGCGCGGGATCAGCCCCGAGACGGCTCTGCGCCTGGCGCGCTACTTCGGCAACAGCCCGCAGTTCTGGATGAACGTGCAGGCGCGCTTCGATTTGGCCGTAGCCGAGCGGGACCTGGGCGAACGGGTCGAGGCCGAGGTCAGCGCCGCGACTTGAGACCGGAAGCGACGATCGCGCCCTTCCCGTTACTCCAACAGCACCCGGACGATCTCGTGGAACGGGCCGGCGCCCGCGCTGCCCGGGGCTTGGACGCCGGGTCCGGACGCGACCGCCACCTGCCCGCCGAAGATCATGTCGACCGCCTGCCCGTCGCGCGACAGCGGCATGAGCAGGCGCCGCACCTGGCAC
The DNA here is from genome assembly GCA_022572105.1 of Pseudomonadota bacterium. Taxonomy (GTDB): domain Bacteria; phylum Pseudomonadota; class Alphaproteobacteria; order Kiloniellales; family J153; genus JACZWN01. The sequence continues at coordinate 9,056 of JACZWN010000058.1, read as the reverse complement.
TCGATGCGGCCCCGGCCGCGGGTGTCGCTTTCCCCGTAGAGCGCCCGGCGCTCCCGCGTCACCTCGCGGAACAGGCCGATCAAATAGTCGGCATAGCCCGAGTCGGGCAGCGCCTCGTCCAGGAACCGGCCCGTGGGATCGTGGCCGTCCACGTCGACCATCTCGGTGCCGACCAGGCGGTAGCGGAAGCGCGCGCCGCCGTCGAGCACGTCGACCAGCGCGACGATGGGCAGGAGCGTCGGGATCTCGAGCGGGTCGAGGTCGGCGCGCGCGGGCATGGCGCGGTCCCCGCGCTTCTCCCTCCAGTAGCCGAACAGCGCGCGCAAGCGCGTATCGGCGATGATCGCGTCCCCTGCCTCCGGCACCGGGTCGAACTCCCCGCTTCGAAACCTTGGCCGCGACCCATAGCACGAATTCCCGCTCCTGCGTAGCCTCCGCGTTCGTATTCCGGTTCCCGCAACGGCCCTCGGCGCGCACGCGGGGTCCGCATCCGGGACTCAAGGGCCTAGCCCCTTGTCCGCGGCCCGGGCATCGGGCAAGGTCGCGGGGCTTTTTCGCGAAGGGGGGACGCTGAGCCATGGCTGATGCGCCTTACGATATCGCCGTCATCGGCGGCGGCCCGGGCGGCTACGTCTGCGCGATCCGGGCCGCGCAACTGGGCTTGAGGACGGCCTGCGTGGACAAGCGCGGCAGCCTCGGCGGCACCTGCCTCAACGTCGGCTGCATCCCCTCCAAGGCGCTGCTTCACGCCTCGGAGCGGTTCGCCGAGGCCAGCCACGGCCTGGGCAGGCTGGGCATCAAGCTGGGCGAGGTCGGTCTCGACCTGGGCGCCATGATGGCCCACAAGGACAAAGCGGTCGGCGATCTGACCAAGGGCATCGCGTTCCTGCTCAAGAAGAACCAGGTCGACTACGTCAAGGGCGCGGCGACCCTGATCGGCCCGGGCGCGATCGCGGTGACCGACGCCGAGGGGCGCGAGACCGAGCTCGCCGCCGACAACATCATCATCGCCACCGGCTCCGACCACATGGACCTGCCCGGCATCGCCGTCGACGAGAAACGGATCGTCTCCTCGACCGGCGCGCTTGCGCTGGCCGAGGTGCCCAAGCACCTGGTCGTGGTCGGCGCCGGCTACATCGGCCTCGAGCTCGGCTCGGTCTGGCTGCGCCTCGGCGCCAAGGTCACCGTGGTCGAGTTCCTGGACCGCATCGTGCCCGGCATGGACGCCGAGATCGCCAAGATTTTCCAGCGCGTGCTCAAGAAGCAGGGCATGACCTTCCACCTGTCGTCCAAGGTGACCGGCGCCAAGGCGGGCAAGACCGGGGTCGGCCTGACCGTCGAGCCGGCCAAGGGCGGCGCGGCCGAGACCATGGAGGCCGACGTGGTCCTGGTCGCGATCGGCCGCCGGCCCCACACCGAGGGTCTCGGCCTGGAGCGCGCCGGCGTCGGCCTCGACGGGGCCGGGCGGATCAAGGTCGACGGGCGCTTCCAGACCAACATCGCCGGCGTCTACGCCATCGGCGACGTCATCGCCGGGGCCATGCTGGCGCACAAGGCCGAGGAGGAAGGCGTCGCCGTGGCCGAGATCCTGGCCGGCCAGTCGGGCCACGTGAACTACGAGACCGTGCCCGGCATCGTCTACACCTGGCCCGAGGTCGCCGCCGTCGGCAAGACCGAGGACGAGCTGAAACAGGCGAGCGTCGACTACGAGGTCGGCAAGTTCCCCTTCACCGCCAACAGCCGGGCGCGCTGCACCGGCGACACCGAGGGCTTCGTCAAAATCCTGTCCGACGCCAAGACCGACCGCATCCTGGGCGCGCACATCATCGGACCCGACGCCGGCACGCTGATCCACGAGGTCGTGATCGCCATGGAGTTCGGCGCCTCGGCCGAGGACCTGGCGCGCTCCTTCCACGGCCACCCGACGCTCAACGAGGCGGTCAAGGAGGCGGCGCTGGCGGTCGCGGGCCGGGCGATCCACATGTGACGGCCGGCCCGCCGGACGCGGCGGGCCCGAATGCCGGGCGCCGCCACATACCCGACCGAGCATAGGATAACGCCCATGGAGCGGAGCGACGCATCGCCGCGAGGAAGCCGGACGCCGGTTTCCGGCGTGCGCCTGATCGTCCTCATGTGCACCGCCGAGGGCTTGGCCGTGCTCGGCTTTTCCACCTTCCCGGCGCTACAGCCGGCGCTGCTCGCCGAATGGGTCCTGTCGAACACCGAGGCCGGCTGGATCAACGGCATCTATTTCGCCGCTTACATGGCCGCGGTGCCGGTGCTGGTCAGCCTGACCGACCGGGTCGATCCGCGCCGGGTCTACGCGCTCGGCGCGGTCGTCTCGGTGCTCTCCGCGCTCGGCTTCGCGCTCCTGGCCGAGGGTTTTTGGAGCGCGCTGGTCATGCGCGGCCTGAGCGGCATGGGCCTGGCCGGCACCTATATGCCCGGGTTGAAGGCGCTGACCGATCATATCGATGAGCGCCTGCGTTCGCGCGCGGTTGCCTTTTACACGGCCTCGCTCTCGATCGGCTTCGCGCTGTCGTTTCTTTTCGCCGGCGAGATCGCGGCTTGGCTCGACTGGCGCTGGGCCTTCGCCATCCTGGGGCTCGGCTCCGCGGTCGCCCTGCCGCTGGTGCTCATCCTGGTGCCGCCCAGCGAGCCGCACCACATCGTCAAGTCGGACACCGCGCTGCTCGATTTCCGGCCCGTACTGCGCAACCGCCGCGCCCTCGGCTACGTGCTCGCCTACAGCGCGCACAATTGGGAACTGTTCGCCTTCCGCTCCTGGATCGTGACCTTTCTGGTGTTCTCCCAGGGCCTGCAAGGCGAGGGCGCCTTGGGCCTCGGCTGGAGCGCGACCGCCTTGGCCGCGCTCATCGGGGTGCTCGGCCTGCCGGCCAGCGTGCTCGGCAACGAAGCCGCCCAGCGCTTCGGGCGCCGGCGCACGGTCATCCTGGTGATGAGCGCCTCGGCCGCGATCAGCCTCGCCGTGGGCTTCCTGGCCGCGCTGCCGTTCGTGCTGCTGGTCGCGGTGACCATGGTCTACTCGTTCACGGTGAGCGGCGACTCCTCCGCGATCACCGCCGGCGCGATCGAGGCCGCCGCGCCCGGCCAGCGCGGCGCCACCATGGCCGTGCACTCGTTCATCGGCTTCGCCGGCGCCTTCGTCGGCCCGCTCGTCTTCGGGGTGGTGCTGGACTTGGCCGGCGGCCGCGAAAGTCTCCTCGCCTGGGGCCTGGCCTTCGCCAGCGCGGGTCTGGCGGTCGCCATGGGCCCGGTCGCCATGGCCGTCCTCGGACGGCGGCCGGCGAGGAGTGCGGCTGGGTGAGGCGATCGGGGCGTGAGGCGGCGGTCGCCGGCGCTTCAACGAATTCCGCAAGGGCGTGCCGCTGATGTCGCCGACACTGCTCTCGAAGCGGCTGAAGAGCCTGGAGGAGGCGGGCGTGATCGAGCGCCGCTCGGACGCCTCGGGCCGGAACGTCGAGTATCACCTGACCCCGGCCGGCGAGGAGGTGGCGCCCATGGTGGAACTGCTCGGCGTCTGGGGCCAGCGCTGGGTGCGCAATCTGCTGGGCGCGGACGACCTCGATGCCGGCCTGCTGATGTGGGACATCAGCGGACGGCTCGACGCAGATCGATTTCCCGCCGGGCGCAGCGTCATCGTGTTCGAGTTCACCGACGTGAGCGGGCCGCAGAAACTGTGGTGGCTGATCGTCGACGGCGGCGAAGTGGGCCTGTGCCTGACCGAACCGGGCTACGACGTCGATCTGTTCGTGACCGCGGACCTGCGCACCATGACCAAGGCCTGGATGGGCGACATGCCGATCAAGCAAGCGGTGCGCGCCGGAGAGATCGAGCTCCACGGTTCGGCAGGACTGGCGCGCGGCTTCGACAAGTGGATGCAGTTGAGCGTTTTCGCCGGCGTCGAGCGGCCTCTCGCCGCCGGCCGATCGAGCCCGTCTTGCGCGCCCCGCGAGGCCCTGAAACGGACCGCGTGAGACCGCGCGCCGAGCGCCCTAGCGCAGCACGCCCTGCATCACGTCGAGAATGAGTTCGGTCGCGATCTCGATGAGCACGATGTCGTTGCCGACCACGCGGTAATCCTGCCCCGAACGAATGGGAAGGAGCGAGCGCAGGTCGCCGGGCAGCCGCCGCTTCTCCAGGCCCGGCGGGAGTCTGCCCGTGCGCGCGATGTGCTTTTGCAGCCCCGGCGGCAGGTGTTGGCGCTTGGCCAGGCCCGGCGGCAGGCCCTTGTGCTTCACTTTGGCTTTCTTGATGTAGTCGCCGATCAGCGCGCGCTCGACGGCGGAGATGACGGTGCCGAGAAGCCGGTCCGTGGCCACGTCGCCCGACTGGCCCTGGTTCTTGCCTTTGGTGACGGTCGGGACCGGACCGGCCTTGCCCTTGTTCTTGCCGGCGGCATCCACCAGCGCCGGGGCGCCGAGCAGGAGCGGAACGGCGAACAGAAGTGCGAGCAACGAACGCATGACGGGACCCCTTCTCGGTTTACGTTGCGCGGCCTAACTTAGCCGCGCGCGCGGATGGGCGCGCTCGTAGACGGCGAGCAGCCCGGCCGCGTCCACGTCGGTGTAGCGCTGGGTGGTCGAGAGCGAGGCGTGCCCCAGGAGCTCCTGGATCGCGCGCAGGTCGCCGCCACCGGCCAGGAGATGGGTGGCGAAGCTGTGGCGAAGCGCGTGCGGGCTGGCCGTCTCGGGCAGGCCGAGCAGTAACCGGAGCTCGGCCATGCGCGCCTGGATGTGCCGGGGACCGAGCGCCTTGCCGCGCACGCCGACGAACAGCGGCCCCTCGGGCGCGAGCGCGTGGGGGCAGGCCTCGAGATAGTCCCGGATCGCCTCGACCACCGCCGGCAGCAGGGGGACCGCGCGCTCCTTGCCGCCCTTGCCGGTCACGGTGAGCGCCTCCTGGCCCGGTGCCGGCGCCTCGCGCCGGGCGAGCGAGAGGGCCTCGCCGATGCGCAGGCCACAGCCGTAGAGCAGCGCGATGACCGCCGCGTCGCGCTTGCCGATCCAGGGCGCGCGCGCCAGCTCGGGCACGCTGTTCAGCAAGTCCCGCGCTTCCTCGACGGTGAGCGCCCTGGGCACCGGGCGCGGCACCCTGGGTGTCTTGAGCGCGGCCACGGCCGGGTTGTCCACCAATCCCGCCTTGGCCAGCCAGCGGTAGAAGCCGCGCACCACGGACAGGCCGCGCGCGCTCGTGCTCCGGCTTACGCCCCGGGCGGCCTGGGCCGCGAGCCAGGCGCGGAAGTCGGCCGGCCGCAACTCGGCCAAGCTCGCCAGCGTCGGCCGGCCGCCCAGATGCCCCATGAGGAATTCGAGAAAGCGCGTGAGATCGCCCAGATAGGCGGTGCGCGTATTGAGCGCGGCGCGGCGCTCGCCGCGCAGCCAGGTCTGCCAGTCCTCGATGGCGGTGCGCAGGTCGGGCGCGGCCGGCGCACCGATCACTCGGGCAGGTTGAGCCATCCGCGAATGCAGCTTTCGACGACCCGCGCCAGGAAGGTGAGCAACTCGGTTCCCTGTCCCGGGTGGAACTGGTCCGCTTGGCGCGACCCCAGCGCCAGCAGCGCCGTCGGCGTGGTGCCGCTGATCGACAGGCGCAGAAGCGCGTCCGAGGCGATCAGCCCGGCGCCGGGACCGAAGACCGCCGGGTCGCCTTCGACCGTCTCGCGTAACGCGATGGCCTGGTCCGGCCCGATCAGGCGGTCGACCGTGCCCTGCTCGAGGCAGATGACCCCGGCGGTCTGCGCCCGCGCCGAGTCCGGTCCGTTCTGCTCGACGCCGATCGTCACCACGTCCAGATCGAGAATGACCGTCAGATCGGTGGTCAGCGTCTCGATGAAGTGCTCGAAGCTCTTGGCCGCGAGCAGCGCCAGGGTCGCCTTGTGGACGCGCGCCTGGGCGGACAGGTTGTTGCGCCCCGTGACCACCAGCGCGTCGCGTGCAGCCGCGAGCCCGGTCAGCTCGGCGCGCAGGTGCTCGACTATGTATTGCTGAAGGTCGACGACGCCCTCGCCGCAATCGCGCGCCGACGGCTGCATCTCTTCGAGCAGATCCGGGTTCCGGCCGAAGAAGTCCGGATGGCGGCGCAAGTAGTCGGCCACCTGAGCGGCCGAGACCGGCTCGCCGGCGGCAGTACCCTCGACCGCGCGCTTGCGGCCCGCGCTCTCAGGCGCTCCGTCTCGCCGGTTTTGCGTCATCGGCCGCGGTGTCCGCTGGCTGCTTCAGGATCGACTGGCCGGTCTTGGCCCAGTCGGCGAGGAAGGCCTCCAGACCCCTGTCGGTCAGGGGGTGCTTGAACATGGCACGCAGCACCGCCGGCGGGATGGTCACGACGTGCGCGCCCATCTTGGCGGCCTCGACCACGTGGGTCATGTTGCGCACCGAGGCGACCAGTACCTCGGTGGTGAAGTCGGGATAGGCGCCGTAGATCTCGACGATCTCGGCAATCAGCGCCAGGCCGTCGGCGCCGATGTCGTCGAGGCGGCCGATGAAGGGCGAGACGTAGCGCGCCCCCGCCTTGGCCGCCAGGATCGCCTGGGCCGCGGAGAAGCACAGCGTGACGTTGACCTTGGTGCCCTCGTCGGTGAGCCCCCGGCAGGCCTTGAGGCCGTCGGGCGTCAGCGGCACCTTGATGACGATGTTCTCGGCGACCCGGGTCAGCCGGCGCGCCTCCTCGATCATGGTGGCGGTGTCTGTGGCGGTGACCTCGGCGCTCACCGGGCCGGGCACGATGGCGCAGATCTCGCGCAAGACCTCGAAGAAGTCGCCCCCGGACTTGGCGATCAGCGAGGGGTTGGTGGTCACGCCGTCGACCAACCCGGTGGCGGCCAGGTCGCGGATCTCGTCGACATCGGCGGTGTCGATGAAAAAACGCATGGTCCTTACGACTCTCTCCCAATCTTCCGGCCCAATCTTCCGGGGGCGTCCGGCCCGCTCGGGTCACGGGCGCCCGGCCCGTTCGGGTCGGCCTCACCAAGCCACCCGCATGCCAGCCCGTGCGCGGGTCTGTCAAGGGGCGATGGCCCTGGGGCCGCGCCTCGTCTAGAGTGTACCCGATGCCCGACCGCCATGCCAGCGCCGACCGCGCCGGCCCGCCGCCGGCTAATCCCGGACCCGACCCGCGGGAGGCGCGGGGTTCGGTGCTTTTGCCGTTGCCGCTGGCCGGCGCCTACGACTATCTCGCACCCGCCGATCTGGCGCTCGGCCCCGGGGACGTGGTCCGCGTGCCGCTCGGCGGGCGCGAGGTCACGGGCGTCGTCTGGGACCGGGAGCCGCCCGGGGAAGCGGGAGCGGAGGAATTGCCGGCCGGGCGCCTGAAGCGGGTGCGCGCCCGCCGCGAGGTGCCCGCCTTCGACGCGGTGCGCCGGCGCTTCATCGATTGGGTGGCGGACTACACGCTCAGCGCCCCGGGTGCGGTCCTGCGCATGGCGCTCAGCGTGCCCAAGGCGCTGGAAGCCCCCAGGCCGGTCACCGGCTACCGCCTCGGCGCCGGGTCCCGGGACAGGCTTGGCGAGATCCGCTTGACGCCGGCACGCCGGCGCGTGCTCGCCGAGCTCGAGGACGGCCCGGCGCGGCCGCTGGCCGAGGTATCGCGCGCCGCCGGCGTCAGCGCCGCCGTGGTCAAGGGCTTGGCCAAGGCGGGGGTCCTGGAGGCCGTGGCCCTGCCGCCACCGGCCGCCTTCGAGATGCCCGACCTCGGCCGCGCCGGCCCGCGCCTGTCGCCGGACCAGGCCGAGGCCGCCGCGGTTCTCGTCGACAAGGCGCGCGCCCGGGGTTTCGGCGTGACCCTGCTCGACGGCGTCACCGGGGCCGGCAAGACCGAGGTCTACCTGGAAGCGATCGCGGCCGCGCTCGAGGCCGGGCGGCAGGTCCTGGTGCTGTTGCCCGAGATCGCCCTGTCGGCGCAGTCGCTGGAGCGCTTCGCCGCGCGCTTCGGGGCCGCGCCGGCGGTCTGGCATTCCGAGCTGACCCCGGCCCGGCGCCGTGCCACCTGGCGCGCCGTCGCGCTGGGCCAGGCGCGGGTCGTGGTCGGCGCGCGCTCGGCGCTGTTCCTGCCGTTTTCCGAACTGGGCCTGATCGTCGTGGACGAGGAGCACGACGCCGCCTTCAAGCAGGAGGACGGGGTCATCTACCACGCCCGCGACATGGCCGTGGTGCGCGCGCGGCTGGGCGAGATCCCGATCGTGCTGGTCTCGGCCACGCCCTCGCTCGAGACCGTGACCAACGTGAACGCCGCGCGCTACCACCGCGTGCATCTGCCGGACCGGCACGGTGGCGCCCGATTGCCCGAGATCCAACTCGTCGACCTGCGCAAGGACAAGCCGCCGCGGATCGAGGGCCTGGGCCAGAGCTGGCTGTCGCCCAGCCTGCGCCAGGCGATCGCGGAGACGCTGGCGGCGGACGAACAGGCGCTCCTGTTTCTCAATCGCCGAGGCTACGCGCCGCTCACCCTGTGCCGCGCCTGCGGCCACCGCCTGGCCTGCCAGCACTGCACCGCCTGGCTGGTCGAGCACCGCCTGGCCCGCCGCCTGCAGTGCCACCACTGCGGCTTCGAGATGGGGCTGCCGGCGCGCTGCCCGGACTGCAACGCCGAGGGCGCGCTGGCCGCCTGCGGGCCCGGCGTCGAGCGCCTGGCCGAGGAGGTCGCGGCGCTTTATCCCACCGCCCGCACGGCCGTCATGGCGAGCGACACGTTGACCGGCCCGAGCGCCGCCGCGGCGCTCTTGGGCGCGGTCGCGGCGCGCCAAGTCGACCTCCTGATCGGCACCCAGATCGTCGCCAAGGGGCATCACTTCCCCTATCTGACGCTGGTTGGCGTGATCGACGCGGACCTCGGGCTCTACGGCGGCGATCTCAGGGCGGCGGAACGGACCTATCAACTCCTGCACCAGGTGGCCGGGCGCGCGGGCCGCGCCGAGCGGCCGGGCCGGGTGCTGATCCAGACCGCCGAGGCCGAGCACCCGGTCATGCGGGCGCTCGCTTCGGGCGCGCGCGACCGCTTCATCGAGGCCGAATCCGAGGCCCGCGCGCGCGCCGGGA
>JACZWN010000057.1:9738-15741 GCA_022572105.1 Pseudomonadota bacterium | reverse complement strand
GACCTGGCGGACCCGACAGGTTGGGGACATGTCAACAACCAAGTAGCCCTTACACGATCGCAGGCTCACCCAGGCCAAGATACGGAACACCCGATCGTTGTTCCGGCCTACGTGGCGTTGTGCCTCGTAATAGATCCTGCGAATGTCCGAGGGGTCCACGTTGAGGCGGTCCAGGCGCTCGCTGACCGTCGCCTCGCAGTACGTTTGGGCTGCCTCGGCCGACATCGCGGACAGGAGAACAAGCGCGAGGGCGACGCCGACCTTGAGGGCAGATTTCATTATGAGACTTCCTCCGGGTACACCCCCATGGGATGGCTTCGGCGAGCTATTGTCAAAAGTTGGTGACGGTGGATTCAGGCGGCGCGTTCGGTTAGCTTTTCTCCGTCCTTGAATTTGACGCCTTGAATGATCTCGGCGATCTGGTGCGCGCCATCCAGGCGGCGCCACTTCTTGCTGGCCGACTGGCACAGCTTGAAGACCATGGTGAGCGCCGTCTTGCGGCTGAGGCAGCCCTTGGTCTTGGTGGTCCTGAGGCGCACGGTCGCGAAGGTGCTCTCTATGGGGTTGGTGGTTCTGATGTGCTTCCAGTGCTCGGCCGGAAAACCGTAGAAGGTCAGCAGAACGTCCCGGTCCTTGGCCAGGCAGGCCACCGCCTTGTCGTACTTGGCACCGTAGGCCTCGAGGAAGAAATCGAAGGCCTTCTCCGCGTCTTGCTTGGTCTCGGCCATCCAGATGTCCTGCAAGTGTTGCTTGGCGCGTGGCTGGGCGGACTTGGGGAGCTTGTTGAGCACGTTGGCGGTCTTGTGCACCCAACAGCGCTGCTCGCGCGTCGTCCCGTAGACCTCGCGCAAGGCTTTCCAGAAGCCGAGCGCACCGTCGCCGGTGGCCAGTTCGGGCGCGATCACCAGGCCGCGGCGCTTGAGATCGAGCAGCACTTCGCGCCACGACTGGGCGCTCTCCCGGTAGCCGTCGGCGACCGCCAGCAGCTCCTTGCGGCCCAGCTCATCGGCGCCGATGATCACGCACATGCATTGCTTGTCGTGATCGAGCCGTGGCGAGAAGTAGACGCCGTCGGCCCAGAAGTAGACGTAACGCCTGGCCGAGAGATCGCGCCGTTGCCAATGCTCCATCTCCCCTTGCCAGACCTCCTTGAGGCGGGCAATGGTCGAGGCCGAGAGCCCGGGCGCCTCGGGCCCCAATAGCGCCGCAAGCGCCTCCGAGAAATCGCCCGTCGAGATGCCCTTCAGGTAAAGCCAGGGCAGGAGTTCCTCGATCGACTTGGCGCGCCTGAGATAGGGCGGCAGGATCGCCGAGGTGAAGCGAATCCGCGACCCCGTCTCGCCGGCGCCTCGGTCGCGCACCCTGGGACAGCGCACCGCAACCGGACCAATGCCGGTCTGGATCTCGCGCTCTGGCAAATACCCGTGGCGAACAACCCGCCGCCGGCCCGCGTCATCCGTCAGATCGGCGTGCATCTCGACGAAAGTCGTCACCTCCATCTCAACCGCTTGGGCCAGAAGACGCCGCGCGCCAAGGCGCAAAATCTCGGTCAGCGGATCCTCCGAAAATGTCCCTGGTTGGCGAAGCTGGACAACTGTATCCTCGGTCATGGCGTATCCCTTCCTTCTTCGGAAAATGGCGACTCGATCATCGCCAGGATACGCCGCCCTCATCTCATCCCATCACCAACTTTCGGGTATAGCTCCTTTCGGAAGTTCTCCAAGTGCAGTTTCCGCACTCTTTCACAGTAGTCGCTTGATCTCGCAGACATATGCGCGCAGCGGTACGGAGCCGCTAACTGGGTCGACGTCATCGTGGCCTATCAAGAGATTGAAATTAGCGCTGTCCGGGCCGAATGGTTCGAAGCCGGGAGCACCGATTTCAGGGCAGGCCTGCCACCACCCGTGCTGCCCGCAGACCACTTGCGGATCCAGCGCCTCATTGATACGAGCCCGGGCACGCACCCGACCTTTGGGAGTTTCGATTATGACCCAGTCGCCGGGTCCGATCTCGCGCGCCGCCGCCGCCGCCGGATGAAGGTCAACTTGGGGATCGAGCGCCCGGCGCCGCAAGCTTGGTAGGCCACGGTGCTGACTTTCGCAATAAAGCGAGTCTTTCGCGCAGGTCAGGATCAACGGATAGCGTGACGCAAGATCCGGCCTCGAATGGGGTCCGACCAGTGGTTCTTCATAGTCCGGTAGCGGTGGATAGCCTTGCTTCAAAAAGGTCTCCGAATAGAACTCGACCTTGCGCGATGGCGTATCGAAACCGCGCGGCACATTGTCCGTGCGCTCGGCATATTTTTGATAACGGGTTTGCAGCGGCACGCGCACGCCGGCTGGATTTTCCCGCAAGGTTTCGAGTGTCACCCCACTCGGCGCCAGTTGGTGGCGATAGGCGGAATCGATGTCCCCGTCCCAGAAAACTTGGCCGAAGCCAAGGCGACAAGCGAGATCGAAAATGATCTGGATATCCGAACGAGCTTCCCCCCGGGGTTCAACCAGCTTTTTGCGCAATTGGATCAAGGAACAGGCCGCTTCACTTATCTCGAAGCCGATTTTCAACGCTTCGGATTCGAACGGACTGGTCGTCGGCAGGACAATATCGGCCATTTCCGCGCTTGGGTTCATAAAGAGATCGGCATGGACATGGAAATCCAGGGCTGCCAGGGCCTCACGCCCGCGCTCGCAATCCGCATGGGCGACGAGCAGGTTCGAGCCAAAACTGACGAGACCACGGACGGCATAGGGTTGGTGGTCCAAAATCGCCCGATAAATTTCAGCCGACGTGACATGATCAAAGCGTGAAGGACCGAGCGGGCGGTCCGCAAGCCCGAGGGTTTTGGCGCGCTGCTCTGCCGACAACATGTCGTCGCCCTGGATATTGGCGCTGGGCGCTGCTGGAAATTGGACATTGCCACCTTTGGCATCGAAATTTCCAGTTAGGGCATAAACCAAGCCGATCGCCCGCGCGATCTGGGTCGCGTTGGATTGTTGCTCAAGCCCACTCCAGGCCATGTAAGCGACCGGTCGCGCGTCCCACAGCATTTGCGCGGTTCGTATAACTTGGTCCGCCTCGACGCCGGTTATTCTTTCGACTTCTTTTGGATCATAGCGGCCGCAAAGTTCGGTCGTGAGCTGGAAAGCGGGCCGGCAGGTAACGGATCCCTGCAAGGTCTCGATGTCGAAGCTGCCGAATAGGGCGAGCTTCGAGTTATCTGCTGCGTAACTGCCGAGACTTGGGTCATAGGCAACCGGCCGCCCATCGGTTTGGTCCCAAGCCAGATAATTTTCTGCCGCACCAGATCGGGCAAGATCCTGTTCGCGAAGAAACCGTCCATTGTCGGCGCGGATCAGCAGTGGGCCATTGGTCCAATTGCGCACGAAGCCTTCATCGTACCATCCCCGGTCGATCATCACATGGGCCAGGCCGAGGGCCAGGGCGCCGTCACTGCCGGGTCGGACCCGCAACCACTGATCGGCCTTGCGCGCCAGCCCGGCCAGGCGCGGATCCACGACGATTAACCGCGCACCGCGTTTCTGTGCAGCCACGGTCGCCGTGGCATGGGCGATCCGGGACACCGTCGGGTTATACCCCCAGAACAGAATGCAGCCGGCATTCTCTAAATCAGGCATACAGTCGGCGGGAAGCCCGACCCCAAAAGAATATTGGTTGGCCAGGTAACGACCCCAGCCGCAAAGCTCCATCGAAATGGAATGATTGGGGCTGCCAAATGCCCTTCTCAAGCGACGGATCCAGTCCACCGAATCCGACAGGGCGGAGGTGGAGGGAGAGGCGTTGTTGAAGGCGACGGTTTCGGGACCATACTGGTCCGACAGCTCCGTCAGTTTTTTCGCCACCGTGTCGAGTGCTTCATCCCAACTGATCCGCTGCCAACCGGAATCGGCATCGCCCTTCGGCCGCGTTCGTTTCATCGGGTAAAGTAACCGGTCGGGATGATAGACAAGCTCCGGCGCAACCCTTCCTTTGATGCAGAGCGCCTGGCCGGTTGGATGTGACGGATCAGGCTTCAGGGCGACAAAGCGGCCGTTCTCGACTGTTGCGATCGCGCCGCAGCGTGAGATGCACAGGGCGCAGAAACTAGGAACTTGTTCAGTTGTTGGATTGTCGGCAGACATCACAAACCACCTTGGAGTCGATTGGGGTATGGTCAGTCCGATTTGCTACAGGATTGCAGTTTAGCACATCATCAATTCTAGATGATAGGAATGTCCGGAAGTGGCTGAGGCTGTGTGGAAACTCTTTTTTTGGTGGCCGAGACGAAATAATGATTCAATAAGTTGGCCTCAGCCGCAATAATGATTCGCCTACGTTGCCTTCCAAATTCGATTATTGCGCGGAAGGTCTCGATACCGAGTTTTGACACAGCCTGGACCCGAAGCCGACTCCGCCAGTGCTTGTCCCTTGTTTTGCGTGGGGGCCGCCGGCGGCTGCGCATTTCAGTGCCGCACATGAGGAAGCGCTTATCATTTATCTGCTTTTGTAGAAACACTCAGATATTCTTGCGGTATGTCCAAGCCGAACCTGTGGGCTAGCGCAGTCACATCTTTGACATCCGTCTCGTCAAATTCGTAACCGGTGTGCGAGCGGATCTGAAATTCGGGTGATATGCATCTCACGGGCAGGCCATCAACAGTTCCCCTCCCTTGAAGGGCATCTGCCGGATACATACCTTCTCCGGCCTCCGGCGGCCCATAGAGGCCATTGCCTTCATCATCAAGAACGATGATATGAAAATCCACCTCCTTGCCGTCGCCGTTTCCCATGACGAAATTCCACGGTCTGCTGTCTTCCCGCGGTATCTCCCGGAAGCCCCGTTTTCTCAGAAATTCGATCACCGATCCACGGTCCTTCTTGCGGAGCACAATGTCCAGATCGACGTGTGTGCGAGTCTGTTTTCCCAGCAAGGCGTCGACGCCCCAGCCAGCATCGATCCAGATTTCAATACCGAGCAAATCCATCTGGCGATAGAACTCGGTGACGTCACGGGATGTCATTTCCGATTTCATGACAGCGACCAATGATGCCTTCTTCGAATAGGCGATAGCATTTTGCACACGCCAAATTCTTAACTACGGAAACCGGGCGCCGTCCGAACTGCGCTCCATGCTCGCCCAAGGACGGCGGTGCTGACAAGCAGTGATTCGCGATTTCACTCGACCCCGGACGGATCACGGCCCGGGACGCCAAACGCGGCGCAGCATGCGATTCGACAGGCTGTAGGCCTGGCGCAAAGCTTCGGCCAGTTTGCCCATATCGCCCTCCAGATTGATGTTGAGGCGGAACGGGTATCCGTCCAATACGTCGGGATTCTTGCCCAGGAGAACGAGGGCCAGGCGGGCATCGGTTTCGGCCGGCTTGTCGATGGCCAGCGACAGCTCGTCGTAATGGAAGTTCTGGAGCACGCGCAGCATCAAATCGGCGGATTCGCCGGCGCCGGCTAGCGCTTGCGCGGCCTGTTCGGAGCGGAAGCGCAAGCGGCCGGGGGCGTCGGCCTCGAGTCGGCCGGCCTCGACGATCACGGTCTCGCCCACCAGTGCGATCGGGATCTTGCCCGACAGACGCCCGGTGCCCGACAGGCCCTCGACGTCGAGGATGCGGAACAGCTCGGCCAGGGCGAGCCCTTCGACCTCGATCGTCAGGTCCTGGCGCTCGGCCGCCGGGTCGACCAGCAGGTCGCGCAGGAGCAAGCGTCCACCGCTCACCGACAGCGCGCCCCGTTCGATCGCCAATCGGGTCGGCGCGCCGGGCCGGACCTGGAACCGGACGTCGATATCGTCGAGCGCCACGCCCGGGTCGATGCGCCGCACGCTCAGGCGTTGGCCTGCCGGACTGCTGGGCGGGAACAGCCGGTCCAGGCGCAGGTCGAGGTCGAGCCCTTGCACCGCGGCCGCGTCGCTGTCGAACGACAGGTCGTCCAGGCGCAGGCGGGCCGCGCCGCTCAACTCCCCCGGCGCCCAGGCGAGCGCGGCGTCTGCTTGC
>JACZWN010000057.1:0-9728 GCA_022572105.1 Pseudomonadota bacterium | reverse complement strand
CTTGCAATCCGCCGCTCACGTCGCGCAGATCCGCCAGCGGTGGGGCCAGCGCGCCCGGTTGCAGCCCGCCGGGATCGAAGGTGAGTGGATCGAGAACGATCTCGGCCCGGCCGCGGCCGGTGGCCGTGTCATGGCTGCCGGTAACCCGAAGCCGTGCGCCGCCGCCCGGTGCGCGCGCCTCGGCCGAAAACGCCAGGGCCCGGTCGCCGAGCAGCGTTCCGGTCACGGCGAGGGGTGCGAACAGCGGCGCCGCGGCGCGGTGTTCGAGCGCGCCGAGCGTGAACTCGGCCCGGATGCGCGCGGGGGGCTTGCCCAGATCGAACCTCCCGGCGAGACCCTCGACGGCGATCTCCTGGTCCGGCAGAACCAGCGTGGTGCTGGCGAGGCTTGCCGTGGCGCGGATCGGCGCGTCCGGCGACCAGGTCGCGGCGACCGCGATCGGGCCCGGCGCGACCCGGAGCGTGACATCGCCCCCCTTGCGCGCCAGAACGAGGGCAACCGGCGCAACCGCCAGCGTGGCCTCGAGCTCAAGCGAGATGGCGCCCGCCAGGGTCCGCGCGAGCGTTGCCGAAGCCTCGCGCAGAGTGGCTTGCAAGGGCGCCTCCAGGCGGACCCTGTCGCCATAGCCCGCCATTTCGAGGGACAGGCGGCCCTCATCGCGCAGATTGAGCGAATACCCATTCGGCTCGATCCGAACCGAGACGGGTAGGGCGGCGGTTGCCTTGGCCGCGCGCAGGTCTTCGAGGGCGACGTCCCGCACCTCCAGGCTCACGTCCAGGTCGCCGGCCAGCGCGTCCGGCGTACCGGCGAGAGCTCCCGTCACCCGAAGCTCGCGCAGGTGCAGGCCGGGCAGGGGGATGGCGCGCGCCGCGAGCCGCAGGTCCCCGAGCGTGAGGTTGGCGAGCGTGAGGTTGCTGAGCGCGAAGCCTTCGGCGAAGCCGAGCCGGATCCGGGACGCGGCCTCGACCCGCGCGCCATTGCGCGCGGAGACTTGGGCCGTGAACGACGCGGTCAGCTCGGCTTCGGACGCTCGACCGCGCCCATCCAGAGTGAGGGTCGCGCCCGGCGCCAAGAGCGGGATCACCGCGTCCGGCAGGCCGATCCCGCGCAGCCAATCGGGGTCGAGGCGGTTCACCTGCAAGCGCGCCGCATGGGGCAAGCGGAACGTTACGACGCCGTCCTCGATCGCTCCGTCGATCCGAAGATCGCCGTTGAGCGCCTCGGCGCGGCCCGGGTAGGCGAGGCCCGCGAGTTCCGCCACCAGGTGGCCGTCGAGTACGGCGCGCGCGAGCCACCGAGCCGGCGTCGAGCCTTCGTCGCCCAACTCCGACAGCGGCGCCAGGCGGCCGCTCGCCGTCAGGCGCGCCGTGGCCCGTCCGGCGCTCGGTTCGGGCAGCGCCAAGAGCGGCCAGAGCGCGGCGCCGGCTTGGGCCAAGGCGCTCAGATCGAAGCGCGCCTCGGGGGCGCCCAGGTAGTCGTCGAGCGTGCCGGTGAGCGCCAGCGACCAGCGGCCGTCCGCGCCGCTCAGGCGCGCCGCCAGGGTCGCGCGCGTGCCCGCGGTGCGCAGGGTCAGGTGCGCTTCCTCGAAGGCCGCGCCGGGAAGCGCGATGCGCCCGGCCGAGACCGTGGCGTCGATGCTCGGCGCCCGGTCCGGGAACAGGCCATAGGTAACTTCGCCGCGCAGGCCGCCGATCTCGGCGCCGGGCAGCGCCAGGGCGCCGTCCTCGAGGACCAGGGTGCCGGTCGCGGTCCCGTCGGGTGAGCGCGTCACGTCGAAGGCGCCCTCCAACCAGCCCGGCCGGCCCTCCAGTCGGAACGCGAACACGGCCGCCATCGCGCCCGGAGCCTCGGACCAGGCCTCGCCGTCCACCTTGGCGGTCAAGGGGCCGAGTGGCGTTTTCGCCTCGATCCGGCCGCCGCTCAGGACCATGGCCGGCAGCAACCCAGGCGCTTCGCCGTTGCCACCTTCGAGCAGGGGCTGCAGGCTGCCCAGCACCGGGGCATCGCCGGTCAGGTCGAGCTTGAGAACCAGCCCCTCGATCGCGATGGTCTCGACCCGCCCTTGGACCAAATCGCCGGGTTCGTAGGCGATGCGCAGCTCGCGCGCGGCCAACTCGTCCCGCGCCCCCAGGCGCAGGCCCTCGATGCGCATTTCGCCGAGGCCGATCTCCGCGACCTCGAGCGCGCCGACCACGATGCCGCGGGCGGCCAGGCGGTCCACGATCACCAGCTCGACGACGGCCGTGCGGAACCCGAACAGCGCGGCGAGCGCGAGCCCGAGGAGCAGGGCGACGAGAATGGCGATGCGGCGGCCCATGACCGGCCCAGGTGCGTGTCAGGTGCGTGTCAGGTGATCGTGGCCAGCTTATACCAAGAGGAGCGTTGCCGGGCCGAGTAAAAGGGGCCGGACCCCCGGAAGAGGGCCCGGCCCGAAGTGCGAAAGCTTGGTTTCGGTCAGCCGGCCGCGGCGACCGCGCGCCGGGCCATCACGCCCACCAGGTGGGCGCGGTATTCGGCCGAAGCGTGGATGTCCGAATTGAGGTCGTCGGCCGAGACCGAGATGCCCGACAGCGCCTCCGCCGAGAAGTTGCTCGAAAGCGCCGCCTCCATATCGGCGGCCCGGAACACGCATGGCCCCGCGCCGGTTACCGCGACGCGCGTGCCGGCCGGCCCCTGGCTCGCCATGACCCCGACCACGGCATAGCGCGAGGCCGGGTTGGGGAACTTGGCGTAGCCCGCCTTGTCCGGGACCGGGAAGGCGACCGCGGTGATGATTTCGTTGTCGCCGAGCGCGGTTTCGAACAGGCCGGTGAAGAAGTCGTCGGCCGCGATCTCGCGCGTGTTGGTGCGGATCGTGGCGCCCAGGCCGACCAGCGCGGCCGGGTAGTCGGCGGCCGGGTCGTTGTTGGCGATCGAGCCGCCGATGGTGCCCCGGTTGCGCACCTGGGCGTCGCCGATGCTCTCGGCGAGCACGGCGAGCGCCGGGATCTTGGCTTGGACGGTGGCGTCGGAGGCCACGGCCGCGTGCGTGGTCGTGGCGCCGACGACGACCTTGCCGCCGTCCTCGGAGACCCCGCTCAACGCCGAGATGCCGCCGATGTCGACGACGTCCGAGGGGTTGGCCAGGCGTTGCTTGAGCACCGGGATGAGCGTCATGCCCCCGCCCATGAGCGTGCCTTCGGAGGCGCCGGAGAGGAGCTGGACCGCTTCTTCGACGGAACCGGCCCGATGATAGTTGAAGTTGTACATCGTTCTATCCTCCCCTTACTCGGCGGCCTGGGCGCGCGACTGGAGTGCGCGCCAGACCTTCTCCGGCGTGGCCGGCATGTCGATGTCGACGCCGATCGCGTCGGTGACGGCGTTGATCAGCGCGGGCGGCGCGGCGATCGCCCCGGCCTCGCCGCAGCCCTTGACGCCCAAGGGATTGTGCGGGCAGAGCGTCTCGGTAAAGCCGAGATTGAAGTTCGGCAGGTCGTCGGCGCGCGGCATGCAGTAGTCCATGTACGAGCCGGTAACGAGTTGCCCGGTCTCGGGATCGTAGACGCAGTTCTCGAGCAGCGCCTGGCCAATACCGTGGGCGATCCCGCCGTGGATTTGGCCTTCGACGATCATCGGGTTGACGATCTTGCCGAAATCGTCGACGGCGGTCCAGTTGACGACCGCGACCCGTCCGGTGTCCGGGTCGATCTCCACCTCGCAGATGTGGCAACCGGCCGGAAAGGTGAAGTTCTTCGGATCGTAGAACGCCCGTTGATCGAGCCCGGGTTCCATCTCGTCGAGCGGGAAATTGTGCGGCACCATGGCCGCGCCGATGATTTCGCCGAAACTCTTGCTTTTGTCGGTTCCCGATACGGTGAAGTTCCCGTCCTTGAACTCGATATCGGCCGCCGATGCCTCGAGCAGGTGGGCCGCGACCTTCTTGCCCTTCGCGATGGCTTTGTCGCAGGCCACGGCAATTGCCGATCCTCCGACCGCAAGCGAGCGGGAGCCGTAGGTCCCGTGTCCCCATTGGACTCGCGCCGTATCGCCATGGACGATTTCCACGTTGTCGAACGGTACGCCCAGCCGGTCGACAACGATTTGGGCGAAAGTGGTTTCGTGCCCTTGGCCGTGGCTGTGCGAACCGGTATGGACGCTTACGGCGCCCGTGACGGCGAATCGAATCTCGGCGCTTTCATAGAGCCCGATCCCCGCGCCGATGGCGCCGGCAACGTTCGAGGGCGCGATCCCGCAGGCTTCGATGTAGGTGGAGAAGCCGATGCCGCGTAGTTTGCCGCGGCTCTTGGCGTCCGCGCTGCGGGCCTCGAAGCCGGCGTAGTCCGCCGATTTCAAGGCCATGTCCAGAATCGGGTCGTAGTTGCCGCTGTCGTACGCCAATACCACCGGCGTCTGGTAGGGGAACGCATCCGCCGGGATGAAGTTGCGGCGCCGGATATCGGCCCGGTCGATGCCCATTTCGCGCGCCGCGTTCTCGACCAGGCGCTCCACCAGGTAGGTCGCCTCCGGCCGGCCGGCGCCGCGTTCGGCGTCGATGGGCGCGGTGTTGGTGAACACGATGGTGACGCCGCAGTGGATGGCGGGAATGACATACGGACCCGACAGCACGGTCCCATAGAGGTAGGTGGTGCTTAACGCCCCAAAGGTCGACAGATAGGCACCCAGGCTCGCCGCCGTATGGACGCGCAAAGCGAGGAACTTGCCGTTTTCATCCAACGCCAGCTCGGCGCGGGTGACGTGATCGCGGCCGTGGGTGTCGGACAGGAACGATTCGGAGCGGTCCGCCGTCCACTTGACCGGCCGGCCGACCTTCTTGGCCGACCAGGTGACCAGGGCCTCTTCCGGGTAGTGAGGAATCTTCGACCCGAATCCGCCGCCCACGTCGGGCGACACCACGCGCAGCTTGTGCTCCGGGATTTGCATGACGAAGGCGGCCAGCAAGAGGCGCGTGACGTGCGGGTTCTGGCTGGTCGTGTAAAGCGTGTAGCTCTCGTTGGCCTCGTCGTGCTCGCCGATCGAACAGCGCGGCTCCATCGCGTTCGGAATCTGCCGGTTGTTGATCAGGTCGAGCTTGGTCACATGATGCGCTTGGGCGAAAGCCTGGTCCGCGGCCTCCTTGTCGCCGATCCCCCACTCGGCGACCAGGTTGTTCTCGGCCGCTTCGTGAATTCGCGGCGTCGACGGGTCCGTCGCTTTGGCCGGATCGACGTTGGCCGGCAGTTCCTGGTAATCGACCTGGATCAGCTCGACCGCGTCCTTCGCCTGATTGAGGTTGTCCGCAATCACCATGGCGACCAGGTCGCCGACGAAACACGCTTTGCCTTGCACCAGCGCCGGGCGCGGCGGGGCGTTCTGCGGCGCCTGGGTGCCGGTCGGCGAGAAACCACAGGGTATGCCGCCGAGCCCGTCCGCGGCGACGTCATCGCCGGTGAGTACGGCGATCACGCCCGGCGCGTTCTTGGCCGCACCCGTGTCGATGCCGTCGATCTTGGCGTGGGCATGGGGCGAGCGCAGAAAGCAGGCGTACGCCTGCCCGATCCGGTTGATGTCGTCGGTGTAGCGCCCCTTGCCGGTCAAGAAGCGATTGTCTTCCGTGCGCCGGACCCTGGCGCCGATTCCGGTTCCCTCGGTCATGGCTCTAGCCTCCCGTCTGGCCGGCGGCGGCCTGAATCGCTTTGACGATGTTGTTGTAGCCGGTGCAACGGCAGATGTTGCCTTCCAGCCATTCGCGAATTTCTCGCTCGCTCGGATTAGCGTTGGTGTTGAGCAGGTCGACCGCGCTCATCACCATGCCCGGCGTGCAGAATCCGCATTGCAGCCCGTGATGCTCCTTGAAGGCGGCTTGCATGGGGTGCAGTTCGCCGTTCGTGGCCAGGCCTTCGATGGTGGTGACCTCGGCGCCGTCGGCCTGGGCCGCGAGCATGGTGCAGCTCTTGACCGACTTGCCGTTGACGTGCACCACGCAGGCGCCGCACTGGCTGGTGTCGCAACCGACGTGCGTGCCGGTCAGCCGCAGGTGCTCGCGCAGAAACTCGACGAGCAGCGTGCGGCCTTCGACTTCGCCCGCGGCCGGCTGACCGTTTACGGTCATGGAAACGGTTGGCATGGATAAGCCTCCCTCATCAGGTTCTTCCGGTTTCGCGCCGACCGGAATGAAATTTATTGGAGCGATGCGTGCGGGCAGGCGAAACCGGGCGCCACCCGCAAAGCGCACCAATCTCACAGGGGACGAGTTTGTTGCCTCGCCGGGGTCAGGTCAAGAGATTCACGCGCGCCGTGGCCATCCGCGCCGCGTCGGCCTAATATCGCGGGCGGTTGGTATAACGCCTACGAACGATCCGGGTGCGGCTCAATTCAGCCCGAAGATCGCCAACAGAACGAGCACGATCGCGACCACGCCGAGGGCCCAGAACAGCGGCCGCACGGCGCCCACGGGCGCGGCTTCCTCGGCGGCTTCCTCGGCGGCCTCTTCCGGCGCCGGGCCGCCGACCACCTCGGCGAACCTCGCGAAAAAGTCGTTGGCCATCTTTTTCGCGGTGGCGTCGATCAGGCGCGAGCCGATCTGGGCCAGCTTGCCGCCGACCCGGGCCTCGACGTCGTAATGCAGGATGGTCGCCGCGCCGTCCTCCTCCAGGCGCACCTTGGCCCCGCCCTTGGCGAAGCCCGCGGGCCCGCCTTTGCCTTCGCCGCTGATGGTATAACCCTTGGGTGGATCGAGATCGGAGAGCGTCACCGCGCCGCTGAAATTGGCCTTGACCGGCCCGACCTTGATCGTGACCTTGGCCGCGAGCTCGGTGTCCGAGACCTTCTCGATCTCCTCGCAGCCGGGAATCGCCTGCTTGAGGACTTCCGGGTCGTTGAGCGCCGCCCAGACCGCCTCGCGCGGCGCCTCGATCCGATACTCGCCGGACATTCGCATGGCTGTAACGACCTCCCGTCGAGGTTTCTTGTGTGATCGGACTTACGGGTTCAGCCGCCGAGGAACAGGCGGCCGACCTCGGGGTTCTCCAGCAGCTCGTCGCTCCTGATTGATTTTCTTGACTGTGCCGGACCCCACACCATCCGGCAGCCGTACATGACGGGATCATATCGCCACCGCCGGTCAACGCAAGCCTCTAGCAGTCCCGGTCCGGTGGCGCGCCAGCGGCGTTCCGGGGCAACCGCAGGCGGCTCGCGCCGCGCTGATACAAGTCGGGTGGTCGGGTTTAACGCTCCGCCCGAAGGATGAGCTTGCGGTCGCGCAGGTGCCGGACCGCGCCCCCGGCGATGTCGAACAAGGCGTCGCGCACGGCCGGCGGCGCGGCCAGGACATGGGCCTCGATCACCGCGATCTCGGGCTCGGAAAGGCCGGTACGCCTGATCCACGAGCCAAAATCGTGGACCTTGGCGTAGACCGTTTCGCGCACGATGCGCAGCCCGGCGCCGGCGATCGCGGCGCGCCATTCCCGCTCCGACAGGCTGTGGACGTGGGTCCGGTCGCGGCGCTTCTCCAGGTCCTCCAGGAAGGCGGCCGTTTCCGGATCGTCCGGGGCCAGGCTGTCCTCGAGCACGAAGCGCCCGTCCGCCTTGAGCACCCGCGCCGCCTCGGCCACGAAGCCGGGCACGTCGGGGAAGTGGTGCGGCGCGATGCGGCAGGTGACGAGATCGAAGCTCGCGTCCGCGAAGGGCAGGGCGGCGGCCTCGGCGAACTGGACCAGGACGTTGGCCAGCCCGCGCTCGGCGGCCATGCGCCGGGCGGTCTCGATCATGCCGGGCGCCAGGTCGGTGGCGATCACCCGGCGCGCCGTCTCGGCCATGCGCAAGGCGGTGTGGCCGGGCCCGCAGGCGATGTCCAGGCAGATGTCGTCGGGCCCGGGCGCGGCGAACTCGGCGACGATGTCGAGGTCGGCGCCGCGCGCGTGCGAGGGGCTGGCCGCGTAGGCCTCGGCCCGGCGCGAGAAGTGCTCGGCGGTCTCGTGCTTCATGGCGCTTATGACTAGGTCATCATCCATATCGTTTCCGCCCAGTTGGGAGGCGCGAAGATTTCCTACCACAGAGACGCAGAGGCACAGAGGAAAACAAGAAAGTTTCACCACCAAGACACAAAGGCACAAAGATCACAAATGAAGTCGTCGAGCGCGCGAAGCGTGCAAACCAGACCTTCTTGGTGCCTTGGTGCCTTGGTGCCTTAGTGCCTCTGTGGTGAGTTCCTCGTCCCGGCTACGGCCCGGCGTTCTCGGCCTGCCACGGCAGGGCCCGGCGCAAGCCCGCGTCGACCGCCGCATACAAGGCGACGGCGAAGAGCGCGAGCACGAACAACGCCGCGAACATGACGTCGACCTGCATGCGCGCGTTGGCCTGGAGCATCATGTAGCCGAGGCCGGCGCCGGAGCCGACCCATTCGCCGACCACGGCGCCGATGGGCGCGACCGCGGTCGCCACCCGGATGCCCGAGCTCAGCGCGGGCAGGGCGGCCGGCACCTGGACGTGGCGCAGGATCGCGGTGCGGCTCCCGCCCATGGTGCGCGCCAGGTCGAGCCAACCCGGCTCGGTGCGGCGCAGGCCGTCGAAGAAGGCGGCGGTCACCGGGAAGTAGATAATGAGCGTCGCCATGGCGACCTTGGAGGCGAGGCCGTAGCCGAGCCACAGCACCAGGACGGGGGCCAGCGCGAACACCGGGATCGCCTGGCTGACCACCAGGACCGGCAACAGCCAACGCCGCGCCGGTGGGAAAGTGGCGATGACCAGCGCCGACAGGCAGCCCAGAAACATGCCGAGCGCCAGGCCGAGCAGGATCTCGGTCGCGGTCACCCCGGCGTGGCCGAGCAGCTCCGGCCAACGCGCGACCAGTGCGCGCGCGACCTCGAGCGGGCCGGGCAGGATATAGTGCGGCGCCCCGGTCGCGAGCACCACGGCCTGCCAGGCCGCGATCAGGCCGAGGAAGATAATCACCGGGCGCAGGATCTTCATGGTGATTTCCGCGTGCAGTTAGTGCAGTGTTTCCGACAAAGCTCTCGATGCCGACGATTAGGTTTTCACCACAGAGACACAGAGGCACAGAGAACCAAAAAAAGTTTTTCACCACGAAGGCACCAAGACACCAAGAGTATTTTTGGTTGCGTGCTTCGCGTGCTAAACGCCTTCCTCGTGCTTTTTGAGTCTTCGTGGCTTCGTGCTTCTATCTTGTTTGTTCCTCTGTGCCTCTGTGTCTCTGTGGTGACGCCCTTTTTTCCCCACTCACGCCGCCGCCTCCTTGGCCCGGCTCAGGCGCTCGAGCAATTCCGCCTGCAGAACCAGCAGGGCCGGATCGGTCAGATCGCGTGGCGGCGCGCCGGCCGGCTCCAGCGCCGCGTCGAGGCGCGCCGGGGCGCCGGCCATGACCTGGACCCGGTGGCCGATGCGCAGGGCCTCGAGCGGGTCGTGGGTGACCAATAGCACGGTGCGCCCGGCGAGCAGCTCGGCGGCCAGCGCCTGGATCTCGTAGCGGGTGATCGCGTCGAGCGCCGAGAAGGGCTCGTCCATGAGCACGATGGGGCGGTCTTCCATGAGGGTTCGGATGAGCGCCGTGCGCTGGCGCATACCGCCCGACAGGACGCGCGGGTAGTCGTCGGCGCGGTCGGCGAGGCCGACCGAGTCGAGCAGTTCGCGCGCCCGCTCATAGGCCGGACGCGCGCCGCGCAGTCGGCTGCCGATGACCACGTTCTCGATCACCGTCAACCACGGCATGAGCAGATCCTGCTGCGCCATATAGG